>JAJZEV010000324.1 GCA_021805665.1 Pseudomonadota bacterium
GCAAGACCGCTGCCTTATTCGCCGCCGCCTGCCAGATTGGCGCGGTCGTGGCGAACCGCCCCGACGCCGAGGAAGCCGCGCTGGCCGAATACGGCATGAAACTGGGGATCGCCTTCCAACTGGTGGATGATGCGTTGGACTACGTTGCCGATCAGGCCAAGTTGGGCAAGACGGTCGGCGACGATTTCCGCGAGGGCAAGATCACGCTGCCGGTCCTGACCGCCTATCTGGCCGGCGATGAAGCTGAACAGGCATTCTGGCGCCGCACTGTCGAACAACTGGACCAGACCGACTCCGACCTGGACCATGCGATGACCCTGATCACCAGCCATGGCGCGATCGGGGTGACGTTGGATCGCGCCCAGCGTTTCGTCCAAGAGGCGAAACAGGCGCTGACCGTGTTCCCCGACAGCCCGGTGCGCCGGGCGTTATGCGGTGTCGCCGACTATACGGTTCAGAGATTGCGATAGTTTGGCAACGCGGCAGGCCGAACAGCGCCGCCGCCGGCCCCCCCCGACGGGTGGAACCGCGCTGTTGTAGCACCGGCCCGATACCCGTGGCAGTATGAAGCCTATTGATATCGCGGTCGCGCAAACAGTGGTTAAACGCGTTAAGTCCAAGGGCAAGCCGGTTTCCAAGGGCAAGCCTCCCCCTCGGCCTCCGGCCCGTGGCCTTGGCATTCGGTTGCCGGAAACAGCCATCGTCCAGATCACCGGCACCGACCGGGATGGTGACGCAATCGCCCGCCCGGTGGACTGGGAACGCTCCGCCGGTCAGCCGCCGCTGATCGTCCTGCAGCCGGAACGCGACGGCGCGCCGGCCCTGGCGCCGGGGGAACGGGTGCTGGTTCGGCTGAAGCCCATGGGGCCGGGGCGCTACGATGCCCGCACCTTGCGCCGGGTCAGCGAAACTCCGGGCCGGATCTTAGGTGTATTCAAGCGGGTTCGTAACGAAAACCGGATCGTGCCGACGGATCGCCGGTCGAAGGCCGAATGGTTGGTGCCGCCGGGGCAGGACAAAGGCGCCGAACCGGATGAAATCGTGCTGGGCGAGCCCGTCGCGCAGCACCAGCACCTGGGTCTGAAGCCGGCCCGCGTGCTGGAACGCCTGGGCAAGTTGGGCGACGCCCGCTCGATCAGCCTGATCGCCATCCACACCCACGATATCCCCCAAACATTCCCCGAAGCCGCGCTGGCGGAGGCGCAAAAGGCCCGCGGCGTCAAACTGGGCAGCCGCACCGATCTGCGCGATGTGCCGCTGATCACCATCGACGGTGCCGACGCCCGCGATTTCGACGATGCGGTGTTCGCCGAACCCGATCCGGAGTCGGCGGGTGGCTTCCGCCTGATCGTCGCCATCGCCGATGTCGCATATTACGTGAAACCAGGCTCCGAACTGGACCGCTCGGCGGGGATGCGCGGCAACAGCGTCTATTTCCCCGACCGGGTGGTGCCGATGCTGCCGGAGGCCCTGTCGAACGGCTGGTGCAGCCTGCGTCCGCACGAAGACCGTGGCTGTCTGTTCGTGGAAATGCATGTGGACCGTTCCGGACGGAAAACCGCCCATCGTTTCGGACGCGGCCTGATGCGCAGCGCCGCGCGCATGACGTATGAGGACGTTCAGGCGGCCGAGGATGCGCACGAAACGATCCCCGGACTGCCGTTGGTGCATCTCTACGCCGCCTACCGGGCGTTGCTCGCCGCGAGGATCGAGCGCGGGACGCTCGATCTCGATCTGCCCGAACGCAAGGTCGTGCTGGACGAACGCGGGCATGTGGCCAGCGTCGCGCCGCGCCCCCGGTTGGACAGCCACCGCCTGATCGAGGAGTTCATGGTACTGGCGAATGTCGCCGCCGCCGAGGAACTGGAACGGCTGCACAAACCGTGCATGTATCGCGTCCATGCGCCGCCATCGGATGAAAAGCTGGAAGCGCTGCGCGGGTTTTTATCGACGCTGGGTGTGTCGTTGCCGGCAGGAAATCAACTTCATCCGCGCGATTTCGACCGGGTGCTGCGCCGCTTCGCCGATACGCCCGAGTCGCAACTCATCAGCGAGACAATATTGCGCAGCCAGTCGCAGGCCGCTTACAGCCCGGACAATATCGGCCATTTCGGCCTCGCGCTGCCCCGTTATGCCCACTTCACCAGCCCGATCCGCCGCTACGCCGACCTGCTCGTCCACCGTGCCCTCATCAAAGGTCTCAAGCTTGGGCGGGACGGCATTTCCGACGATCAGGTCTCGGAATTTCCGGAAATCGGCGACCGCATAACCCAGACCGAACGGCGTGCCCAGCAGGCCGAACGCGATGCGATCGACCGCTATCTGACCGCTTTCATGTCTGCCAAGGTCGGCGGGCGTTTCGCTGCACGCATATCAGGTGTGACACGTTTCGGTCTGTTCGTGACTGTTACAGACACGGGTGCCACGGGTATTGTGCCGTTTGCGACCTTACCGGACGATTATTGGCATTATGATGAGCGGGAGCAGACCCTGACTGGCCGGCGTACGCAGAAGGTGTTCCGATTGGCACAGGAGGTGGACGTGCTGTTGTCCGAAGCCAATGCGGTAACGGGCGGCATGGTGTTCCATGTTCTGGAAAGCGATAGCGGCCGGGCGCGTCCGGTTCCTTCGGGGAAGCGGTCGCGTCGGCGGTGATCCGAATCGGCCTCCTTCTGATACTGTGCGCCGTTGGGACCGCCCGGGCGGAGACGGCGGCCGGTGGCCGGTTCGACCGAACCAGCATGACCGCCATCTATACCGAGGCGCTGACGTTCATTGCCCCGCGGATACTCGATCCGGTTGCCATCCCGACATTGACGCTGTGGGGGCTTCAGGGACTGACCGTCCTGGACCCCAGTGTGCGGGTCATGTCCAGGGATGCGCATGTACGGCTGGTTCGCCAGGACCGGGTCGAAGCCGACATCGCGGTGCCAGGGGAAGATACGCCCGCTGCCTGGGCCGGGGTCGCCGTGGCCATCACCGAAGCCTGCATTCCGGTCTCCGCGGCTGTGCGCCGGGCAGGGATGCCGGCGATCGTTCAGGCCTTTTTCGACCAGATGCTGGGCCGGCTGGACCCGTACTCCCGCTATATCGCGCCCGTCGAAGCCCGGGAGGACCGCGCCCGCCGCGGCGGATCGGCGGGCCTTGGCATGACGTTGGGGCAGAACGGCGCGCTGATCGAAGTCCGCTCTGTCGTGCGCGACAGCCCCGCCGCGATCGCGGGAATCCGCGAAGGCGATATCCTGGCTGCGGTCGATGGCCAGCGTACCCTGGATCAGGACCCGGTGACGATCTCCGCCCTGCTGGCGGGCGCCGAGGGGTCGGCGGTGACGCTGTCGTGGCGCGGGCGGGACGGGCGGACCCGCGACGCCCAGCTTGTGCGCGCCATGGTGCCGCCGGAGACTGTGTTCGCCCAGCGCTTCGCCGATGTGCTGGTACTGCGGATCAGCGGCTTTAGTGCCAGCACGGCCACGCACCTGGCCCTGTCGGTGCAGGATGCCCTGTCGGAACCGCATCCGGTGGACGGCATCGTGCTGGATTTGCGCGACAATCGCGGCGGGCTGTTGCGTCAGGCGGTGATCGCGGCCGACGCATTTCTGCCGGCCGGGCTGGTGGCGACAACCATCGGACGCGATCCTGACTCGATGAATGTGTGGCGCTCCACCGAGGGTGAACTGGCCGAAAATGTGCCGCTGGTGATCCTGGTCGATGGCCGGACCGCCAGTGCCGCGGAAATACTGGCGGCCGCACTGGCCGATCGCGGCCGGGCGGTGGTGGTGGGAAGCGAGACGGTCGGGAAGGGGATGGTGCAGACCATCGATCCGCTGCCCGACGGCGGCGAGTTGTTCGTGACCTGGAGCCAGACGCTCGCCCCCCTGGGGTGGCCCATCCAGGGTCTTGGGATTCTGCCGCAAATCTGCACCAGCCTGGGCCAGGATGCGTTGAGCCGGCAGTTGGCATCGCTGTCCACCGGGTTTCAGCCAATGGCCGATGCGATCAAGCGGTCCAGGGCGGCGCGTTTGCCTGTACCGGCGTCGGAGGTGCTGGAAATCCGAGCCCCCTGTCCCGCCGCCGAAGCCCGGGCCGCGGACCTCGAAGCCGCCCGGCAACTGATCTCCAACCCGGCGGCTTATGCCGCGGCCTTGCTGCCGCCGATGCAGGATCGATAGGCGCCGGCCGCGAATCCGTTCGATGGCGGCCCGCCGCGGGCGTCGCGCAGGTGGAATGTCGGCAGGCCATCGACATGGCTCTGCGGTGGGGAAGAAGCTGGCAAACCCCCGGGGCCGGCTTGATCGGAAGCAGCCGGGGCAGCGTCGCGGATTCAAGCGGTAATCCGAACGGCCGGGCGGCTCGCCGTCAGCGTTAAGGCGCGTTGCCGAACAGCGCCTGCTTCACCGTATCGCCGACCCGGATATCCAGCTTCTCAGTCGTTCCTCCCGCTAGTTCCAGAGTCGCGCGCACCGGTCCCCGGCTGTCGATCACCGCCAGGCTGCGCGGTGTGGTGTTCTCCGCGATGGCGCGGATCGTGCCGTCTGCGTTGATGAACACCATGTCCAGCGGCACCAGCGTGTTACGCATCCACATTTGCGACTCGCGTGGGAAGCCCCAGTCGAACAGCATGCCGCCGTCTTCCGGCACGCTGGTGCGGAACATCTCCCCGGTGGTCTGCTGCTCCGGCTTTACCGCCATCTCGACGTTAAAGACGTGTTCGGGGCCGCCATGGCCGACGATCGCCAGCTTTTCCTTGGGCAGTTCGGCCTGCGGGCCGGTGGGTTCCGGCGCCTGCGCCCGGGCCGTGGAGAACAGCGGGGCAGGGACGGACAACAGGGTGGCGAACGCCAGCAGATAACGCCGTTTCATCGAGACAGGATTTCCTTGGTAAGATGCCGGACTTCGTCGCGAACCGGCCCGGTGCGGGGCTGGTCGAGCAGGGTGGTAAACCAATGCGCCGGGGGATTGCGCCCGATCGCCCGGTCCAGGCGGAGCGCGCGCAGCCCGGCCTCGGCGCTTGGCGGCAGGGTTTCGGGGATGGTGCGGTTGTTCAAGGTGCCCCAGATCAAGGCCCAGCAGCGGCCGACAGTCCACGGGTTGTAGCCGCCGCCGCCGAGTACGACCAGACACCGCGTGCGGTCCATCAGCGCCTGAACCACCGAACGATGCGTGTTGTTGGACAAGGACAGCTTCGCCAGCGGGTCTTCCTCCAGCCCATCGGCCCCGGCCTGCAACATGATAGCCTGTGGCTGGCGGGCGTCGATGGCCGGCAGCACCGCCTGCTGTATCGCGTGGTCGAACTCCGAGTCGTTACAGGCCGCCGGCAGGGGGATGTTCAGCGCCGCGCCGCCGGCACGATCGGCCGCGGCGCCGGTAAACGGCCAGCGCCCGGCTTCGTGCAGGCTGATGGTCAGCACCCGGGGATCGTCATGGAACGCGTCCTGCACCCCGTCGCCGTGGTGTGCGTCGATGTCCAGGTACACGATATTGTCCAGCCCCAGGTCCAGCCAGGTCAGCAGCCCCAGCACCGGATCGTTCAGGAAACAGAACCCCGACGCCCGATCCGGCCGGCCATGATGGGTGCCGCCGCCGGGGCAATGCACGATCCGCCCCTCGGCCGCGAGTCTCGCCGCCAGCATGACGCCGCCGGCGGATACGGCGGGGCGGCGGAACACCTGAGGATAAACCGGATTCCCCTCTGCGCCGATCTTGAACCGGCCGCGAACCTGTTCGTTGACCGCCTGGTCGCGTTCGGCCTGCTTCAGTGCGGCGATATAGTCGGGATCGTGGAACCGGATCAGTTCGGCGTCGGTCGCCATCGGGGCCTCGCGATACACGCTGTCCGGCAGCCACCCCAGCGTCCGGCACAAATCGATGGCGACCGATACCCGAGGCACGGCAAGCGGATGCTTCGGCCCGTAGCTTGGGTTGCGGTAGATGTCGCTGCCGACGAACAGAGGGTGCATCCAGGTCCATCCAATGCCGGGGTTTTGACGATAATCCATCGCGCGGCATTGCGCCCAGCGCAACCCGTCCGCCACCGCCCCGTTCCTGGCGCGGGCCTCGCGCTGACCGGGGTTGCCGCCATAGCCGGCGCCGCCTATAGCGCCGGTCCAAGGAGTCCGCATGGCCGCTGCCGCCGAGTTGTCATCCGACCGTCCAGCCCTTGTGCGCCAGGCCGAAATCCTGGCGCGCCCGATGACGCCCGCGCGCCGCATGGCCGACGCGATCCGGGCGCTGGCGATCGACGCCACGGAGCGATCGAAGTCGGGCCATCCCGGTCTGCCGATGGGCATGGCCGACGTCGCCACCGCACTATGGAGCCGGTTTCACAAATTCGATGCCGCCGATCCGCACTGGCCCGACCGCGACCGGTTCGTGCTGTCGGCCGGTCACGGATCGATGCTGCTGTACGCGCTGATCTACCTGACCGGCTACGACGGGCTGTCGATCGACGACATCCGCAATTTCCGCCAGTTGCACTCGCCCGCCGCCGGCCACCCGGAATACGGCGAGCATCCGGCGATCGAAACCACGACCGGCCCGCTGGGGCAGGGTCTGGCCACCGCCGTCGGCATGGCCATCGCCGAACGCAACATGGCCGCCCGGTTTGGCAAGTCGCTGGTCGATCACCGCACCTGGGTCATTTGCTCCGACGGCGATCTGATGGAAGGCATCAGCCATGAGGCCGCGGCGCTGGCCGGCCATCTGGCTTTGTCGAAGCTGGTGGTCCTTTACGACGACAACCATGTCTCGATCGACGGCGATACCGCGCTGTCGTATTCCGACGACGTGCCCAAGCGATTCGCCGCCTATGGCTGGGCCACGAAGCAGGTAGATGGCCACGACCCGACGCAGATCGCGGCGGCGTTGTCGTTTGCCGTGCGTTCCAAGAAGCCCACGCTGATCGCCTGCCGCACCGTCATCGGGCTGGGCGCGCCGGCCAAGGCTGGCACCAATGCGGTTCATGGGTCCCCGTTGGGGCCGGACGAAGCGGCGGGCGCGAAGGAACTGCTGGGCTGGCACGAGCCCCCGTTCGTCGTGCCCGAGGACCTGAAGGATCGCTGGCTGGCCGTGGGCGGACGCGGTGCCTCCGCCCGCCGAGCGTGGCTGAAGCGTCTCGCCCGGCATAACCAGAGGGCCGAGTTCGAACGCGCGATCGCTGGACGCATGCCGGACAACTGGCATGAGGCGGTGGCCGAATTGAAGCTGGGCATCGGCGACGACCGTCCGAAGCTGGCCACCCGGGCGGCGAGTCAGCGGTGCCTGGAAACGCTGGTGCCGGCGATGCCGGAACTGATCGGCGGTTCGGCGGACCTGACCGGGTCGAACCTGACAATGGTCAAGGGCATGGCGTCGATCTCCGCCGGGAACTATGGCGGGCGGTATATCCATTTCGGCATCCGCGAACATGGCATGGCCGCGGCGGCGAACGGCATGGCGCTGCATGGCGGGATCGTCCCGTATATCGGCACGTTTTTCGTGTTCAGCGACTATCTGCGCCCGGCGCTGCGGATGTGCGCGATCATGCGCCAGCGGGTGATCTATGTGCTGACGCATGACAGCATCGGGTTGGGCGAGGATGGCCCAACCCATCAGCCGGTGGAGCATCTGGCCAGCCTGCGGGCGATGCCCAACCTGCATGTGTTCCGTCCCGCGGATGCCATGGAAACGGCCGAATGCTGGGAACTGGCGGTGCGCCGTTCGGACGGCCCCAGCGTGCTGGTGCTGTCGCGCCAGGCGCTGCCGGCGTGGCGTACCGACAGTGCCGAGAACCGCAGTGCCAGGGGCGGCTATGTGCTGGCGGAGGCCGAAGGCCCCCGTCAGGCCACGATTCTCGCCACCG
>JAJZEV010000120.1 GCA_021805665.1 Pseudomonadota bacterium
ATTTCCGACTGCCGGCGGGGGCGGTTTCAAAGCCGGTGCGGCATCGAACCGTGGAGGAAATCTGGTACATCGTCGCCGGTTCCGGCGAGATGTGGCGATCCGATTGCGGGATCGTGGCCTTGTCGCCCGGGGTGTGCCTGACGATTCCGGTGGGGGTCTCGTTTCAATTCAAGGCGTTGGGATCGGACGCGCTGGCGGCGGTCGCGGTGACGATGCCGCCATGGCCGGGCGAGGGCGAGGCCGAATTCGTGGATGGGCACTGGCAACCAGCGTCCGCCTGAACGGATCGCCAGCTGCCATACCCGATACGCCGCGACAGCTTGCGGCGGCCTATTCCGCGCCCCAGCCTCCGTCGATCACCAGACTCTGACCGGTCATGAACGCCGAGGCGTGGCTCGCCAGGAACACCACGCCGCCAGCCATATCCAGCGGCTTGGCGAAGCGGCCCAGCGGTGTGCGGTCCAGCAGGCGCTTGCCGTGAACATCGTGTTCCAGCAGGCCGTGGGTCAGATCGGTATCCACCCAACCGGGTGCCAGCGTATTCACCCGCACGTTGCGCTTAGCCCAGTCCAGCGCGAGCGCCTTGGTGAACATCTCGACCCCGCCCTTCGAGGCGCAGTACGGCGTGGACCGCGGCAACCCGCCATGTCCGGCGACGGAACTGACGTTGATGACCGACCCGCCCTCCCCGATCGCGCCGCCGATATGTTTGCAGCACAGGAACACGCCGGTCAGGTTGACGTCGATGATGTCCTGCCATTCCTGCAATGACGTGCGTTCGATGCCCTTGAAGATGGCGTTGACGCCGGCATTGTTCACCAGCACGTCGATCTTGCCGCATTGTTCCAGCACCGCATCGCGCAGCGCCAGCACGTCGGCCTCTTTCGACACGTCGGCCGTCACCACGATCGCCTTTTCGCCGATCGCGGCGGCGGTTTCCTCCAACGTGGCGCGCGTGCGGCCGCTCAGCACCACGGTGGCGCCATGGCGGGCCAAGCCCTCCGCCATCCCGCGCCCAATGCCACGGCCGGCGCCGGTGACCACGCAAACCCGGCCGGTCAGATCGAAATCGCTCACCAGTTTGCTCCGTTGCGGGCGATGCGTTGTGCCAGACTCCAGCGGTGCACCTCGGACGGGCCGTCGTAGATGCGGAAGCCGCGGACCTCGTTGAAGATGCGGGCGACCAGGGTCTCGCCGGTCACGCCCTGCCCGCCCAGCACCTGGACGCAGCGATCGACCACGCGCCAAACCGCTTCCGACACGAACACCTTGGACATCGACGATTCGGTGCCCCCGCGTTCGCCCTGATCCAGCAGCCATGCGGTGTGCATGATCGACAGCCGGCTCATGCGGATATCCATCTCGTTATCCGCCAGCATGAACCCGACCGCTTCGTGCCCGATCAGCTTGGAGCCGAACACTTCACGGCGCAGCGCATAATCGGTGGCGATCTGGTGCGCGCGTCTGGCCGCACCCAGCCAGCGCATGCAGTGGGTCAACCGGGCGGGTGCGAGCCGCACCTGGGCGTAGCGGAAGCCCTTGCCGGGTTCGCCGAGGATATCGCTGGCGGGGACACGGACGTTGGTGAACCGCATCACCGCGTGGCCGCCGGCGAACGCCTGATCCAGGCTGTCCATCTGACGCACGATCTCGATCCCCGGCGTGTCCATGTCGGCCAGGAACATGGTGGCACGACCGTCCTCGTCCTTGGCCATGATGATGGCGAAAGCGGCACCCTCGGCCCCGGTGATGAACCACTTGTCGCCGTTGATGACGTAGTGGTTGCCGTCCTTCACCGCCGTCGTGCTGAGTGCCGCGGGGTCGGACCCGGCGCCGGGGGCGGGTTCGGTCATGCAGAAGCAAGACCGGGTGGCACCGGACGCCAGCGGACGCAGCCAGCGTTCCTTCTGTTCCTTGGATGCCACGGCCTCCAGCAGATGCATGTTGCCCTCGTCCGGGGCGAAGATGTGCATCGCGACCGGGCCCAGCAGGGAGTAGCCGGATTCCTCGAACACGACGGCCTTGCCGACGTGGGACAGGCCCATGCCGCCGTATTCGGTGCCGACATGCGGTGCGACAAGCCCCTCCGCCGCGGCCAGGGCGACCAGTTCGCGGCGGAACTCCTCGGTGGGGCCGTGGTGGGTCTGGCGGCCGTCGCCTTCCAGCGGAATGATTTTGTCATGGATGAAAGTTCGGGTCCGCTGCTGCAGTTCCAGCAATTCGGGGGACAGGGAGAAATCCATTAGAATGCGCGTCCTTGGGCGATTTCGTGGGTGAATTCCAGAATACCGGTACCGATACCGGTCAGCGGGGCATAGCGCGGCTCCCGGGTCACGCCCGTGCGATAGCGCAAACCCAGTTGCAAAAAGATCACCGCCAGCTTGTACATCGCCAGCACGCGGTGAAAGCGGAAGTCGGACATGTCGCGGCCGGACAGCCTGGCATAGGCGGCAACGGCATCCTGACGGGTGCAGAGGCAGGCTTCGACCGCCGGCATCTGTTCCATGTCGTGCATGGCCGGCGGGTCGTCGGCGTGGATCCAATAGCTGAGCAGCGTGGCGAAATCGAACAGCGGATCGCCGCGAGTCCCCTGATCCCAGTCCACCACCGCCCGGGGGGAGAAGTCGTCCGGGTTCAGGATGATGTTGTTCAGTTTGAAATCGTTGTGCAGCAAACCGGGCGGACCGTCGGGGACGATGTGCTGTTCAAGCCACATACCGACATCCTGGTGCAGCGCATCGGTGCCGTCCTGTTTCGCGGCCAGTCCGCGTTTGCGCCAGCCGGACACGCCACGGGCCAGGAAACCGTCCGGGCGACCGAGGTCGTCCAGGCCGACCGCCTTGGTGTCCACGGCATGGATGGCGGCGATGGTTTCCAGCAGCATGGTGGACAGCCGGGCACCGATCTCCGGCCGATGGGCCAGTTCGGGCGGCAGGTGCTCGCGGATGACCAGTCCCGGACGGTATTCGATGATCTGGAAGCGTTGCCCGATAATCGACGGGTCGTCGCACAAATGCAGGCCGCGGGCGATGAACGGCAGTGCGTCCGGCAGGCGCGACAGGATGCGGAACTCGCGCGCCATGTCGAACGCGCCGGCAGGCAGCTCGCCCATCGGCGGGCGGCGTAGTACGGCGGGCCTGCCGTCCATCTGGATCAGGTAATTCAGGTTCGCCAGACCGCCGGCGAACTGGCGCGGCGGCGGATCGGTCTCCAACCGATGGCCGTGCGCGGCCAGATAGGCGGCCACCGCGCCCCAATCCAGCTTCACACTGTCGGCTGTGGACCGCAGGCCGGTTTCTGTTGTCACGCTTCCTCCTGCTACTATCGCGGCGACTCAATACAGGAGGACATGAATGACGCAACCGACAGAAGTCAAACGGGCCGCCGTGCTGGGGGCCGGGACGATCGGCGCAAGCTGGGCGGCATGGTTCCTGTCGCGCGGAATCGCCGTGGATGTGTGGGATCCGCGGCCGGAAGCCGAGGTTTACGTGCGCCGCTATGTGGCCGAGGCGTGGCCAGCGATGGCGCGGCTGGGGATGACGGCTGGCGCGTCGCCTGACGCATGGCGGTTCCATGCCACGCCCGAAGCCGCGGTGGCGGAGGCCGAGGTGGTGCAGGAAAATGCCCCCGAACGGCTGCCGGTCAAGCGCGAGCTGTATGGGCGAATCGATGGGGCGCTGCGGCCGGACGCGATCCTGGCATCCAGCACGTCTGGCCTGATCATGTCCGACATGCAGGCGGGCTTCCGTTCGGCGGCGCGATTCGCCGTTGGGCACCCGTTCAACCCTCCGCATCTGATTCCGCTGGTGGAGGTCGTCGCCGGCCGCGATACCGCGCCCGAGACGGTGGAATGGTGCCTGGCGTTCTACAAGCACATCGGCAAGAAGCCGATTCACATCCGCAAGGAAGCCGCCGGCCACCTGGCCAACCGGCTGCAGGCGGCGTTGTGGCGGGAGGCGGTCAGCGCGGTTGTCACCGGCCTGGCGAGCGTGGAGGACGTGGATACCGCGATCAGCGCCGGCCCCGGATTACGCTGGGCGGCCATGGGTCCGCACATGACGTTCCATCTGGGCGGCGGCGAGGGTGGCATCGAACACATGCTGTCGCAGTTCAAACCGGTGTTCGAATCGTGGTGGGCGACGATGACCACGCCCGACCTGTCGGAGGCGCATTGCCGCCAGATCATCGACGGCGTGAAGGCCGAGGCAAACGGACGGTCGATCGCCAAACTGGCAGCCGAACGGGACGCTGTTCTACTGCCGCTGCTGGAACTAACCGCCAAACTCGGCTGATAGGTTGGATGGTCCCCGCCTGAGTTACCAACCTGTCATCCCGGGCGCCTTGGCATCGCCGTGGCGCCCGGGATGGATACCATAGGCCGCTCTAACGCACGCGGCGCAGAGGCCGAGGCGAAATCGGCGAAAGGCCCGACGACGGCAGCCGCTGCCGTGACTGCCGGGTCGCACCGTGCGCCGATTGGGGGAATTATTTCAACGCGGCCTATTACGGGGGCGTCGTTTACTTGCCTGTTTGGCTGCTCGCTGACCCGGTGGCGACCTTCGCCTTGTGGTGCACGGGCTTCGCGGCAGTGGTGTGATGAGTCCGTGCCGTGGCGGCCTTGCTGCCGTCGTTCACTTCGTTCTGGGCGAACGCCGCCCCGGCCGGGATTGTGAGCAGTGACAAGGCCAACAATGCAAAACGTGATTTCTTAGCCATGATGGATATCCTTCAGTCGCATCCGAACACCTTGTGCGGACAGCATGGTTATAGAACGCAGTTGGTGTCGATCCGAATAACGGATCACGACGATTCGGTCTGTGGACCGCCGATCATCCGAATAGACACTTATATATGCGTATAAACCAGCGGCGCCAGTTCGTGAAACGGATTTCATGCCTCGATATCGCCGAAGCGCACCAACATCTGCCCCTCTTGCACCATCTCTCCGCTGGCGCAGTTCACCTCTGTAACCACGGTATCGGCGAGCGCGGCCAAACGGAAAACCGTTTTCATCGCCTCCAGCACCACCAGGACCTGACCGCGGACAACCCGGTCGCCAGCCGATGCCAGAACCTGCGTCACAAGACCGGGAATCGGCGCCACCAGCCGGTCGCCGGAATCTTCCTCCTCGTCCGACGCGGCCATCGGGTCGGGTAGTGTCAGCCGCCATGTCAGGCCGTCATGGCGCAGCGTCACCGTGTGGCGATCGACGGTCGCGGCGACGGTCATGCGTACGCCGTTCAGCGAAACTCGCAGCCGACCCGCGCCCAACGGCTGCGCGGTGCCGGCGATATCGCCGATTCGCCATGCGTCGCCATCGCGGACGACCGTTACCGGATAGCGGTTGTCGCCGTCGGTGAACTCCAGCACCCGCGCCAGTTCGGTGTTCAGCCACCACAGGTCGCGGGCATCCCACGGATCGCCGCTGGCCGGAATCAGTTCCTCCGTCAGGACTGCCAGCGCGGCGATTGCCAGGATATCGGGCGGCGGCGCGGCCTGCGGTGCCAGCAGGGTGCCGGCTTCGCGGGCGATAAACCCGGTGTCGATGCCGCCGGCCGCGAAATCGGGGTGCGCGACGATGCGCCCGAGCAGATCGAGGTTGGAGGCGAGTCCGGCGACGGAACAGTCGGCGAGGGCTTGCCACATCCGCCGCAGCGCGGCCGCGCGCGTCGGCCCGTGGCAGATCAGCTTGGCCAGCATGGCATCGTAGTGGATGGATACGGTGTCGCCGGTGGCGAACCCGGTATCGACGCGCACGCCGTCTGTTTCCGGCGGCGTTTGGAACAGCGTCAGACGCCCGACCGAGGGGGCGAAATCGCGCGCCGGGTCCTCGGCGTAAATGCGCGCCTCGATCGCGTGGCCGTGGATGGCGATGTCGGACTGTGCGGCCGGGAGCTTTTCGCCGGCCGCGACGCGAAGCTGCCATTCGACAAGGTCGAAGCCGGTGATGGCCTCGGTGACCGGGTGTTCGACCTGAAGCCTCGTGTTCATTTCCAGGAAGAAGAACCCATCGGCATCGACGACGAATTCCACCGTGCCGGCGCCGACATAGCCAACCGCCAGCGCGGCGGCCACGGCGGCGGCGCCCATTTCCTGACGCCTTGCTTCGGACAAACCGGGCGCGGGCGCTTCCTCCAGTACTTTCTGGTGGCGACGCTGGGCGGAGCAGTCGCGTTCGAACAGATGCACCGCGTTGCCCATCGTGTCGGCGAAAACCTGCACCTCGATATGGCGGGGGCGTTGCAGGTAGCGTTCGATCAGCACGCGGTCGTCGCCAAAGGCCGAAGCGGCTTCCTGGCGGGCCGAACCGAGCGCGGCGGCGAATTCGTCCCGGGCATTGACAACACGCATGCCGCGGCCGCCGCCGCCGGACACGGCCTTGATGACCACGGGATAGCCAATGCGGGTGGCCTGCTCCTCCAGGAACGCCGAGTCCTGACGATCGCCGTGGTAGCCCGGCAGCAGTGGCACCGCGGACTTTTCCATCAGCGCCTTGGCGGCGGATTTAGACCCCATGGCACGCATCGCCGACGGCGGCGGGCCGACGAAGGTAATGCCGGCGGCGGCGCAGGCTTCGGCGAAAGCGGGGTTTTCCGACAGGAAGCCATAGCCGGGATGGATCGCATCGGCCCCGGCCGCCAGTGCGGTTTCGATGATCCGGGGAATGTTCAAATAACTCTCCCGCACCGCCGCCGGCCCGATCGGATACGCTCGGTCGGCTGCCTGAACGTGCAGCGCGCTGGCATCTGCCTCCGAATAGACGGCGATGGTTTCGATGCCCAGGCGGCGCCCGGTGCGGGCGATGCGGCAGGCGATTTCGCCACGGTTGGCGATCAGCAGGGTGCGAAACATGACGGCTACATCCGGAACACGCCGAAGCGCGTTTCCCGCAGGGGTTTATTCAGGGCGGCGGACAGCGACAGGCCCAGCACGCGGCGGGAATCGGCGGGATCGATGATTCCGTCGTCCCACAGCCGGGCGCTGGCATAATAAGGATGGCCCTGCTGGTCGTATTGCGCCCGGATCGGCGCCTTGAAGGCGTCCTCCTGCTCTTTCGTCCAGTCGGCGGAGCCGCTGCGCACGGTGGCCAGCACCCCGGCCGCCTGTTCGCCGCCCATGACGGAGATCCGGGCGTTCGGCCACATATAGAGAAAGCGCGGATCATAGGCGCGCCCGCACATGCCATAGTTGCCGGCGCCGTAGCTGCCGCCGATGACCATGGTGATCTTCGGCACCGCGGTGGTGGACACGGCGGTGACCAGCTTGGCACCGTCCTTGGCGATGCCGCCGGATTCGTATTTGCGGCCCACCATGAAGCCCGCGATATTTTGCAGGAAGATCAGCGGAATATTGCGCTGGCTGCACAGCTCGATGAAATGCGCGCCTTTCAACGAGGATTCCGAGAACAGGATGCCGTTGTTGGCGACGATCCCGACCTTATAGCCGTACAGGTGGGCGAAGCCGCATACCAGCGTGGTGCCGTACAGCTTCTTGAACTCATCGAAGTCGCTGCCATCGACGATACGGGCGATGACCTCACGCACATCGTAGGGCGCGCGCAGATCGACGGGGACGACACCGCGCAGTTCCGCCGGGTCGTATTTCGGCGGTTCGGGGGCTCTCGCCGCCGCGATGGCGGGTTTGGCGCGGTTCAGCCCGGCGACGATGCGCCGGCAGATCGACAGCGCGTGGCGGTCGTTGCGGGCATAATGATCGACGACGCCGGAGGTGCGGGCATGAACGTCGGCGCCGCCCAGGTCTTCGGCCGAGACGATCTC
>JAJZEV010000182.1 GCA_021805665.1 Pseudomonadota bacterium
CGATGGTCGCCGAAGTCACCGAACTGACCGAAAAAGTCGATAATGCCTTGCAGGTCACCGAGGATGTGTACCTGGCCCGCATCTACACCGCGGCACTGGAGTTGTTCCGGGTGCCGACGGTCAGCGCCGCCGTGGACCGCAAACTGTCGATCATCCGCGACACTTACACGGCGCTGTATGACGAGGCTTCCAGCGCCCGTTCCGGGCTGCTGGAGATCGTCATCGTGGTGATGATCGCGGTGGAAATCGTGCTGGCGGTGGTGCGGTAGCGGCCGGTGGAAAACCAACACGGGCGGAGGCGCGGTTCGCCGCGACAAGCTCGGACACGACGGAGGAAAAGGCCGTTTCCGCCGAAGACAGACGATCCTTCTGATTCGGGTCTCCGCGATCCCGGCTGCATCGTGTGCCAGGGCATCGGCGATGGTCCACCCTTTGTGACGCGAAGACCGCCGGGAAGGGCTTGGCCGTATGAGCGAATCTTCTGACGGAAGACGCCCCCGTTCCGCCCCATAAGGTGAGTTCTTTTTTTGTTCTTGGCGAATCGCCTATGATCGCTATATCAAAGACCGGACTGATGGTTTCCGCGCATGAACTTCGACCGACCTCAGACTGAAACCGGATCACCCGAACCAATGACCGCCATTGGGTCGGGGGTGTCTGTGCGCCCAACAAACCAGGCTGATCGGGCGGGGGTGGCCTATGCGAAAGTCGTTGATGCCGATCATCGGAAGAATCACGGCCTCTACCTCACACCTGTAGCCGTCGCCGATTTCATGGCGGCGCAGGTGACAGCGACCGGCGACGCAATCCGGGTCCTCGATCCAGCGGCGGGCGCTGGCATTTTGCTCTGCGCTTTAGTCGAAGCGCTTGCCTCGCGGCGAAAGCCGCCACGGCGCATCGATTTGGTTGCCTACGAGATCGATCCCCGACTGGCTGAATTGCTGAACGGCGTCCTCAACAGCCTGAAGGCCAGGGCTGCCGAATGGGGAATAGTTATTTCTCTTAAGGTCATTTGCCGGGATTTTGTTCTGGAGCATGCGGAATCGCTTCGCAATGTCGGCGGGTTCCTGCCGCTGGTGCCGGACAGCGAAGCCTTCGATGTGGTGATCTTGAACCCCCCTTACTTCAAACTGAATAAGGCCGATCCGCGGGCGCGGGCGGCTGCAACCGTTGTACACGGTCAACCGAACATCTATGGCCTGTTCATGGCGATCGGCGCCGTTTTATTGAAGCAAGGCGGAAATCTCGTGTCGATCACGCCGCGCAGCTTTGCGTCAGGGCCTTACTTCCGGCTGTTTCGGGAAAGATTTTTCGAATGCATCAGGCCAGTCGCGGTGCATGTATTCGGGTCGCGCCGGGATGCCTTTAGCCGTGACGCTGTGCTGCAGGAAAATGTAATCCTGAAAGGTGTGCGGCAGGACAACTGGCTTACCAAAAAGCCTCACGAGGACATCACGATTTCCTCCAGTAAAGGCGTCGTCGATCTCGACTCGGCCGATAGCCGTTGTGTGCGTATCGATTCAGTTCTCGATTATTCGACCAAGGAGAAAGTCCTGCGCCTGCCAGTGAGCGATGCCGAAGACGATCTGACCCGCCTGATCGATAGCTGGCCGGGTTCGCTTCGTGCCTATGGGCTGCGGATATCGACCGGGCCGGTCGTTCCCTTCCGCGCCACGGAGTTTATCGACAAAGCCGGTCAGGTGCCAGGGAGCCATGTGCCGCTGCTATGGATGAACCATGTGCAGCCCATGCGTGTGACGTGGCCCATGGGTCGCCACAAACCGGAATATATCAAACATGCGCCGGAATCGCTCGCGCTTCTGGTGCCGAATCGAAATTATGTGCTTCTCAGGCGCTTTAGTGCTAAGGAAGAAAAACGGCGGCTTGTTGCCGGCCCATACTTGGCGAACGC
Source organism: Pseudomonadota bacterium (assembly GCA_021805665.1). Lineage (GTDB taxonomy): Bacteria > Pseudomonadota > Alphaproteobacteria > Acetobacterales > Acetobacteraceae > Rhodopila. Next base: position 1,913 of record JAJZEV010000182.1, read on the forward strand.
CGGAACAACCTCGATGGTCGGCCTTGAAAATCACCTCAACTACGTTTATCGCCCGGGTGGGACGTTGACCGAGGATGAAGCTTTCGGAATCGCTGCGCTGCTTAGCAGCACCATGCTCGATAGCTATTTTCGGATTGGTAATGGCAACACGCAGGTGAGCGCGACCGAACTGCGGGCAATGCCGCTGCCCGCTTTATCGGTTATCACGGAAATTGGTCGTCAGGCCCGCGGTCTTGGCGGCGATCTCTCCGCGATTAATGCGGTTGTCATGGAACTTGCTGGATCCAGCCGGGTCAACGAGAGCATACCCGCCTATGGCTAGCATCGATGAGGCGAGGGACATCCTGCAAGCGCTTGGTCTTCCCGCGGCCCAATTCAATGAAATGTCGGCGCTTACGTTAATTTCACTGTGCGGGTTAGGGCCGGATGATTCGTGGTCGAAAGCCAAGCGCGTCCGCTGCACGGTTTCCAAAGGAATCATGGATTCCGTTCGGGAGAAATTCGGCAGGGAATACGCTGCAAACACGCGCGAAACCTTTCGGCGCCAAGTGCTGCATCAGTTCGTGCAAGGCCACATCGCCGACTACAATCCGTTTGAGCCGAACCTGCCGACCAATAGCCCGAAGGCGCATTACGCGATCACCGAGGCCGCGCTTGCAGCGGTCAAGGTGTATGGGAAAGGCGCGCGCTGGGACAAGGCTGCACAGAAGTTTCTGGCCGAACAAGGCTCATTGAGGGTCCTATACACGCCGGAGCGTGAGCAACGGCGCATCCCGATTCTGCTGCCGGATGGGCAGGCAGTTCGGCTTTCACCCGGCAAACACAATGAGGTGCAGAAGGCGATTATCGAGGAATTTGCCTCGCGGTTCGCGATTGGGTCTCAACTACTATACCTGGGGGACACCGCCAAAAAGGATTTGGTGGTAAATACAAAAGTTCTGGCCGATCTCGGCGTTCCCATGACCGACCACGGCAAGCTGCCGGACATTGTGCTGTATGACCGCGTTCGGGAATGGGTGTTCCTGATAGAAGCAGTTACATCGCACGGCCCGGTGTCGCCAAAGCGGATCGTGGAACTTGAAGCGATGTTCGTAAACTGTCCGGCTAGCCTCGTCTACGTGAGCGCATTCCCCGACATGGCGGAATTCAAAAAGCATGCGCTGAACATCGCCTGGGAAACCGAGGTCTGGCTTGCAGACATTCCCGATCACCTCATCCATTTTAACGGTGACAAGTTTTTTGGACCAAGAAAGAAGATTTGAAAGATGACCAAGGCACTATCGACACGAGACGTTACTTGGTTTTCGGTATCCATAAGAAAGCCTAACGCAGCCAATGGGCTATTCACAATCGGCCGGTTGGCCGGCGATCGCTCGAACCGGGTTCAGCTTGCGCCGAAAGATGCCTGACCGCGGGTCAAGTCGGTGGCGTATCGGACATGGCTGATTTCTGGCTGATTTAGAAGGTTTGCCTTCCGTTATCTGGCCATTCTCCACGCGATCGGTCGGCATCGCCAAAGGGTCGATTTCAATTCTCCCGCGGCCGCTCTGTTTTTTTGTAGTCATGGAGCGATGAATTCCGTCTCCGCCGCTGCAACAAGAACCGCAGTCGCGGTTTTCCACTGCATGACGGGAACGACTGTCCCCGCATCCAAATTCTTGACAATTTTCCTATATTCCCGTAAAATCCCTGAATGGAACCCCAGCTATCCCCGCCGCGGTCCTCGCCCCCGAGGCCAGGTGTCACCTGATCCAAACCCTCATCGTCCAGCTCCGCCCGGCCGATCCAGTAAGCCCCGAAAGCAACCGAAACCAACAACCACGCCGCCATCACCGCCGCGGCCCCGGTCAACGCAAACGGGGCGGAGCGAGCCGCCTAAATCATGCTTGACGCCCTACAGAAATGACTAAGAACGGAACCAAAATCCCATTTGGTGGGAACCGAGACGCCAATGAGACCGTCCCCAGCCCGATCCCCCCCCCGGCACCTGAACCGCGCCGTTTCCCCTGCTGCCCGAACCGCCACGGCCACGCTATACTCCCCCCATGCCCGCCCCAGACCCCCGCGCCAACCCACTTCTGCTCGGTCACCCCGAAGCCGAAGCCACGATTCTGGACGCCATCCGCTCCGGCCGGATGCACCACGCCTGGCTGATCACGGGGCCGGAGGGTGTGGGAAAGGCCACCCTGGCCTACCGTTTCGCCCGCCGCCTGCTGGCGGGACAGCCCACCGGGGACTCGCTGGCGCTAGACCCAGCCAACCCCGTGTTCCGCCGGGTCGCCGCGAACTCCCACGCCGATCTGCTGACGATCGAGCGGATGATGAACGAGAAGACCAGGCGCATGAAAACCGCCATCGCGGTCGAGGATGTCCGCAAGGTCAACGGCTTCATGTCCCTGACCCCGGCCGAGGGCGGCTGGCGCGTGGTCGTGGTCGATGGGGCGGAGGACATGAACGCATCCTCCGCCAACGCCCTGCTGAAGACCCTGGAGGAACCGCCGCCGCGTGCGATCCTGCTGCTGGTGTGTTCCTCGCCGGGCCGTCTGTTGCCCACGATCCGCAGCCGCTGCCGGCGCCTGCGCCTGTCGCCGCTGGACGACTCAGCGATGGGCCAGTTGCTCGGTCAATACCTGCCGGACCTGGACGCCGCGGAGCGCGGGCGCCTGCTCACCATGGCGGAAGGCTCGCCGGGCCGAGCGATGATGCTGGCGGAGGATGAGGGGCTGAAGATCGCGCTGCTGGTGGACAAACTGCTGTCCGACCTGCCGGCGGTGCCGGTGTCCCGCGGCTATGAGATCGCCGATTTCCTGGGCCGCAGTGAGACCGGGTTTTCCACCTTCATGGATCTGGTGCGCGCGGGCGTGGCCTCGGCGGTGCGCGACAGCGTGCGGGGCAGGGCGGACCCCGATCAGGAACGCCTGGTGTCCCTGCGCCCCATCGACGTCTGGGGGGAGATTTGGCAGGGCCTGACCAAGCTGCAGGATGAAACCGAGCGGTTCGCCCTGGACAAACGTCAGGCCATCGTCGCCGGGATCGGGATGCTGGGCGGTGTCACCTGACGACAGGCAGCGCGGCAACCCGGTAAGCGTGTTCGATGCTCCGGCCCAGAATCGGATCATGCAACTGCATTCGGAACCCAGCGGCCGGCCGCACCCCGCCGATCGCCCCCAGCGTGCCGCACAGCATCGCAGAACCCGGGGCCAAACCGCCCGCCAGAGCGGCCAGTTCGTCCGGGCGCCGCAGACCGGCCACCGCGCCTTCCTGATACAGCTCCCATCCGCCGGACGCGCCCGGGATCCAGGCCCGCAGCACGATCCGGTCCCAGTGCGGCGCGACATCGCCGAACCGCCACAGGTCGCGGGCCGCCGGCTTGCCGCACAACTGTTTGGAATGGGGCACCGACCAGGCCTCCGCCTGCCGGTCGGTATGGTCCGAACCGACGCCGACGAAGGTCTCCCCGTCCGCCAGGATCAGCAGCGGCTCCACCTCACCGGAGGTTTCGCTGCCCAGCACCTCCAGGACCGATTCCTGTGTCAGCAACCCCGCCGCCGCGGCATAGAACAACGGCGTCCGGCTGGGCGGCGCGATGCCGATGCTGGCCAGTTCCTGGATATGGTGCCGCAAGGACGCCTCATCGCGCCCAACCCACCCGGCGATGACCAGCCGGCTGGCAGAAAAGGGCAGGGCGGTCACGGCGCCGGAGGTCTCGTGAATCTGAAACTGAAGGACAGGGGCGTTCGGCATGGCAACAGGATCGGACCAGATCGCCCCACCTGTAAACCGCTAGATCGTCACCAGCGCCGCCAGCTTCGCGCGCACCTCGTCAGCAACGGTCGGAGCAACCGAGGCACCGGCGTAGAATACCGGCCGGGCAAGCGTATCGATGCTGCGAATATGGCTGATCAGCACCTCGCCAGCGACCGGCAACCCCTGCGGCAGCACGACACTTGTGGGAAACGGCCTGGCGCGGGAGGTAATGGGACAGACGACGGCCAGTCCGGTCATCTCGGTAAACACCCGGGACGAGACCACCAAGGCGGGCCGGCGGCCGGATTGTTCCCGGCCCTTGGTCGGGGCGAAATCCGTCCAGATCAGGTCCCCCGCGTTCGGAAACCAAGGCGTTTCGGTCATTCCTCGACGATTTCGCGGCCGAGATCGGGCCCCCAATCGAAGGACTCCGCATACAGGCCGCGCCACTCGGCCGCGGATTTGCCAGAGAACATCGTGTCCAGCGAGTATTCCGGCTTGGCGGGACGGATCACGATTCGCCCGGCCTCCGCTTCGATCTCCAGCCGATCTCCTTCATGCAGATGAAGCTGACCGGCGATCTCATTGGGAAATCGGATCGCCAGATTTTTGCCCCAACGTCCGATTGTGGCGATGCTCATCCGCTGACTCCGATGCGCAGGAATATCTATGAGATATCCCCATGCCTTGTCAACGCGTCCGATCGATCCAGTCCGATCCGCCCGCTCAGTGCGGCGTTGAAGGTCCATTGAACAATAGTGTAGGATTGAATCCTACTTGATGGAGACCCCCATCGATGCGCTCGACCCAGCAATTCAGCATTACCCTTCCCAACGAAATGGCCGACCTGGTCCGCGCCAAGGTTGCGGCAGGAGAATACGCGACCGAAAGCGAGGTCATCCGCGACGGCCTGAGAACCCTTCTGGTTCGGGATCGGGTCGTAGAAACATGGCTGCGGGAGCAGGTTGTCCCGGCCTACGATACCCTGAAAGCAAACCCAACCCGCGGCCTGACGCCGGATGAGGTGCGAACAGCCCTGGCCGCCGAACATGTCAAGGCCTCGCCCGGACCTTGAACACCTACACCATCGTCATCGCGCCAGAGGCTCGGGAGCATCTTCTCGATCTCTATCGGTATATCGCCAAGGCCGCATCGCCCCAAATCGCGGCGGATTATACCAGCCGAATCCTCGCCTACTGCGAAAGCCTCTCCACGGCGCCCCATCGGGGGCAGGACCGTGGCGATATCAGGCCGGGGCTGCGCATCGCCAACTATCGCAAGCGCGCCGCGATTGCCTTTGTAGTGGATGGAAACCAGGTCGCAATACTGGGCATCTTCTATGGAGGCCGGGATTACCAGGCGATACTGGGTGACCAAGAAGGCGATTTGACCGACCGCGATTAGGGAACCCGTCATCCTGATGTCTCGACCGGAACCGGGTTGGCCAGGCCTCTCCGGCGCGCCGATCGCCCCCCGCCATGACGGCGCGGGAAAACCTCGGCTATAAGGCTTCCAACGCTGTCCGGCGGCACCAACTGAAGAAGACCCATGACCCAGACCTGCTTCATCACGACCCCGATCTATTATGTGAACGGCGCGCCGCATATCGGCCACGCCTATACCTCCATCGCCGCCGACGTGATGGCCCGCTTCAAGCGGCTGGACGGCTACGACGTCTTCTTCCTGACCGGCACCGACGAACACGGGCAGAAGGTTGAAAAGGCCGCCGCCGACAAGGGCGTCGATCCGCAAACATTCGCCGACATGGTCTCCGCCGACTTTCGGGCCATGAGCGACACCATGGGCATTTCCTACGACGACTGGATCCGCACGACCGAGGAGCGGCACAAGGTCTCCTGCGCCGAATTGTGGAAGCGGATCGAGAAGAACGGCGATATCTACCCGGACCATTACGAGGGCTGGTATGCGGTTCGGGATGAAGCCTTCTACGACGACGGGGAACTGACCACCCGGCCCGATGGCTCCAGGGTCGCCCCCAGCGGCGCCCCGGTGGAATGGGTCAGGGAGCCGTCGTACTTCTTCCGCCTGTCCGCGTTCCAGGACCGGCTGCTGAAGCTTTACGAGGAAAACCCCGGGTTTATCGCGCCATCCTCGC
>JAJZEV010000154.1 GCA_021805665.1 Pseudomonadota bacterium
GACCGCCGACTCGGCCCGCGCACGGCTGGCTGCCGAGTCGCAGGCCCTGGCCGAAGTTCTGGCGGTCAAGGACGGGGAGCGTTGGCCGCCGATGATCGACTCCCTGACCGTCGCCGACGGGCTGGAAGCCGCTCTTGGGGCGGTGCTTGGCGAGGAGCTGACCTCTGCCCTTAACCCCGGTGCCGCGCGGCACTGGCGGGAACTGCCGGCGTTCGATCCGGCGCCGCCGCTGCCCGAAGGCGCCGCGCGCCTGACCGGTTTCGTGCAGGGGCCGCCTGCCCTGGCGCGGGCTTTGTCGCAGATCGGGCTGGTCGAGACTGACCAGCAGGGCATCGATGCCCAGACCAGTTTGCTGCCGGGTCAGTCTTTGGTCTCCCGGGCGGGCGCGATCTGGCGTTGGGACGGCTATACCATCCGCGCCGGCACGCCGACCCAGGCGGCCGTGCGGTTGCAGCAGCGCAACCGGCTGGCCGGGCTGCGCACACGGCTGGCCGTGGCCGAAGCGGAAGCTGCCGCCGCCCGTGGTGTCCGTACCGCTGCCGAAGCAGCCTCCCAGGCGGCCGTGACCGCCGAACAAGCTGCGCGCAATGCACGCCGGGAGTGGGAGCAGAAGCTGGAACGGGCGCGCGCCGGCCTGTCCACGCTGCGCAATCAGGCCGCCACCGCGGCCGCCCGGCTTGCCGCCGCGGATGACCAATTAGCGCGGATCGCCGTCGAGCGGGACGAGGCTGCCGTCGCGCTGGGGGAGGTTCGGGCGGCGAACACCACGCTGCCGGATATCGCCGAACTGCGCGCGACGGTGGATCGCGCCCGCGCCGCATTGTCCACCGCGCGGTCGCGGGAAGCGTCCGCGCGCGGAGAGCGGGATTCGCTGGCCCGCGAGCACACCTCCCGGACCAACCGCCGCCGGGTCATCGGCGCCGAACGCGCGGGCTGGGCCGAACGCGCCAAGGATGCGGCGGAACGCGTCACCGATCTGACCGCCCGTCTGGCGGAGGCCGAACACGGGCTGAAAGCGCTGGAATCCCGTCCGGCGGAGATCGCGGTACGCCGGACACAAGCGCTGGATGTGCTGGCGGCGGCGGAAGCCGAACACCGCAGGGCGGCCGAGGCGTTGCACCGTGCGGTCACTCAGACCTCGGACGCCGACCGGACCTTGCGCGCCGCCGAAGCCGCGCTGGCCAGCCGAAGGGAAGATGCGGTTCGCGCCGAGGGCGGCGTGCAGCAGGCCAACCACGCCTGGGGCACCGTCATGGAACGCATCCTGGAACGGCTCGGCGCCAATCCGAATCTGCCCGATCCCCCCGGCGACCTGTCCGCCGAAGCCGAGGACAAGGCTCGGCGGCGCTGGGAACGGCAGTTGAAGGAACGCGAGGACATGGGGCCGGTGAACCTGCGCGCCGAACAGGAAGCCGACGATGTCGAGAAGCAGATCGCGACCATCGAAACCGACCGGGCGGAACTGACTACGGCGATCGCCAAGCTGCGCGGGTCCATCGGTCACCTGAACCGGGAGGGCCGCGAACGCCTGACCGAGGTGTTCCAGGAGGTGGACCGGAACTTTCAGCAACTGTTCACCCGCATGTTCGGCGGCGGGCGCGCGCATCTGGCGCTGGTCGGGTCCGACGATCCGCTGGAAGCCGGGCTGGAAATCTATGCCCAGCCGCCGGGCAAGAAACTGGCCACCCTGTCGCTGCTGTCGGGCGGGGAGCAGGCGCTGACCGCGCTGTCGCTGATCTTCGCGGTGTTCCGCTGCAATCCAGCCCCGGTGTGTGTGCTGGATGAGGTCGATGCGCCGCTGGACGACGCCAACGTGGACCGGTTCTGCACGCTGCTGGAAGACATGGTCCGCGACACCGGCACCCGCTTCCTGGTGGTGACCCACCATCCGCTGACCATGGCGCGGATGGACCGGCTGTACGGTGTGACGATGCAGGAACGCGGGGTCTCGCGGCTGCTGTCGGTCGATCTGACCGCCGCGAACGACCTGATCGATCCGCCCCGCATGGCGGCGGAGTAATGGGGACCAAGTTCGGCCGGGAACTGCGGCTGGAGCGGATGGCGCTGGCCGACCTTCCGCCGCTGGCCGGTCTGACCGGGGTCGAACGATTGTTCCTGACCCGAACCCCGATCCGCGACCTGACGCCGCTGGCCGGCCTGACCGGTCTGCGCGTGCTGGGCCTTCGGCTGACCCGCATCGCCGACATCGCCGCACTCGCGGGCCTGACTAACCTGGAAAGCCTGATCCTGTCGTTCACCCCGGTGGCCGACATTGCCCCGCTGGCTGGGCTGACCGGCCTGCAAAGCCTTTATCTGACCGGATGCCCGGTGGCCGACCTGTCGCCACTGGCGGGGCTGACGGCACTGACCCGCCTGGACCTCGGCGGCACCGATGTCACCGACCCGGGCGTCCTGGCGGGACTTGGGGCGCTGGAGAGTCTGCAATTATCCAGCACGCGGGTGACCGATTTGTCGCCGTTGCGGACGCTGTCAAGGCTGCGGGTTCTGGAGCTTGGCGACACGCGGGTGACCGACCTGTCCCCGCTTCGGTCGCTGACCGGGCTGCGCCGGCTGGACGTGCGCGGGGTGCGCGATGCCGGCGGGCTTGCGCTGCCCGGGTGCGAGGTTGTCTCCGCCGCCACGTTCCGGCGCGCCCGCCAATGAGCATGCCCCGCATCTATCTGGCAGGACCAATGGTGTTCTACCCGGACCCCGGCGCCGTGTTCGCCCGGATGAAGAGCATCTGCGCCGCACTGGGATTGCAGGGCGTGTCCCCGCTGGACAACCAGATCGGACTGGAGGGACTGGCACCCGACCGGGCGCTGCTGGAACGCATCGTGACGGCGGATATGGCGCTGATGGACGCACTGGACGGCGGGCTGTTCTGCCTCGACGGGTTCCGCCGCTCGCCGGAGATGGATGCGGGCACGGCGTTCGAGGTCGGCTACATGCGGGCGTTGCGCAAGCCGATCGCGGGCTGGACCCGCGATCCCCGGCCGTATCCGGCCAAGGTTGCGGCCCATTTCGCGGTGGCCGGGCTGGGCCTGACGGCGTCCGAACCGGGGGCCACGGGCGGAACCTCCGGCACGCTGCGGGACCCTGACGGGATGCTGGTCCATTCCGAAGGCTGTTTGCAGAACGCGATGATCGACATGGGCATCGCCACGTCCGGCGGTGCGGTGTTCGCCGATCCGGACTGGGAGAGCGCGTTCAGCCACGCGGCGCGGCACCTGCGGGGCCGGTTCGCGGCCTGAGGCGGCGGTTCAGCCGCGCGCGGCCGGTGTCCAGCACTGTGCGCCGGCTTGCCGCAGCCGGGCGCAGAACGCGCTTGCATCTCCGTAGCTGTCGAACTGGCCGGTTCGCAGCCGCCAGAAGGTGCGGTTATTGACCTGTGCCTGGCGCACATCGGGCGCTATATTGGCGAACAGGTCCGGGAGTTTGAGGCGGAACCGGTCCCACTCCGCCCGCGCGCGATCGGGGGAATCCAGCGCCGCGATCTGGACGTAGAATGCCGTCGCGCCAGGACGCTGCCGCGGGACGGCAGGCGGCGGGTCGGCCAGGACGGCAGATGCCGCGATCAGCGGGGCGGGGCTGGATTGCGGCGCGGCGCTGGCCAGCGCCGTCCGGAGTTGTGGCGATGGCTCCGGGACCGAGTCCGGAAGGTCGATCCGAGCGACCGCGCCCGCCAAAGCGGGGGTCAGAGCGGGGGCCAGAGCTGGGGGGGGCGCGGATGGGGCTGGGGATGGCGGCCCGGCGGCGAGCTTGGTCAACGGCGGATCGCGCCGATCCATCCTGAACACGATCGGGCGTTGCGGTTCGGCCGGAACCTCCGGCGGCGGCGCCATCGGCTGCTGGACCGGAACCGCGTTCATCCCCAGCCGCGACAGACCCAGCGACAAATCCAGATTCGTTCTGGCCCCGGTATCGTTCGGCTCCAGCGCCATGGCCTGACGATAAGCCTGCTGGGCATCCTGATGCCGTCCTTGAAGGTCGCGGGCGATGCCCAGGTCGTTCAGTGCCGGTCCGTTGGACGGTTCGCGATCAAGCACCGCCAGGAACGCCGCCTCCGCCCCCGCCGGGTCGGAACGCAGCAGGGTCCGCCCCAGGCCCAACTGGGCCGCTGCGTCGGCCGGATCGAGCCGCAGAAGCTGGCGATAGGCCGCCTCGGCCTCGCTCTGGGCGTTCAGGGCATACAAAGCCGAGGCGCGGGCGCGCAACGCGGCAACCGATCCGGGGTGCTGTTCCAGCTCCAGCGTGGCCAACCGCAATGCGAGGTCGGGCGCGCCGGACGCCATCGCCACATCGGCCACCCGGAGCGGCCCCCGGGCTTCCTCCGGCTGGGGAGACCGCGTCAGACCGCATCCCGCCAGAGCCAGCGTCGAGACGGCACATGCCAGCGTTCGCAGGGCCAGATTCTTGTAGTATTCCATCCGTCATATCCAATCGCGAACTGGCCGAAGCGTATCGAAACAACCTCGATTCAGTGGCTTGTCCGCACCTGAACGATCCTCCATCATCGTAGCACACGATTATAGGAGCGTAACAGAGTGATCTTGTTGCAGGTGGTTGTCAGCGGCCTGCTGATGGGTGCTGTGTATGCTCTGTTCTCCTCTGGCCTGACCCTGATCTGGGGCATGATGAACGTGGTGAATTTCGCCCATGGCGATTTCGTCATGTTGGCGATGTATGCTGCGTTTTTTGCCTTTAGCCTGCTGCATCTGGGGCCGGTGTTCTTCATTCCCGGCGCGGCGGCGCTGCTGTTTGTGCTGGGTGTGGCGGTCTATCTGGGTTTGATGCGCCACGTCTCCCGGGGGCCGATGCTGGCACAGATCCTTGGCACGTTCGGCCTTGCGCTGGTACTGCGGTATGCGGCGTTCTGGGCGTTCACCGCCAATTTCGTCTCGTTGCCCGACAATCTGGTGGGCGGCACGTTCGACATTCATGGCCTGCGGATCGAGGCGTCGCGCCTGCTGGCAGGAGTATTGGCGCTGGTCATTACGATCGGCATGCATCTTGTCCTGACGCGGACAGCCCTTGGCAGCCGGCTGCTGGCAGTGGCGGAGGACCGCGACGCCGCGATGCTGATGGGCATCCGCCCGGATCGGATGCAGGCCCTTGCGTGGGGCATCGGCGCGGCCTCGACCGGCGTGGCCGGGGCATTGATCGCGCTGTTCTTCTACATCTCCCCCACCGTGGGTGAATCGCTGTCGCTGATCGCGTTCGTCGTTGTCTGCCTGGGCGGTTTCGGCAGCGTGCCGGGGGCGTTGATCGCGGGGCTGGGGATTGGCGTCATCGAGGCGTTGTCGGCCTATCTGATCGGCGCGGTTTATCAGGATGTGGTGGTCTATGCGCTGTTCCTGGGTGTGCTGTGGATCCGCCCGCAAGGCCTGATGGGAACGAACTGAGCCATGAAGCACTGGCCGCTCGCCGTTATCGGCTTCCTGTTCATCGCCGCCTGGCCGCTGATGGTGCAGGATGTGTTCCTGCAGCGTGTGGGCGCGTTGGTGCTGCTGGCGGCGATCTCCGCGTCCGCCTGGAACCTTCTGGGGGGCTATGCCGGGCAGGTTTCGGTGGGGCATGCGGTGTATTTCGGCGCGGGAGCTTATGCCTCCTTGGTCGTCTATACCGAACTGGGGTGGCCGCCGATCGCCGGGGCGCCGATCGGGGTGCTGGTGTCGATGGGCATTTCCGCCCTGGTGGGGACGCCTACGTTCCGGTTGCGGGGGCACTATTTCTCCATGGCCACCATCGCGGCGGCGGAGCTGTTCCGCATCCTGGCGGCGAACTGGCCGCTGCTGGGGGCGGCGGTCGGGCTGATGGGGCCCCCGGTGCCGCGCGGATTCTGGGACCTGTCGTTCCTCAGCCCGGTTCCGTATCATTACCTGTTCCTGGGCGTGCTGATCGTGCTGCTGGCGCTGATCTGGCAGATGCAGCGCAGCCGGATGGGCTTTTACCTGGCAGCGATCCGCGGGGGCGACCGGGCGGCCCGAAGTCTTGGGGTGCCAGTGCTGCGGTACAAGCTGTATGCGCTGCTGCTGTCGGCCGGGTTTACCTCGCTCGCCGGGTCGCTTTACGCGGTGATGGTCGGGTTTATCGATCCGGACAGCGCATTGGGCATCGTGATCTCTGTCAAGCTGTTGATCATCGCGGCGCTGGGTGGGGCGGGCACGCTGTTCGGTCCGCTGATCGGGGCGATGATCCTGATCCCGCTGGAGGAGACGACCAACGCCATGTTCGGCGGCGGCGGCACCGGCATTACCTTCATCATCTATGGCGCGATCATCCTGCTGGTCGCCCGGTTCCAGCCGGGCGGCGTGGCGGCGTTCTGGGACAAGCTCACCACCCGGAGGGTGCGCCATGTTCCTTGAGGCACGCGACATCGTCAAAGCGTTCGGCGCGTTCAAGGCGGTGGATGGCGCCGAACTGGATGTGAACGAGGGCGAGATCGTCGGGCTGATCGGGCCGAACGGGGCCGGCAAAAGCACGTTCTTCAACTGCCTGTCGGGCGATGCGGAACCGACCGACGGGACGATCCATTTCCTGGGCAGGGACGTGACGGCATTGTCGCCCGAAGCCCATGCGCGTCTGGGCATGGCGCGGACGTTCCAGGTGCCGGTGACGTTCGAGGATATGACGGTGGTGCAGAACGTGATGGTGGGCGCATTTCTGCGGCACCCCCATCGCATCGGGGCGATGCGCAAGGCGGAGGAGATCCTGGAGTTCACAGGGTTGGCGCATCTGGCGGGCTCCCCGGCGAAGTCGCTGGGCACGCCTGGGCGGAAGCGGCTGGAGATTGCCCGGGCGCTGGCCACGGAACCCCGGCTGCTGCTGTTGGATGAGGCTTTGGCGGGACTGACCCCGGGCGAGGTGCGGCTGGCGATCGAGCTGGTGCGACGGATCAAGGGGTTGGGGATTACAATCGTGATCGTGGAGCACATCATGGAGGTGATCCTGTCGCTGGCCGAACGGGCAGTGGTGTTTCACCAGGGGAAAGTGATTGCTTCGGGGGCACCGCGGGCGGTGGTGGACGATCCGGCGGTGGTGGCGGCTTATCTGGGGCATCATATGAAGCGGGTGCGGATGTGACCGATTTGCTCACCGTCTCCGGCCTTCAGGTTCGCTATGGCGATCTGGTCGGGGTCGCGGATGTCTCTTTGAAAGTTCCGGCCGGGTCTGTGGTGGCACTTTTGGGGTCCAACGGCGCGGGGAAGACGACGACGCTGAATGCGATCGCCGGGCTGGTGCCGCCGGCTGGCGGGAGCGTGACCTGGCAGGGGCAAGCGATTACCGGGCAGCCGGCGTTCGCGATTGTCGCCCACGGGTTGGCGCTGGCGCCGGAGGGCTGGCGGCTGTTCGTGCAGCAGACAGTGGAGCAGAACCTGCGCCTGGGGACGACGGTGCTGGCGGACAAGACACGGGTTCCTGCCCTTTTGGACCGGGTGTTCGGGCTGTTTCCCCGGCTGGCGGAGCGGCGTAAGCAGCGGGCCGGGACATTGTCGGGCGGGGAGCGGCAAATGCTGGCGACCGGGCGGGCGCTGATGAGCGACCCCGTGCTGCTGATGCTGGACGAACCGAGCCTGGGGCTGGCTCCGGCGGTTGTTGAGTCGATGTATGAGACGCTGGCGCGGCTGCGGCGGGAGGGGCTGACATTGCTGCTGGCGGAACAGGCTGTCGAACTGGCGCTGGAAGTCGCGGATTATGCTTATGTGCTGCAAACGGGGCGGACAGTTCTGGAGGGGCCGGCAGCCCGG
>JAJZEV010000007.1 GCA_021805665.1 Pseudomonadota bacterium
CCGCTGTACCGCTGCCATTCGCGGTGCTGGCGTCGGCGGTGCTGACCGGCGTCGTCGCGATTGGCGTCGCCTGGGTATGCACGATGGCAACGGGCGTGTCGTTCTCGATGCTGACCCTGGCGTTCGCGCAGTTATTGTATGCAGTGGCGTTCAAGTGGACCTCCGTGACCGGCGCATCCGACGGGTTGGCCGGCATACCGAAGACAGCCGGCCCGTTCGGACTGGACGTCTTCCAGTCGCGGACCGGCTTTTATTTCCTGGTGCTGGCGTGCCTCGCGGGTGCCTATGGCCTGTGCCGGTCTCTGGTGAACTCCCCGTTCGGCGCCGTGCTGCGCGGCATTCGCGAAAACGAGGCGAAAACCCTGTCGCTAGGCTACAATACCCGCCTCTACAAGGTCGCGGTCGTGGCCATTTCCTTCGCGTTGGGTGGCCTGTCCGGTGCGCTGTATTCGCCGTTCGCCGGCTTCGCCAATACCGACCTGCTGTATTGGCTGTTCTCCGGCCAGGTGCTGATCATGGTGATCGTCGGCGGCCAGGGCACGCTGCTGGGGCCGATCCTGGGCGCGGTATTCTTCCTTCTGATGCAACAGGTGCTTAGCATTTACACCGAATCCTGGGCGCTGTTCTTCGGACTGATCTTTATTGGCTTCGTGTTGTATGCCCCGGACGGAATCTGGGGCCTGCTTCGCCGGCGCCGCGGCAGGGCCTGATGGCGCTTTTGGAAGTCGATGGCCTGACCAGGCGCTACGGCGGGATCACCGCCGTCAATCAGGTGACCATGCGCGTCGAGGCGGGGGAAATACGCGCGGTGATCGGTCCGAACGGCGCCGGCAAGACCAGCCTGTTTCATCTGCTGACCGGTGTGATCCGTCCCTCGGAAGGCCATATCCGCTTCGACGGCAAGCCGCTGACCGGGCTGTCAGCCTATCGGATTTGCCAGAGCGGACTGTCCCGCACCTTCCAGTTGACCTCGTTATTTCCCGCGATGACGGCGCGGGAGAACGCAAGGCTGTCCGCGCAGGCGCGCCTTCGCCGTCCCTGGCAACCCTACGGCGGCGGCAAGCTGTTCGCCGAAGCCGCCCGCCGCGGTGACGAGGCGCTGGAACGGCTGGGACTGACGGGCGTCGCGGATCGTCCCGCCGGCCTGTTATCGCACGGCGATCAGCGGCTGCTGGAGGTTGCGATGGCGCTGGCGCAGCATCCCCGCGTGCTGCTGCTGGATGAACCGACGCAGGGACTGTCGGTGGAAGAAACCCATAGCGCCGTCGAAACGCTATCCAGCCTGTTCGCTGGCGGAGGGCTGACCGTGCTGCTTGTGGAGCACGACATGGATGTGGTCTTCCGGCTCGCCGGCCGGATCATGGTCATGCACCGCGGTTCGGTGATCGCCGACGACGTGCCCGCGGTGGTGAAGGCGGATGCCGCGGTGCAGGCGGCTTACCTGGGGGGCTATGCCTGATGCTCCGGCTCCATGCGCTGAACACGCATTACGGCCCCAGCCACATCCTTCAGGGCGTCGATCTGCACGTCCCCGCCGGCCGCATCTGCGCGCTGCTGGGCCGCAACGGTGTTGGCAAGACCACCACTGTTCGCACCATCATGGGCCTGACGCCGCCCACCAGCGGGCAGATCCTGCTGGATGGGCAAGACATCGCAGGGTGGGCGCCACACAAGGTTGCCCGGGCAGGCGTGGCTTATGTACCAGAGGGGCGGCTGATTTTCCCGGATTTGTCGGTGCTGGAGAACATCCGTGTCGGGGAGCGCAAGCCGGCGAAAATCTGGACGCTGGACCGGTTGCTGACCCTGTTTCCCTCGCTGCGGGAAAGGTCGGGCAATCGCGGATGGCAGTTGTCCGGCGGCGAGCAGCAGATGCTGGCCATCGCGCGCGCCCTGGTCAGCGACCCGCGTGTGCTGCTGCTGGATGAACCGAGCCAAGGCCTGGCGCCGATGGTGGTGCGGGAACTGGGAAGCGTGATCCAGCGCCTGTGCTTGGAAGGCGTAACGATCCTGCTGATCGAGCAGAACATGAAGCTGGCCGAAGCCGTGGCGGACGAATTGCATGTGATGGTGAAGGGGCGTGTCGTCTATGGCGCCTCACCCGACATATTCCGCACCGAGGCCGATGCGGTTCGGGCGCGCTATCTGGCGATTTGACGCCCCCTCGCCCGCATCCGCCGCTAAAACCGCATCGACATCGAGAACGACCCGAACTGGTGCAATCCGCCGCTCTGCCCGTGGAATTCCTGAGTCTGTGCGACATAGGCCAGCGTCAGCCGCACATCATGGACGATCGCCGCCACGCCAACCTGCCCCTCGCCGATATCCCACACCGGCGACACATGCGGGCCGGACCGGAACGGGGCCGTCTGCAACAGCAGATCGTACCCGACCGCCTGACCATCCACGCCGGCGAACACGTACCAGGACACGGCACGAACCGGGGTGAATGCGTCACCGCCGCTCAATCCCGGTCTGATCCGCGGCACCCCGAAATCAGCGTCCAGACCCTGCCCCAGGCGCAGTGTCGCACCGGCCTGAAGGTAATCGCGCAGATCGCCCGCACCGACCGCAATCGCCGGCAGGATATCGGCTTCCATGCCGCCCACAACAGCGACCGGCACCCGCCAGATATGGTCTGTCAGGGCCTCGATCACCGGCGTGTTGGCGATCTGCCCGTTCCAGCCACGCACATCCGGATGCCGAATCAGGTTATGCGCCCCGTTCTGCACCGGCCCCGCCAGTGCATCCGGCCCCGTCAGACCCAGATCGATGGTGAACGTGTCACGGGTATCGGCGGTATCGCGCAGCAGGGTAAGATTGGCCGTCAGCACCCCGGCGTAAGGGCGGTCGCGCGGGTCCGGCACGGGCCGGCCTGTATCGCTTGGTGTATAGATCTGCTGCGACACGCCGAAGCCGTAACGCAGGTCGCCGCCGCCCCGGGCCGTCCGCATCAGGTCCGCCAGTGGCTCCGGCACATCGCCAACCGGCGACATCCAGGCCGCGTCGATCCCGTTGGTATAGAAATGGTCGGTCAAGCCGGCGGCCGATACCTTCGCGTTCTCCTCCTGCAACGTCCATATCCCGGATTGCGCCAGGGCGGGCGCCGAGGACGACGCCAGACCGAACAAAAAGGCCGCACAAGCCCGCGCATTGACTTTACCCGAGCGCCGCATACAATAGTATATCATCAAGACCTCGCTCGGTTTATCAGTTAACTAAAGCGGAAAGTCTGTCAATAATTGTTAATGATCGTTATTGTTTGTTAATAGAAACATATATCCGTATGCAAAATCTCGGACGATCAACCCACACTGTCCCGCACCGCCGCGATCAGCCGTTCGATCGGCTCCCGCCAGGCGCCCGCGCGCGGCTGGCGGAACAGCCGCATCGTCGGATACCACGGGCTGTCCTGCCGCCGGGTCATCCAGCGCCAGTCCGCCGGTTCATAAATCAGCACCAGGGTCCGCACCCCCATCGCCCCGGCCAGATGCGCCACCGCGCTATCCACCGTCACCACCATATCCAGACCCGGCAATGCCGCCGCCGTCTCCCCGAAGTCGGTCAGGTCGGGGGACAGATCGGCCATCCCCATCTCGGCGAACACCGCCCGATCGGCGTCGGGCACCGGCGTTTGCAAAGACACCAGCCGAATGCCCGGGATCGCCGCCAGCCCGCACAGCGCCGCCAGCGGAACGGACCGGCGCCAGTCGGCCGAGTTCTCCTTGTTACCGGCCCAAACCAGGCCGACCCGCAACCCTCCGGGTTCAAGTGCGCGGTCGAGTCGGGCGCGCCAATGCGCTTGTCGAACCGGGTCCGCCGTAAGATACGGGACAGCAGCGGGAATCGTCGCCAGTTCTGTGCCGAACACATACGGCAGGCTCGCCAGCCAGACGAACGCCGCGTGATCGCCGGCCCCGCGCAGGTCCGGCACGCAGCGCGCCACCCCCGGAATCCGTAAGAACACCGGCATCTGCGCCGTTCGGCAGATCACCGTCACCTCGCCCACCCGGGCGGCGGCCATCGGAATGAAGCGGGCGAACTGGAAGGAGTCGCCATAGCCCTGGTCGGTCGAGATCGCCAGCCGCCGCTTCGGCAACGGCATCCCGTTCCAGTATGGGCGCGACGGCTTGGGCAACGCGTCGGTGAACAGCTTCGACCGGAACCGCCACTCGTACTCGATCCATCCCGCGCGCAGATTGCCCGACGCCAGCAGCGCATGCGCCAGCGACAGGTGCGACTCCGGATGGTCCGGATCGCACGCCAGCGCCGCCAGGATCGCGTCATAGCCCAGATCGTATTCGCCCCTGTCGAAATGCACCTGCGACAGCCCGTTCCAGAACGGGGCGCTGGCGGGATCCAGCCGCACGGCCTCGCGCGCCTCCGCCAGGGCTTCGTCCAGCCGGTAGGAATAACGCAGGATGTTGCGCAGTTCGCCGTGCCAGTGCGGCACATCCGGCCGCCGGGCGATCGCGGCGCGCAGCAGCGGCTCGGCTTCGTCGCGGCGGTTGCGCCGGGCGACGATGAACCCCAGCAGCGCGACCGCCTCCGCCAGCCCCGGCGCTTCGTCCAGCACCGCTCGGCAGGCCGCTTCCGCTTCCGCCGCCTTGCCCCGGTTGACCAGACTTTCGGCCGCTTTCAGCCGGCCCATATACCGATCGGCCAACGCCGGCTCGCCCCCCAATGGCCATCTCCCTGTTGACGCCCCGCCCATGTTGCGGCAACGAAGCGCCGTGTTCTACCGGCAGAAACATCTCCTGGCGATTGAAGGGCTGCAACCGCCCGAGATCGGTCAATTGCTCGACCTCGCGGAGAGCTATGTGCTGCTCAACCGGTCGGGTAAAACCCAGCGCGACCTGCTGCGCGGGCGCACCCTGATCAACCTGTTCTTCGAGGACAGCACCCGCACCCGCACCAGCTTCGAACTGGCCGGCAAGCGTCTGGGCGCGGACGTCATCAACATGGGCGTCTCCACCTCGTCGGTGAACAAGGGCGAAACGCTGATCGACACGGCCGCTACGCTGAACGCCATGCACTGCGACCTGCTGGTGGTGCGCCACGACCAGTCCGGCGCGCCCAACCTTCTGGCCCAGATCGTCGATGCCGCCGTGATCAATGCCGGCGACGGCACGCATGAGCATCCGACCCAGGCGCTGCTGGACGCGCTGACCATCAAGCGCCGCAAGGGCCGCATCGCCGGCCTGATCGTGGCGATCTGCGGCGACATCGCCCACTCGCGTGTCGCCCGGTCGAACATACATCTGCTGACCACGATGGGCTGCCAGGTCCGCGTGGTGGGGCCGCCAACGCTGATCCCGGCGCAGGTCGCCGATCTGGGCGTCACCGTGTTCCACGACATGCAAGCCGGGCTGCGCGACGCCGACGTGGTGATGATGCTGCGCCTGCAACGCGAACGTATGTCCAAGGGCCAGGTCCCCAGCGCGCGGGAGTATTTCCGTTTCTACGGCCTGGACGCCGCCAAGCTGGCCTTCGCCAAGCCGGACGCTATCGTGATGCATCCCGGTCCGATGAACCGCGGCGTGGAAATCGACAGCGCCATCGCCGACGATCCGGTGCGCAGCGTGATCAAGGAACAAGTGGAAATGGGCGTCGCCGTCCGCATGGGGGTGCTGGACATGCTGTCGCGGGGCCATCGCCGCAATGAGCGCTGATACCTTCTTCCGGGGAGTCCGTCTCGTCGGTGCCGGCATCGACATACAGGGCGATTTGCTGGTCCGCGACGGCCTGATCGCCGATTTCGGTCCCTCGTTCGGCTGCCCCGAGGGTGCGACGGTCATCGAGGCGGACGGCGCCATTCTGTGCCCCGGCCTTGTCGATATGCGCGCCGCCTTGGGCGAACCCGGGTTCGAATACCGCGAGACCATAGCCTCCGCCGCCGAAGCCGCCGCCGCCGGCGGTATCACCACCCTGGCCGCCCTGCCCGACACCAGCCCGGCGATCGACGATCCGGCGTTGGTGCAGTTGCTGCGAACCCGCGGCGAGGATACCGGCAGCCTGACCATCCTGCCCTACGGCGCCCTGACCCGCGGCTGCCGCGGCGAGGAACTGGCGGAACTCGGGCTGTTGCGGGAAGCCGGCGCGGTGGCGTTCACCGACGGATCCCGGGCCATCGGGTCGTCCAGGACGATGCGGCTGGCACTGTCCTACGCGCGCGGATTCGGCGCCCGCATCGTGCAGCATCCCGAAGATCCGTCCCTGGCCGGATCCGGTTGCGCCACCGAATCCGAACAATCCACCCGGCTGGGTTTGCCCGGCATCCCCGCCGCCGCCGAGGCGATCATGGTCGCGCGCGATATCCGGCTGGCCGAACTGACCGGCGGGGCCGTTCACTTCGCCCATGTCTCTACCGGCGAGGCGCTGGACCTGATCCGTCAGGCCAAGGCCCGTGGCATTGCCGTCACCTGCGACACCGCGCCGCCCTATTTCGACCTGAACGAGACCTCGATCGGCGACTTCCGCACCTATGCCAAGCTGTCGCCGCCGCTGCGCAAGGAACACGACCGCAAAGCCGTGATCGCCGCACTGGCCGACGGCACGATCGACGCGATCGCCTCCGACCACCAGCCGCGCGATGCGGACGATAAGCGGCTGCCGTTCGCACTGGCCTCGGCCGGCGGGTCCGGGCTGGCCACTCTGCTGGGCGTCACGCTGGCGTATGTCCACAACGGATCGCTGACGATGCAGGCCGCGATCGAGCTGCTGACCGCGCGTCCGGCGGCCCTGCTGGGCAGCGACGCGGGACGCCTGGCCAAGGGTTCTGCGGCCGATCTGTGCCTGTTCGACCCGGACCGGATTTGGAAGGTCGAGGCTGGGGAACTGCCCGGCAAGGCGCAGAATACCCCGTTCGACGGCCGGGCGCTTGAAGGCGTGGTGCTTGGAACGTGGAAGCGCGGTAAGCGGGTGTTCGGCTAACCCACCCACGCCCGCGATCAGCCGAGAACCCGCAGGGTACGGTTTCTATAGCCCCTGACGATCCTGGTCCCATCCGTTCTGGCTGGCTGTACACCGCTGCCGTCAAACCTTCCGCGTGCCCGGCACCGGCACCCCGATAGCGGTATTCACGCTGTATCCGGGTAAATTGAGTCCCGGCCGGGGCGACCTGACGGAAACGGACTGGCGGACCTTCCAGGCCGACACCGCCACCGCCAACCTGCCGAACGGCTAGCCCGTCCCGGATGGCAACGGCGAGTGGATGAGCCCGATCGACCACACAACCATCGAGGAACCCAGCAAGATCCTGGTGGCGGCGCTGCCTGGATCGCCCGACAGTCTGGCCGCGATCCAGCATATCCGATCCGCCTGTCGCCTGCGGTTCCGCCAGCAGGCCATCGGCATGACGGTAACCCGGGCCTGTGGAAGCTTCTAACCGGACAGCCGGCCCCCAAACGAAAAGGGGCGCCCGAAGGCGCCCCGATCCTGACAGGCGTTAGCCGAACGCTACTTGATGATGATTTCGACGCGACGGTTCTGCGGTTCCCGCACGCCGGCGCCGGTCGGCACCAGCGGGTGGGTTTCGCCGTACCCTTCGATCGCGATCGCGCTCTTGGGAACGCCATCCTTCACCAGTTCCGCGGCCACGGCATCCGCCCGGCGGAGCGAAAGACCATGGTTGTAAGCCGGCGTGCCCGACGCGTCGGTGTAGCCGTTAACTTCCAGCTTCGTGTACTGCACCTTGGTGGAGTTCGCGGCGGCTTCAGACACGATCTGGCGTGCGCGATCCGTCAGGTCCGCCTTATCCCAATCGAAGAACACGATATAGGAACGGGAAACCGGCGACGGTGCCGCCGCCATCGGCATCGGCGCAGCCGCCCGCATGGGTGCCGGGGCAGAGCCGAACGCATACCGCAGGCCGACCAGGATCGAGTTGTTGTAGTCCGGCCCCATCCGCACGCCTGAATAGTTCCGTTCGTTCGTCGTGCCCATGAAGCGATATTCGCCCGTCACCGACAATCCCGGCACCGAGGCAACCGGGATCGCCACGCCGGCGATGCCCTGGTACGCAAACTGCCCACCGATCTGGTTGCCGGAGGTGCCGCCGGCAGTGATGTTTTCACTGATCCACTGGTAGCCGCCGCCTACGCCAAGATAGGGCACGAACGATGACGATATGGTGGTGAAGTCATACAACACGTTGACCATTGGGCCGAACTTCTGTTCGGATCCGCTGAGCGACACCGCTCCACCCGGAGATGTAACCTTGTTCATCCCGTTATACATGTAGTCGAGTTCGAGTTCCGTCCGGAAACCGTTGCCATAGGCCCAGCCTATGCTGCCAACGCCAATGCCGCCGACGTTGGTCTGGGCATTCAGGTTACTGAAGCTTGTGTTACCCGAACCCATGATGTGCTCGTCTGGCATGATGTTCACGCCGGCGCCGAGGCCGATGTACATCCCCTGGGCCGTTTGCGCCCGGGCCGCCAGCGGCAGTGCCAGCAAGCTTGTTGCCATCAGAATCGTGCGAATATTCATTTGACCTCCGTTAACCCGTGAAACACCCGGATCAAAACCGGGATTACGTTGCCCAACCAAACCACTGTTGGGTTAGCTATAACAGGTCCACAATACAAGACCCTGGCCACCGACGATCGATGGACGTTACGATCGGCGGCAGTCCGGCAGCCAGGAAAGGCGGGCTTGAAGGCACACCAGTTCTGACCGCCGGCCATCGCGCTCTACTTGATAACGATTTCGACGCGACGGTTCTGCGGTTCCCGCACGCCGGCGCCGGTCGGCACCAGCGGGTGGGTTTCGCCGAAGCCTTCGATGGCGATCGCGCTCTTGGGAACGCCATCCTTCACCAGCTCCGCGGCTACTGCCTGAGCCCGGCGAACCGAAAGGCCCTGGTTGTATGCCTGCGTGCCTGAGGAATCTGTGTAGCCGTTAACCTCCAGCTTCGTGTACTGCACCTTGGTGGAGTTC
Source organism: Pseudomonadota bacterium (assembly GCA_021805665.1). Lineage (GTDB taxonomy): Bacteria > Pseudomonadota > Alphaproteobacteria > Acetobacterales > Acetobacteraceae > Rhodopila. The sequence goes on from JAJZEV010000007.1 coordinate 8,938, forward strand.
GCGGCGGCTTCAGACACGATCTGGCGTGCGCGATCCGTCAGGTCAGCCTTATCCCAATCGAAGAACACGATATAGGAACGGGATACCGGCGACGGTGCCGCCGCAATCGGTGCGGGCGCCGATACCGGCGCAGGTGCCGGGGCGGAGCCGAAAGCATACCGCAATCCAACCAAAACCGTGTGGTTATAGTCGCTGCCCAGCTTCGTCGGCGGGGAACCGGCGGTGCCGCCATAGTTGCGATCGCCCGGCACCGCCATGAAGCGATAATCGGCGGTCAGCGCCAGTCCCGGCACGCTGGAGAATGGCATCGCCGCACCCACGATGCCCTGATACGCGGCGTTGCCGACCGTGGCCGTCGCAGCCGTGTTTGCGCCGACACGCAGATTGGATTCCTTCGCCCACTGATAACCAACGCCGGCGCCGATATAAGGCTGCACATATGGAACATTCACGAAGTCATACAGCACATTGAACATCGTGCCGTACTTCTGCTCGTTACCGCCCGCCTTCGGTCCGTTCGAAAGGTTGTTGAAGCCGTTCTCGCGATAATCACCCTCCAGTTCAAGGCGCAGTCCGTTGCCCAGACCGTAACCCAGGCTCAGTGCCCCGGCGGGTCCAATGTTCGAATCGAGAGTGCCGCTGTTCGTGCCGTTATTGGCATGCTCGTTCAAAAAATTGCCGCCCGCCGCGCCGCCGATATACATGCCGGTGATCGGCTGGGCAGTTGCCGCGAGCGGCAGGGCCAATATCGTGGCCGCTGCTAAAGCACTGCGGAATTTCATCGAACTTCTCCTAAATCCACCAAGACCGGCGCGATGCGTATCCGAACCAAAACCAACCTGATCGCCGCTTCCGGTTCACCCGTTATAGTGAGCGCCCGGGTCGTTCGCGAGGGGGCCGCGCATCGACTCCGCCACACTGTTGCAACACGGCCACAGTAATTTTCCCCGCCCATCAACGTTTGGGGTGGCGGAAGAGAGCAGGAGTCGAACCTGCCCGGGACCGCTCCGCGGCCCTAACCGGGTTTGAAGTCCGGCCGGCCCACCGGGGCCGCTTCTCCTCCGTCAGCCAGTATCGCCGCCTTGGGCGATCTGGGCAATAAATGCCGCCTCATCGGCCGGTTCCAGGCATCGGCAATCCAACATCAACCGCCCGCCGGAAATCCGGCCGATCACCGGTTTTGACAGCACATGAAGGAATTTTCTGATATTTTCCAATGCACTGCCGCCGATCGTCACGGCCACTGATGGCAACAGGTCAACCGGCAGCGCGCCCGACCCGATCTGGCTGTCACATGGCCGGATATCCACATCCCGGCCGGGCCAGCGCGCTTTGAAAACCGGACAGATTCGTTGCGCTGTGGCTTCAATATCGGCCCGTGAGCGTGTCAGCAGACGCAGCGCAGGCATGCGGTCAGCGAGACGGTCGGGATCCCGGTACAGCCGCAGCACTACCTCCAACGCGGCGAGCCTTCCCTTGTCGAGTCGCAAGGCGCGCTTCAGCGGGTTCCGGTCCATCGCCGCGATCACGTCTTTGTGACCGACGATCAGGCCGGCCTGCGGTCCGCCCAACAGCTTATCGCCGGAGAAGGTAACGACATCCGCACCCGCCGCCAGCGACTCGCGGGGGGTCGGTTCGTGGGCCAGCCCCCAGCGTTCCAGATCGACCAGGCTGCCGCTGCCCAGGTCGTCGATCAGCGGAACCCCCGCCGCCCGAGCGATTTGACCGAGGATGGGGGCGGGTACCGTCGCGGTGAATCCGACGATCGCGTAGTTGGCCCGATGCACCCGCATCAGCGCCCCGGTCGCCGCCCCGATTGCCTCCCGATAATCGTTCGCATGCGTCCGGTTGGTGGTTCCGACCTCCTTCAGGATCGCCCCGGAACGGGCCATGATGTCGGGCACCCGGAAGGCGCCGCCGATTTCGATCAGTTCGCCGCGCGAAACCGGCACCTCTTTGCCGAGGGCCAGCGTGTTCAGCGCCAGCATCACCGCGGCGGCATTGTTGTTAACCACCGTTGCCGCCTCGGCGCCGGTCAGCTCGCACAACAGCCCGCTGATGTGGTCGTTGCGTTCGCCGCGGCCGCCCGTGGCCAGATCGTATTCCAGGTTGGTGGCACCCAGCATGGCGTCCGCCGCGGCCCGGGCGGCTTCGGGCGGAATCGGCGCGCGCCCCAGATTGGTGTGCAGCACCGTGCCGGTCATGTTGAACACCGGGCGCTGCGACCGGACGAAGCGGATGGCCAGGCAATCGGCCGCTTCCGCCAGGATGTCGCCAGGAATGGCGCCGAACGCGCGGGCATCGCGGCGGGTGGCCAGAACATCGCGTACGGCGGCGATCACCGCCGTTCTGCCGAACCGGATCAGCAGAACCTCGGCCTCGGGCGCCCGAAGCAGCGAATCGACAGAGGGAAGCGGACTGGTTCGTTCAGTCATGGCACCGTTCAGCCTAGGCGCGCGGCCGACCGCGGGCCAGCCGGGGGGCACAGGCAAAAAAAGGGTGCAGGCGGGTCAACGGAACCGCCTGCACCCCCTCATGGTAGGGCGCTTACGCTACTTGGAGTGTTGCCGACGCAGGAATGCCGGAATCTCGAACCCGCCCTGATCCCCGGTTGGGCTTTGCTGGGCGGACACCGGCAGAACCGGCGCCTGCGGCTGCAACTGCGTCTGCAACTCGTCCGCGGCGGGTTCCGGCTTGCGGCTGTACTGCGGGGTCTGCTGAACCGGAGCCTGCTGCCCTAACGAGCGGCGGCGGAACGCCCCGGTCACCGCATTGAACAGGCTGGGGCGGCTATGGTCAGTTGCTGGCTGCTCCGGAGTCTGCACCGGCATCGCCGCCGGACGCTGGGATTCGGCGAACAGGCTTGCCTTCGTCGCCAGAAGCTGGGCCGGGGTCGGCTGGGCGGGCGGCTGACGCTGCTGCACCTGCTGGTGCGGCTGGAACTGCGGCTGCGCGACGGTGCGAAGCTGCGGCACCGGCTGTTGGTTGGCATCCAGCGCGACCGCCTGGGCAACCGCTGCCTCCGGCTGCGGCGACGGTTGGCGCAGCGGGTTCGAGCCGACGGCCGGGGCGGCATTTTGCATAAAGGCCGGGGCCGCGGCGGCCGGGGCATTGCGCACGATCGGCTGCGGCGCGGGGGCGGCACCGCCGCCGCCAACCGCGACCAGCTTCGGACGCGATTGTTCGGCGCGGTTCTGCGACTCGATTCCGGTCGCGACCACCGACACCCGAATCCGCCCGGACAGGGTTTCATCGACGGCGGACCCGAAGATCACGTTGGCTTCCTCGTCCACTTCCTCGCGGATGCGGTTGGCGGCCTGATCGACCTCGAACAGAGTCAGGTCTTCGCCGCCGGTGATGTTGATCAGCAGGCCGCGCGCGCCGGACATGCTGGTATCTTCCAGCAGCGGGTTGTTGATCGCGGCCTCGGCCGCCCGGATGGCCCGGTTTTCGCCCTCGGCTTCGCCGGTGCCCATCATCGCCTTACCCATTTCCGCCATAACGGTGCGGATATCGGCGAAATCCAGATTCACCAGGCCATGCACCATCATCAGATCGGTCACGCCGCGCACGCCCATATAAAGCACCTGATCGGCCATCTTGAACGCATCGCGCCATGTCGTGCGCTCATTGGCCATACGAAACAGGTTCTGGTTCGGGATCACGATCAGGGTATCGACGTACTGCTGCAACTCCTCGATGCCCTGATCGGCCGAACGGGCCCGGCGCACACCTTCGAAACCGAATGGCTTTGTAACGACGCCGACGGTCAGAATGTTACGTTCGCGCGCCATACGGGCGATCACGGGGGCGGCCCCGGTGCCGGTGCCGCCGCCCATGCCGGCGGTGATGAACACCATGTGCGCGCCATCGAGGTGGCGGTACAGTTCGTCGGCCGCCTCTTCCGCCGCGGCCTTGCCGATTTCGGGCTTCGCGCCGGCCCCCAGGCCCTGCGTGATGTGCGGGCCAAGCTGGATGCGGCGATCCGCCCGGCTGTGCATCAGTTGCTGCGCGTCGGTGTTGGCGACAACGAAATCCACGCCCTGAAGGTTGGCGGCGATCATATTATCGACCGCGTTCGTACCGCCGCCGCCAACCCCGATCACAGTGATGCGGGGCGAGAAGTCGGTGTGGTTCATCTGCGGGATCGTGAGGTTCAGGGTCATTGTGTTTTCTCCCCCGATTTAACGGGACCGGATTTTGGTTACTGGATACGACAAATCTGTCGATTCGCGGCAAGGCTCTAGACGCGTTCTTTCAAAAAATTGACGAATCGGCGAAAGAAGCCGGCTCGTGGTTCGCCTTCCAGGTCGATGTCCCGGAAGCCTCGTCCTTCGCCCGCCGCCCAGGACAGCAGCCCGGCGGCGGTGGAAAATGCAGGTCCGCTCGCCAGTTCCGGCAGGCCGCGCAGCGCGAACGGACGCCCGAGACGGACCTGACGGCTGAGCATGCGTGCCGCCATTTCGCGAACGCCCGGCAACTGACAGGCCCCGCCGGTCAGCACCACGCGATTGCCCGCCGCCCGGCTCATGCCCGACGAATCGAGACGGTCTTTGATATTTTCCAGCGTTTCCTCGATTCGCGGGCGGATGATGTTGACCACCATGCTGCGCGGCACCCGGGCGAGCTGGTGGTCTTCCTCGCCCATCAGCGGCACCGGCAGCAGTTCGCGTTCGTCGTCCGGGCTCGATTCGACATTGCCATACAGGGTCTTCAACCGTTCCGCGTGGATCAAGGTCGTGGACAGCCCGATCGCCAGATCCTTGGTGACGTGCAGCCCGCCCATCGGAATTTGCGCGGTGTGCATCATCTGTTTGTCGGCATAGACCGCCATGCTGGTGGTGCCGCCACCCATATCGATCACGGTGGCACCCAGTTCGCGTTCCTCCGGTGCCAGACTGGACAAACCCGCGGCATAAGGGGCGGAGACCAGATCCTCGATTTCCAGGTCGCAACGTCCGATGCAGGCTTCCAGTGTCCGCAGCGCGGTCGCCGCGGCGTCGATCACATGCAGGCGGGCGTTCAACGTGGAGCAGAACAACCCACGCGGATCGATGACGTGATCGGTGGCATCGACCGCGAAATTCAACGGCAGCACATGAATCGGTTCGCGCCCGTCCACCGCCGCCAAACCCCGGCCCTCGTTCAGCACGGAACGAATATCGTTCTCCGACACCGCCCGCCCACCAACCGGCCATTGCACGTTGAACAAGCGGGACTCCGGCTGGCCGCACGTCAGGTTGACCGTAACGGAACGCAGCCGCACGTCCGCCATGTCCTCCGCCTGGCCGACACAGGCTCGGATCGCCTTCTCCGCCGCTTCAAGATCGACAATATCGCCGCAGTTCAGGCCCCTGCCCTTCTGCCAGCCAAACCCCAGCACGCGGAGCGTACCGTCGCTTTCGACCCGCCCGATCAGGCACGCCACCTTGGTCGTTCCGATATCGACAACACCGAACGGACCCGAACGGTGATGGCGCGAGGGTTCATGCTCCGGCGGTCCGGTTTCGCCGGGGGGAAGCACGCGACGAGGGTTGTCTGCCATCCGATCGTGCTCCTACGTGGGTTTCTTGGCGAGGACAGGAACCGCGGGCGGGGTCGTTCCGGGCGGCACCGGGGGAACGATCGCACCGTCCTTCGCCTCCGGCTTCGGCCGGAAGACCATACGGTCCGGCAGCCGCAAATCGATCGCCTGCAATGGACGATCCAGCACCGCATGATCCTGCTGAAGTTGAACCAGGCGATCCAGGGCCGCTGTCTCGTGCCCCTCCGGCAGCATCACGTCGGTGCCGTTCTTCATCCGCAAATTCCACCGCCGCTCCCCGACCCGCACGCACGCCGAAACCTTCTCGGCCAGTGCCGGACGATCGCGCAGCGCATCCAGCAGAACAGCCGCTGCCACCGGCGCGCCCTGCCCGACAATCCACGGCAGGTGACGGAAACTCGCCACGTTCTGATTGGCAACGACCTGCCCGGCACGATCCACCAGCACGAAAGCACCCTGGTTCTGCCAAATCGCGAACGGACGCCGCTCTTGCAGGTTGATCACCACCGTGCCCGGCAGCCGCCGCTCGATCGTTGCCTTTTCGACCCAGGGAATCCGCTCGATATTTGCTCGCGTTTCCTCCAACGAGAACCCCAGGATCGGATCGCCCTTCTTCACGCCGATCGCCGACCACAGCAACGGCTCTGGCGTATTCGCCCGCCCCTCGATCACGATGTCCGTCACCCTCAATCCAGACGCCGCCGTCATCGTGCCCAGCTTCTCGCGCATCGTGGACAACGTACCCGAACTGTGCGGCGCGGCCGAGTGGAACACCACCACACCCAACAGGACGACGACCGATCCGGCAGCGACCCAACCCGCAGGCCGCAGCAAACGGCGCTGACGGCGCAACAGCAACCGCCACGCCGACGGCCTGTCGCTCACAGAATTACGCGGAGATCGTTTCATGCTCGGCATGATGCATGCTCCACCATCCAAGCGCATAATTCCGGGAAGCCGATCCCCCGGAACGCCGCCTGCTCCGGCAGCAGCGACGTCGGCGTCATGCCCGGCTGCGTATTGATTTCAAGCAATACCAACCGCCCCGGCTCGCCCTTGGTATCGTCGTAACGAAAATCGCAGCGCGTCGCACCGCTGCACCCGATCGCCCGGTGCGCGGCAACCGCCATCCTCATCGCCTGTTCGGCGATATCGGGATGCACGTTGGCGGGCAGGATATGGTTCGAACCACCATCGCCGTATTTCGACTCATAGTCGTAGAACGCGCCGGCCACTGCCTGGATTTCCGTCACCGCCAACGCGCGGTCGCCCATCACGCCCACGGTCAGTTCCCGGCCCGGAATGTATTCTTCGACCAGAGCCTCCGGCCCGAATGTCCAGGACCGCGCGATCTCCACACGGCGGTTGTCGCCGCCCCGCACCACCGAAACCCCGACCGACGACCCTTCGTTCACCGGCTTGACGACATACGGCAACGGCAACGGATCCCCCGCCTCCAACTCGGCGATCGGCACCATCCGCCCGGGCGCCACCGGCAAACCCGCCGCCGCGAACAGCGCCTTCGCCGCCTGCTTGTCCATCGCCACCGCCGACGCACGCAACCCGGAATGCGTGTACGGAACGCCCAGCCAGTCCAGCATGCCCTGGATCGATCCATCCTCGCCGAAGCGCCCGTGCAAGGCGTTGAAAACCACGTCGGGCTTCGGCGTCAGAGCCGCAACCACCGCGGCAAGATCGTGCCCCACATCGACCGCATCCACCTGATAGCCAGCCTCGCGCAGCGCCGCCGCCACCTGAACGCCGCTGGACAGACTGACTTCGCGTTCGGCGGAAATGCCGCCATACAGAACGACGACACGCGTCATGGCACATCGCCCCCGGCCGTCACCGCGGCGATGGAACCGCCCGCCGGCAAACCGATCCGCCGGATTTCCCAGTGCAGCGTCACCCCCGTGGCAGCCAGTACACGGCGGCGGACTTCCTCGCCCAAACCCTCGATATCGGCGGCCGAGGCAGACCCGGTATTGATCAGAAAATTGCAGTGCTTCTCGGACACCATCGCCCCGCCGCGTGTCAGTCCCCGGCAGCCCGCGGCGTCGATCAGTTCCCAGGCCTTCATCCCGTCCGGATTGCGGAAGGTGGAACCGCCGGTACGCGCACGCACCGGCTGCGAAGCCTCGCGCGCCGATTTGATCCCGGCCATGCGGGTGGCGATCAGGGCCGGTGCGCCCGGCAGGCCGCGCAGCCGCACCCGCGTCACCACCGCACCCGCCGGCAACGCCGCGTGACGATACGCAAAAGCAAGTTGCGGCCCCAGCAAGCGGCACTGCTCACCGGACCGCGTCACGATCTCCGCCCAGTCCAGAACGCCCGCCAGGTCGCCGCCATACGCGCCGGCATTCATCGCCACCGCCCCGCCGATCGACCCCGGAATACCCGACAGAAACTCCAGCCCCGTCAGCCCCGCTTCGGCTGCATGTTCCGCAACCGTGACATCCAGCGCCGCCGCCCCGGCGATTATACCCCCCGCCTCCGGCACGATCGCGGAAAAGCCGCGCGCCAGCCGGATCGTGACCCCCGGCAAACCGCCGTCTCGCACGATCAGGTTGGAGCACGCGCCAATGATATGGACCGGAATTTCATGCGGCAGTGCGGCCAGAAACGCCGCCAGATCGTCCGCATCCGCCGGGCGCACCAAAACTTCCGCCGCCCCGCCCGCCCTGAACCACGTAAACGGCGCAAGCGGCGCATCGGCCTGCAAACGCCCGCGCAGCGGCGGCAGAGTGTCAACGAAACCAGGGCTGCGGGCAGCGGTCATCATGATCCGGCCGTCCGCTTTCCGCCGCTGGCTTGCAGCGCCAGCAATTCCGCGGGCAGCGCGCCTGCCCACTGGGTGATCGATCCGGCACCCAGGCAAACGACGAAATCGCCCGGACGGGCAATGGCATGCACCATTTCCGCCAGCATCGCGGGATTGGGCAGTGCCACGACACTGCGATGGCCACGGGCGCGCAGGCCCTCCACCAGCGCGTCGCGGTTGATGCCCGCCACCGGCTGCTCGCCCGCGGCATAAACGTCGGCCACGATCACCGTGCCAGCGTCGTTCATGCAGGTGCAGAACTCGCTGAACAGCGATTCGAGCCGCGTGTAGCGGTGCGGCTGCACGACAGCGACCACATCGCGGGCGCCGGCCTGACGCGCGGCTTTCAGCACCGCGGCGATTTCCACCGGATGGTGGCCGTAATCGTCGATCACCGTGATGCCGCCCGACTCGCCGGTCTTGGTGAAGCGGCGCTTGACGCCCTTGAAGCCAAGAAACGCGGACGCCAGCGTCTTGTCGTCGATCTCCATTTCGATACCGACCGCGATCGCCGCCAGCGCGTTCTGCACGTTGTGCGCCCCAAGCATCGGCAACCGGAACGGTCCCATCCGTCGCGCCCTGTTACGATAGCGATCCGTCACCACGACATCGAAGGTGGAACCGAATTTGTCGGGTGAAACCTTCTCCGCCCGCACATCGGCCTGCGGAGAAAATCCATACGTAACGATACGATGATCCGACAGGCGCGGGATCATCTGCTGCACCGCCGGATGGTCGATGCACAGTACGGCGAAACCGTAGAACGGAATGTTGGCGACGAACTGGTCGTAGCCGGCCAGCATCGCCTCCGCACTGCCCCAGTGGTCCAGATGTTCCGGGTCCATATTGGTGACCACGGCGATGATCGCCGGCAGGCGAAGAAACGATCCGTCGCTTTCGTCCGCCTCCACCACCATCCAGTCGCCCGAACCCATGCGGGTGTTGGTGCCATAGGCGTTGATGATGCCGCCGTTGATCACGGTGGGGTCCAGGTGCGCCGCTTCCAGCATGCAGGCGATCAGGCTGGTGGTCGTGGTCTTGCCATGCGTGCCGCCAACGGCAACCGACCATTTCAGCCGCATCAGTTCGGCCAGCATCTCCGCACGCCGCACCACTGGAATCAGGCGAGTCCGAGCGGAGGCGACCTCGGGGTTGTCGCGCTTGACGGCGGTGGAGACGACGACGACCCGGGCGTCGCCCAGATTGGCGGCGTCGTGGCCGATGGAAACCGGAATGCCGGCGGCGCGCAGCCGCAGCACGTTGGCGGACTCGGAGATATCGCTGCCCTGCACGGCATATCCCAGTTCATGCAGCACCTCGGCGATACCGGACATGCCGATGCCGCCGATGCCGACGAAGTGGATGGTGCCGATGGAAAGAGGAAGGGCTCTCATACGTGCTTTTCCGCCGTCAGCGCGGCCATTTGGGATTCGACCAGATCGGCCAGCCGCGACGCGGCATCGACCCTGGCTTGGGTTCGGGCAGCGACAGCGGCGCCGGTCAGACCGACCGGATCGGCCAGTAATTCGGTCAGCAGCGCGGTCAGAGCCTCCGGGGTGAATGCGGGTTGCGGGATAACCCGGGCGGCGCCGGCGTGTTGCAGGGCGAGGGCGTTGGCGGATTGATGGTCGTCGATCGCGCCGGGCAGCGGCACCAGGATGGACGGGCGCCCCGCGACCGCGAGTTCCGCGACGGTGGACGCGCCGGCCCGGGCGATGACCAGATGGGCGGCGACCAGCCGATCCGCGACATCGCCGAAGAACGGCGCCAGTTCGGCCGCGATGCCGCTGGCGGCATAGGCTGCCGTCACCCGCTGCATGTCCTCCGCGCGCACCTGCTGCACCAGCGAAATCCTGGAACGGATCGCTTCCGGCAACGCGGCCAGGGCTGCGGGGACCACATCGCTGAACACACGCGCACCCAACGACCCGCCCAACACCAGCAGACGGATGCGTCCGGTTGCCGCAACGTAGCCGGTTTGCGCCAGCGCGGCGATCGCCGGGCGCACCGGATTGCCGGAAACAACCGTCGTCGTGCCCACCGGCACCCGCGTTGTGTTCTCAAACCCCAGCGCCAGCACGTCCGCCTTGCTGCACAGGAACCGGTTGGCCCGTCCCAGCACCGCGTTCTGCTCTTGCAGGATCGCCGCCGGACGATGCCGCATCAGGCGCGCCGCCAGCACCGGGGCGACACTGGGATAGCCGCCGAAGCCGACGACGCAGCCCGCGCCCAACCGGGCGAGAATGCCGCGCGCCTGCATCACGCCGGCGGCTAACGATCCCACGGCCTTGATACCGCGCCATACGCCGCGGCCGGCGATACCGGCGCCGTGGATCACGTATTGCTCGCGGCCGGCGAACACCGAACTTTTCAGGCCGCCGGAACGCGCATCGGTCATCAGCACGATGCGATGCCCGCGGGCGATCAGTTCGGCGGCCAGCGCCTCGGCGGGAAAGAAATGCCCGCCCGTGCCGCCGGCGGCGATGACGATGGGTTGCACCGTTGGCCCCCTCATGCGGGTTCGTCCCGGCCGCGCCGGCGGGTCAGCGCCAGCAGCATGCCCATGCCCAACGCGATGGCGATGGCCGACGACCCGCCATAGGAAATGAACGGCAGCGTCATCCCCTTGGTCGGGATAAGCCCCAGGGTAGAGGCCATGTTGATGAACGCCTGCAACCCGAAACCGGTCACCAGCCCGGTGCAGGACAGCACGATGAACATATCCTGCTCCCGCAGCAGGCGCAGCAGCCCGCGCATCACGATGAAGCCGAAAATCGCCAGGATGATCGCGCACAGGATCATGCCGAACTCCTCGCCCGCGACGGCATAGACGAAGTCGGCATGGGCGTCGGGCAGAATGTCCTTCACCCGGCCCTCGCCTGCGCCGCGGCCCAGAAAGCCGCCATTGCCGAACGCCTCCAGCGCGGTGTTGATCTGGTAGTGGTCGCCCTCGCCCTTCCAGTAGCCGTCGAAGCGGACCCGGACATGCGGCAGGAACGTGTAGGCCATCACCGCGCCGCCGCCCATCAGGCCGACAGCGGCACCGACCAGGTAAAGCGGCAGCCCGTTGATGTAGAGCTGCGCCAGGAACACCGAGGTGACCACCAGCAGCATGCCAATATCCGGCTGGGACTTCAGCAGCAGCAGAATCAGGCCGCAAATACCCCCGGCCAACAGCATGCCGGGGAACCGGGGCGACCGCTTGCCCTCGGCCAGCAGCCACGCGGCGGTGACGGCAAAGCACGGTTTCAGGAACTCGCTGGGCTGCACCGACATGCCGGGCAACGAAATCCAGCGGCGGGCACCCTTGATGTCCATACCGATCACCATGGTCGCGGCTGTCATCGCCAGCGCCACCGCACAGCCGATCATCGCCAGCCGCCTGACCTCGCGCGGCGACAGCATCGACACCCCGACCACGACCAGCCCGGCGATCGCCAGGAAGAACACCTGCTTGAAGATAAAGGTTTCCCGGGAGGTGCCGATGCGTTCCGCCACGGCGGGGCTGGCGGCCAGCATCATGACGTAGCCAAGCCCGATCAGCGTGCCGATAGCGCCCAGCGTCCAGTGATCCACACTCCACCACCAGCGGCCCAGCAGCGAGTTATCGGCGCGCGACAAAGCCGGCATCAGGCGTCTCCCGCTTGCAGGTTAAGCGCCAGTTCGGCGAAGCGGTCGCCGCGCTGGTCGTAGCCGGTGAACTGGTCCCAACTGGCGCAGGCCGGCGACAGCAGCACCACCGGGGCGTTATCCGCCTTGGCCGCGGCGAAAGCGGCCGGAACGGCGGCTTCCAGTGTGCCGACGATATCGAACTTCACGCCCTCGCGGGTCAGCGTGGCGGCGAATTGCGGGGCGTCCCGGCCGATCAGCAGCGCCCGGGCGATGCGCGGGAACAGCGGCACCAGCGGCTCGATCCCGCCCTCTTTCGCCATGCCGCCGGCAATCCAGATCAGCCGGTCGTAGCAGACCAAGGCGCGTTCGGAAGCATCGGCGTTGGTGGCCTTGCTGTCGTTAATGAAGCTGACGCCGTCGATGGTGACGATGCGCTGTTGGCGGTGCGGCAGGCCCGGATAGCTCGCCAGCCCGGCATCGATCACCGCGTCTGATACCCCCAGGAAGCGCGCCATGGCCGTCGCGGCAGCAGCATTCTGTGCGTTATGCGCCCCCGGCAGCGCCGCGCCGCCCGCCAGCGGGGCTTCGGTGCCGGACACCCGCACCACCCTGGCTGCCTGTTCGTCGAGCCAGTCGGCCATATCGCGCGAACCCGCATCGTCGGTCCCGACCACCGCGAGGTCGGCCGCCGTCTGTCGGGCAAAGATCGAGCGCTTGGCCATGGCATATCCAGCCATGTCGCCGTGGCGATCGATGTGGTCGGCACTAAGGTTGAGCATAACCGACGCATCGAAGCGCACTGTCGCGAGTCGCTCCAACATATAGGAGGACATTTCCAGCACGTACACTCCATCATGTGGCAAAAGCGGCAGCGACAGCGCCGCCGGCCCCAGATTCGCCCCCGCCGCGACCGGAATCCCGGCGGAACCGAGGATGTGCGCCAGCAGCGCCGTCGTGGTGGATTTGCCGTTGGTCCCCGTAACGCCCACAAACCGCGCCCGCGACCCCGACGCTCGGACGGCCTGGAACAGCAGTTCGACATCGGTAAGAACCGGCACACCCGCGTCGAACGCCCGCCGAGCAACGGGATGCGGCTTCGGCAGCAGGTGCGGGATGCCGGGGGACAGCACCAGGGCGTCGAAGTCGAACGGCCCATCGGCCAGATCGCGCAGGACGATCGCCCGCGCTGTGGCGGCAGGTGCCTCAACCTTCATCGTCGCGGCCAACCCGTCCCGCGACGCTGCGTTGTCGTCCCAAGCCACGACATCGGCACCCATCGCGTGCAGCGCCAGCGCCGCCGGCGCGCCATTCTTGCCGAGACCCAGGACAGCGAACCGCTTGCCGCTGAACAGCGTAGGACCGAATGTGCTCATCGGATCTTCAACGTCGCCAGACCCAGCAGCGCCAGGATCATCGAGATGATCCAGAAACGGATCACGATCGTCGGCTCCGCCCAGCCCTTCTTCTCGAAATGATGGTGCAGCGGCGCCATCAGGAACACCCGCCGGCCGGTGCGCTTGTACCAGAACACCTGGATCACGACCGACAGCGTCTCCACCACGAACAGGCCGCCGACGATCATCAGCACGATCTCATGCTTGGTGACCATGGCCACCGCGCCCAGCGCGCCGCCCAGCGCCAACGCGCCGATATCGCCCATGAACACCGCGGCCGGCGGCGCGTTGAACCACAGGAAGCCCATGCCGGCACCCACCAGCGCGGCACAGAACACCGCCAGTTCGCCAGCGCCCACCACCGGATTGAGTTGCAGGTAGTCGGCGAAAATGCGGTTCCCCACCAGATAGGCGATCAGCATGAACACCGAGGCCGCGATCATCGTCGGCACGATCGCCAGCCCGTCCAGCCCGTCGGTCAGATTCACCGCGTTGGACGCGCCCATCATCACCAGCGTGCCGAACACCGGGAAGAACCAGCCCAGCTGGATGACGACTTCCTTGAAGACCGGCACCGTCAGGGCGGTGCCCAGCGGCCCGCGCGCCAGCATGGTGATCCAGATCGCGGCGGCAAACCCCACCGCGGCCTGCACGATCAGCTTCGCACGCCCCGGCACGCCGCGCGTGTTGCGCTTGGTCACTTTCAGGTAGTCGTCCCAGAACCCCAGCGCACCATAGCCCAGGGTGACGAACAGCACCGGCCAGACGTAGTCGTTCTTCAGATCGACCCACAGCAAGGTGGAAATCGTCAGGCTGCCCAGGATCAGCAGCCCGCCCATCGTCGGGGTGCCCTTTTTCTCCACCAGGTGCCGCTCCGGCCCATCCAGCCGGATCGGCTGGCCCTGCTTCTGCACCGACTTCAGCCACCGGATGACCGGCGGCCCCAGCAGGAAACTGACGACCAGCGCCGTCAGGCACGCGGCACCCGCGCGAAAGGTGATGTAGCGAAACAGGTTGAACAGAATGAACTGGTCCGCGAACGGCCGGAATAGAACGGTCAGCATCAGCCGGCTCCGGCAAACGTATGGGTTGAATTGTCGGCCGCCAGGATGGCGTCGATGACGCGTTTCATGCCGCTGCCCAGGCTGCCCTTGACCAGAACCGCGTCGCCAGCGCGCAACGCCTTGGCGACAACCGGTGCCAGGGCGGCGGCGTTGGCGGCATGAAATCCCCTGACGGCATCCGGCACCGCGTCGAACAGATTGCGCATCAGCGGTCCGCAGGTGAACAGGCAATCCACCGAGGCGGCGACCGCGTCCGCCAGACCGGCATGTTCCGCCACGCCCGCCTCGCCCAGTTCCAGCATGTCGCCCAGCACCGCGATCCGCCGTTTCGCCGGCTGCAACCGCAGCACGTCCAGCGCGGCGCGCATCGAGGCGCCATTGCCGTTGTAACTTTCATCCAGCAGCAGCACCGACCCCGAACCGACCCCGATCCGACGCCGCGATCCGCGTCCGGCCAACGGCACGAAATCCTCCAGCGCGGCGATGGCGCGCGACGGATCGAGCCCGAGTGCCGCCACACCGGCCAGCGCGGCAAGTGCGTTCATCGCCATGTGACGGCCGGGGGCGTTCAGCCGCAACGACGCGGTATGGCCGAAGATATCGACATGGATCAGTGACCCATCCGCATCCGGCTCATCGTGAATCAGCCGGACATCGGCCGAGGCATCGGCGCCGAAGGTCATCACGATGGCGCCCGCGGCGGCGGCACGCAGGCGCGGCAACTGCGGCGAGTCAGCCGGCAGGATGGCAATACCGTCCGGTTCCAGGCCCTGCACGATGCTGGCCTTCTCGTCGGCAATCGCCTCGATGCTGCCAAGGTAGCCGATATGGGCGGCGGCGACGGTGGTGACGATGGCCACATGCGGACGCGCCAAGCGGGACAGCGGAGCGATTTCGCCGGCGTGGTTCATGCCGATCTCGGCGACGCAGAACGCCGCATCGCGCGGCGTGCGGGCCAGAGTCAGCGGCACGCCCCAGTGGTTGTTGTAGGATGCGACCGCGGCATGGGTGCGGCCGAAGGCGGACAAGGCCGAACGCAGCATCTCCTTCGTCGTGGTCTTGCCGACACTGCCGGTTACGGCGGCCAGCTTGCCGGCGAACCGGTAGCGCGCGTAACCGCCAAGCCGCGTCAGGCCGGCCAGCGTGTCATCCACCCGCAGCAGCGGCCCGGGGCGGGCACCGCCATCATGCACCATGGCCCCGGCCGCGCCCTGTTTCAGCGCATCGGCGGCGAAGGCGTGGCCGTCGCGCCCCTCGCCGACCAGGGCGATAAACAGATCCCCGGGCTGCAAGGTGCGGGTGTCGATCGACAGGCCGCTTGCCTCGAACGGTTCGCCGACGGACCCGCCGGTCGCCTCGATCAGTTCGTCCGCCGTCCATAATGGGTCGTTGGTCATGCGTCCGGCTCCCCGATGCCGGCGAGGCGGCGGATAACCGAGGCGTCGTCGAACGGCAGCACGGTCTTACCCACGGTCTGCCCTTGCTCGTGACCCTTGCCGGCGACAACCAGAACGTCGCCGGACGCCAGACCGTTCAGGGCCGTTTCGATAGCTTTCGCGCGGTCGCCGATGTCGCGCGCATGCGGGCAGGCCCCGAGGATCGCCGACCGGATCGCGCCAGGGTCTTCCGATCGCGGATTGTCGTCGGTGACGAACGCCACGTCGGCGAGCCGTTCGGCGGCTTCCCCCATCAGCGGGCGCTTGCCGCGATCCCGGTCGCCGCCGGCACCGAACACCACATGCAGCCGGCCGGCGGTATGCGGCCGCAGCGCCGTCAGCAGCCGTTCCAGCGCATCGGGCGTATGGGCATAATCGACATAGGCCGCCGCACCGTTCGGCAGGCTCGCCGCCAGTTCCATCCGTCCGCGCACACCGGTCAGGCGGTCCAGCCGGTCGAGCGCATCGCTCAGGCCGAGGGCCCCGGTCAGCGCCGCGGCGACCAGGGCATTGTCGGCCTGGAAGCGGCCCGGCA
Organism: Pseudomonadota bacterium; assembly: GCA_021805665.1. Taxonomy (GTDB): domain Bacteria; phylum Pseudomonadota; class Alphaproteobacteria; order Acetobacterales; family Acetobacteraceae; genus Rhodopila. The sequence goes on from JAJZEV010000007.1 coordinate 25,345, forward strand.
GGTTCAGCCGGACATGATGCCGATGGCCAGCGGCTTCGACGGTCAGGTCCTGGCCGTTCGGACGCGGCAGCGCCTGGATCAGGCGGAAATGGGTGCCCCGCTCGCCAACCAGCCGGAGGTCCAGCTTGCGGCGCGATGCGATGGCGCGTAGCGCGTCCAGCGTTTCGGCGTCCATGTCGGCATGGGCGATGGCGGGCGCGCCGGCAGGCAGCAGGTCGTCGAACAGGCGCAGCTTTGACAGCCGGTAGGCCGCCATGGTGCCGTGATAGTCCAGGTGATCGCGGGTCAGGTTGGTGAACGCGGCCGCGGCCAGACGCACGCCATCCAGGCGGAACTGATCCAGGCCGTGCGACGAAGCCTCCATCGCCGCATGGGCGATGCCGTGACGCGCCAGACCCGCCAGGATTTCCGCCAGGCTGACCGGATCGGGCGTGGTCAGGCCGGGGCCGGGATCGAAGCCCGGCGCGATCAGCCCCAACGTGCCAAGGCTGGCGGCCGCGATGCCGGCGGACGCCCAAAGCTGGCGGGAGAACTCGGCGGTGCTGGTTTTGCCGTTGGTGCCGGTGATCGCCACCACCGTCCGCGGCTGCGGGCCGGCCAGAACCGCGGCGATGCGCGCGAGGCACTGGCGCGGCTCCGGATCGGTAATCACCGGACGTGGCGGCACACCGGGCGGCCAGGGCGTGCCCGGCGGCGCCAGGATCGCCACCGCGCCGCGCTCCACCGCCTGACCGATGAAATCGCGGCCGTCGATCCTGCTGCCAGGCAGTGCGGCGAACAGATCGCCCGGCGCGACCTGACGGCTGTCGGCGGTGACGCCGGCAATGTCGAGATGGGCCACGGCTTCCCATCCGCGCGGGCTGCCCCCGAAGTCCGAGACCTGGCGCACGATGTCAGCGAGCCGCAACGGGGGCGACCGACAGGACGCTGACCACCGCGGCGGGACGATCCGCCTTGGTCTGGCGGCGGATATCCGGTACGGGGCGGGCCATGGCCGGCGGCAGGACCGTCGCCGGCACCGTCAGGTTGGGCCGAACCGGCGAACCGGCGACGGTTTTCGCGCTGGCGTCGGTGGTTGGCGGATTGCCGGGACCACGCATCGGGGCGCCGGGCGGACGGCCGGGTTCCAGCGGGATCGCCAGCGCCTGATTGATCTGCGGCATGTCCTGAATGTCCGGCAGCATCCCCAGCATCGGGCCGATACGCGCGATCACCTTGCCGGCGGCGGGCGCGACGACCCAACCGGCGGTGGCATAGCCATAGGTGTTCTTGTTGCCGTGCGGCTCGTCCAGCATCATGTAAACCGCGTAGCGCGGGGCGTTCATCGGAAAAACGCTCATGAACGCCGCCACGTTGGCGTGCTTGCGGTAGCCGCCATGCGCGGCGACCTTTTCCGCCGTGCCGGTCTTGCCGCCGGGGTAGTAACCCGGCACCTCGGCCGACTTGCCGAACCCGTCCGTCACCACCAGCCGCATCAGCTTGCGCATGATATCGGACGTGGAGGTCTGCATCACCCTCACGCCCTCCACCGGGTCGGCTGGATCGCGCGCCAGGATCGTGGGCTGTATCAGCGTGCCGCCATTTGCCACCGCCGCCGTGCCGCGCACAACATGCAGCGGCGTGACGGAAATGCCGTGACCGAAGCCCACCGTCATCGTCACCAGTTCTTTCCAGTTCGCCGCCGGCTGCACGATGGGGCGGGCGGATTCCGGCAACTCGATCCCGGTACGGCCGAACATGCCCATGCTTTTCAGCCACTCGCGCTGGCGTTCGCCGCCCACCGTCAGCGCGATATGCGCCGCCCCCAGATTGGACGAATAGGCCAGCACCTCGGGCAGGTACAGCCAGCGGTGCTTGCCCTCGAAGTCGGAAATCGTGAACCGCCCGATGGAGATGTTGTGCGAGGCGTCGAACTCGTCCCAGATGTGGACCAGCCCGCTGTCCAGCGCCATCGACGCGGTTTGCAGCTTGAACGTGCTGCCCGGTTCGTAGGTGCCTTCGACCGCGCGGTTGAAGCGGTCCTCGGGCGCGGAGGTGCGGACGAAGTTGGCGTCGTAGTCCGGCAGGCTGACCATTGCCAGCACTTCGCCGGTATGGACATCCATCACGATGCCGCAGCCGCCGATGGCTTCGAACGTGTCCATCGCGGTGACCAGTTCCTCGCGCACCGCCGCCTGCACCTGCAGGTCGATCGACAGGCGCAGCGGGTCGGTATTGGTGCGCAGGCGTTCGTCGAAATACTTCTCGACCCCGGCAAAGCCGCGTTCGTCCACATCGACGCCGCCCAGCACCTGCGCGGCGGTGCGGCCCAGCGGGTATTGCCGGTGCTGCGTGGGCTGAAAATCGATGCCGGGGATGCCCAGGTCGTTGATCGCCAATTCCTCGCGCGGAGTGATCTCCCGGGCGATGTAGATAAACTTCTTGTCGCGCTTCAGCCGGTCGGCGGTTTCCGCCAGATCCAGGCGCGGCAGCACCTGCTTCAGCTTGCGCGCGGTATCGTCGGCATCGCCGATCTGGCGGGGATCGGCGAACAGCGACACGGTGTTCAATGAAATCGCCATCGGCTGGCCGTTGCGATCGGTGATCGTCGCGCGCTGGCCGGGCAGCGTGGCATCGACGGATCGGTGCGGCGCGGTATCGACGATGGTCTGGATTTGCCGTTCCACCCGTTCCGGCGCGGCCATCGGGAAGACGATGGTCGCCAAGGCCAGCTTGCCCAGCACCGCCATGAACAGAACCAGGAAACCTCCGGCCGCGATCACCAGCCGGGATCGGGTCTTTTCCAGCGCCGCGCGCCGCAGCAGGTCCGGTTCTGTGACGCGGATGTGCTCCATACGCACAACCGCGTCGGAACGGCTGGCGCCCCGGCGCGGCGCGGGGCGTCCATACCGTCCGCTGTTCAGCGGCGGAGAATCAGGCGGCGGAACGGGATCGTTCGGATCGCTCATGATGCCAGCTCAGTTCGTATTGTACGTCGCGTTCACTGGAGTCGGCCGCGGCGCCGGCGGCATCGATCCACCGCGCGCCATTCCCAGCAAAGACCCGCCATACGGCTGCGGGGCGGGTTGCCTCTGGTAGGTTGACGCGGGCTGGTTGACCTCCGCTTGATTGCCAGCCACCTGACTGCCGGTTGGCCGGTTCGCGGGCGCACCGGCCGGCGACGGACGCGGAGCAGCTAGAACGATCGGGCGCGGCGCCCCGGATTGTGCCGGCGCCCGGGCTTGAACCTGAGGCTGGACTTGAGACTGAGCTGGCGCCCGGGCCGACACTTGAATCGGCGACAGGGTCTGGTG
>JAJZEV010000265.1 GCA_021805665.1 Pseudomonadota bacterium
CGGCCGGGCATCAGGTGCAGGTGAAGACGCTCTTGCGGATCGACCCATGCACCCCCCAGTTCGCATCCACGACCTGCGTCACGCCGAAATCCGCCGCCACCGACATCAGCGCGATCGCCTCATCCTCGCTCAGCCGATGCACCGTCATCAGGAACCGGCGCAGCTTGCGAAATGCATCGCGCATGGCCTTGTCCAGGCTGGCGTGGTTCGCCACCTCGGTCTGCGCGTTCGGCCCGAGTTCGGCCAGGTAGTTGGGAAAGGTGAAGCCGTACACCGACCATTGCTGGTCCGTCTCCAGCATGGGGTGGGTCAGTCCCTCCAGCGGCGTGCCGCCCAGGTCGCGCTGCTTGTGCAGAATGAACTCGAAATCCCCGGTAAGCGAGGTTTCGATAGCGGTACCGCCGAGTTCGCTGTCGCCCTGCGCCGCGTGCGGATCGCCGACCGAAAAATACGCGCCTGGCACGGCGACCGGGTAGTACATTCGCGCGCCCTTGCCGATGCGCCAGTCGTCGATATTGCCGCCGGTGTAACCGGGCGGGATCGAACTGACGAAGTCGGACTCCGCCGGTGCCAGACCCATCGTGCCGAAATGCAACCGGGCGGGTACTTCGATGTTGGCGAGGATGTTGTCGCGCCGCTTGACCGAACCATGGTCCACGCGAACGCCCGGATAGTCGATCATCGGATGCACGATGCCGTCCGGATCGGTCTGCGGCGTCCATATATAATTGTACACAGCCCGCGCCACGGGTTCCCCGGACGTATCCAGTTCGAAGATGGTGACGACTTCGCGCGGCTTCGGCTCCTCGATCAGGTCATGGTAATGAAAGCCCCAGGAGGCCGCGACGTTGGAGCCGAAGCAGCGGCCCGCGTAGCAGGCGTGGCAGCTTGGCCGCGGGCGGACGTCCAGGATGCGGATTTCCAGGATGTCGCCGGGTTCGGCATTCTCCACCGCGACCGGGCCGGTCAGCAGATGGACACCAACCCCCTCGCCGGAGCCGCGCACGAACGGGCCTTCGGTCGAACCGGCGCCGCGGCGAGACACCGCTTTGTGCTCGCGGGTCCAGTGAAACACGCTCTCGGCGCCGGGATCGCCGGCGATCATGCGATCATAGTCATCGCCGGCATGGTGGGTCAGTGTCTCGATCGTGGCGCGGTCGCCCGAGCGCACGGTCAGCGCCGGGGCCACGGCCTTGCTGAAATATCCCCAGTGGACCGTGGCGGGCGATACCGGAAGAGAGTGATGTCTCATACGAAACCTCATGGAGGGGTTGGTGGCGTTCTTTGCTGGCTGGGACGTGGCTCATGGAGCCTGCGCAGCAGCCGGTTGTTCCAGAATCCGCTCCGCGCCCATCGCGCGCAGGAACCTTGCCGTCAGCGGATGCCGTGGATTGGTCAGAAGCTCATGCGCCGGACCGTCCTCGACGATCGTCCCATCGCTGAGGAACACGACACGGTCGGCGACCTCGTAAGCAAAGCGCAGTTGATGGGTGGATATGATCATGGTCAGCCCGTCCTCGACCGCCAGCCGTCGTATCACCTCCAGAACCTCGTTGATCAGTTCGGGGTCGAGTGCGGAGGTCGGCTCGTCGAGCAGCAGGACGCTGGGATTCGGCGCCAGCGCCCGGGCGATCGCCACGCGCTGCTGTTGCCCGCCCGACATATGCCTCGGCAGCGCATCCGCTCGGTGGCTCAGTCCCACGCGCTCCAGCAGTTCATCGGCGCGCCGATCCGCTGCGAGGCTGGACAGGCCGTGGACCCAGCGCAGCGGGCCGGCGATGTTCTCCCGAGCAGTGAGGTGGCTGAACAGGTTGAATTGCTGAAAGACCATGCCCACGCCGATGCTGGCGCGTTCCTTGGCCACCGCGCGGGGCGTCAGCGATCGGCCTTTGGCGTCGAATCCCAACCTGTGACCGCCCACGCGGACCACGCCGGAGTCCCACTCCTCCAGATGATTGATGCACCTGAGCAGCGTGCTTTTGCCGGAGCCGCTTGGCCCGAGCAGGGCGACGACCTCGCCGGAGCGTATTTTCAGATCGAGACCGCCAAGCACCGGATGCGACCCGTATTGTTTGTGCAGCGCATACACCTCGACCATCTGCTCGCCCGCGGCAGGGCCGGCGGTGCGCGCGATGCGGCTGGGGTGTGTCGCCTCGGCGTGCGCTGCTTGGGTCAACGGGGCACTGGTTCGCGTTGTCTGCGGCGGGACCGAAATGACTGTTCGATGCCAGGGCAGCAGCCGCAGCAGCCACTCCCGCGGCGCCGGCCGGTCGAGGTCGAGCAGAGCTTCGATGATGATTTGCAACAGGCTGACCGCACCGGTCAGGCCCAGGTAAATCAGTCCGGAGGCGAAGAATATGGAGAAGAAGTCGAACGTGGAGGACGCAAGCTGGGTGCTGCGTAGCGTCAGTTCCTCGACCGAAACCACCGAGGCGAGCGAAGAGTTCTTCAGCGCGCTGACCGTTTCGTTGCCAAGCGCGGGCACCATGATGCGGATCGCCTGCGGTGCGATCACATGCCGCATCAGAATCATCGGTGTCATACCCAGGGCCTGACCCGCCGTGACCTGCCCAATGTCCACGCCGCGAACGCCCGAGCGCAGAATTTCAGCGATGAACGGCGCTTCGTTGAAAGCCAGGGCGAGCCCCGCCGCCGCGACCGCGCTGAGGCGGATACCGATATGCGGCAGGGCATCGTAGGCGAAAACCAACTGCAGGATCAGCGGTGTCCCGCGAAAGATGATTGCGTAACCCCGGGCGATCGCGGACAGCAGCCCGAACCGCGACAGTTGCATCGCCGCCAGGAGGAGGCCGATGACGAGGCCCCCTCCCAACCCAAGGCCGGTCACGCCAACAGTGAAACCGATACCCTGAAGCAGGTAGGGAAGCGTCAGATAATGGAGAAACAGCTCCATTATCGGCTGATGATCGTCGGTGCTTCGACCGTATTCGGATCGAGCGACCATTTCTTCATCATCTCGGCCGCCAAGCCGTCCTTTTGCAGCACCGTCAGTGCCGCCACGACGGCATCCCGAAGCTCGGTTTTATCCTTGGGAACCGCGATACCGATCGAATAGGGCAGCGTCACGGCGACGGCCTTTTCCAGCTTGTCCGGGTAAGCCTTGACCGCTTGATCCACGGTGTTCACGTCGTTGATATACGTGTCCGCCCGCCCGGCCAGGATGGCCTGGATGCAGTCGGCATTGTTGTCATATAGCTGTAGCGTTGGTTCTGCTTTTCCCGCCGCCTTGCACTCCGGCCCCAGGTTCTGCACCAGCGGCACTTCGACGAACCCGGTGTTTTCCGCCGCTGCGTCGCCGCACAGCGAGGTGTTGATTCCGGTGATGTGCCTGGGGTTGTTCTTAGCCACCAGCACGCCGTCGAAAACCTTGGAATAGGTGATGAAGTCGGCGGCCTTCGCGCGGTCCTCGGTGGCATAGATGTCAGAGATGACGATATCCGCCTGGCCGCTTTGAAGCGTCGGCAGCAGTGCCGCGAACGCCACCGGCTTGTAAGTCACGTCAAAGCCCAGGCAACTGCCCAAAGCCTCGACCAGATCGACATCGAAACCGATGTATTTGCTGGGGTCCTTGGGGTCCAGAGCCTCATAGCCGGGCGTATGCGGATTGAGCGCATCGACAAGCGTCGCGCCCTTCAACTTGGGATACTTCGCCTGCAACTCCTGGCAGGCCGCCGGTGTGGCGGGCATCGCCGCCCGGGCGCCGGAAGGTGCTGCGATCGCCGCCAGTCCGAGCAGCCCAAGGACGATCGGAAGTCCGGGTCCGGTCATCGCACCGGCAACCGTTTTGCCATCCCGGAAACCCGGGACGTAGCCGATAAATTTTTCAAGCATCGAACATTCTCCTTTGCCCGCTGGCATTCAACGGGTTGGGCCATGCTGCATTGCACGGGTTCGAGCTTACGGGCGGGCGTTCCGCCCTGACTTGCCTTTAGGCGAACAATAAGTTTCGCCGCAGCGGGCCGCGATGAATTTTGGGCATTTTCCGCATAATTCGGGTCAAGGTGCCCTTATTTAAGGCGGCTATCGGCCGTCGGCGAACAGGCGTTTGCGAATGACCCCATGCACGCCCCAGTTGCCGTCCACGACCTGTGTTACGCCGAAATCCACCGCCACCGATAGCAGCGACACCGCCTCGTCCTCGGACAGGTGCTGCGATGTCATCAGGAACCGCCGCGCCTTGCGGAACGCATCCTTCATGGCGAGATCCAGCGAGGATTTCTCATAGACCTCGCTACGTGCGTGCTCGCCCAGTTCGGCCAGATAATTGGCATGGCTGAAGCCATGCACCACCCATTCGTCCGGCGTTTCCAGCAGGGGATAGTTGACGTCTTCCAGTTTGGTTCCGGCCAGGTCGCGGCGCCGATGCAGGATCAACTGGAAATCCCCGGTCAATGAGCATTCGATCGCAGTGCCGCACAGTTCCGAATCGCCCTGGGAGGCATGGGGATCGCCGACCGAGAGCAATCCGCCCGGCACCGCCACGGGCAGGTAGAGCCGCGCACCCTTGCCGGCACGCCAGTTGTCGATGTTGCCGCCGGAACAGGTGGGCGGGATCGAATCCACCATATCGACCTCGCGCGGCGCCAGTCCGATGACACCGAAATGGGGCCGGACAGGAATCGCCACACCTTTCAGAACATCGAAGTTCTTGTCGATCGTGGCGTGATCGACCGGGACTCCGGGGTAGTCGATGGTGGGATGGACGACGCCGAACGGATCGGTCTGCGGTGTCCAGCGGAAATTATAGACCGCCCTTGCCGTGTCGCCGTCCTGATCGCGGCCGATTTCGTAGATGGTGACAACCTCGCGCTGGCGGGGCTCCGTCAGCAGTTCCTTATAGTGCAGGCCCCACCAGGTTGCCGCATTGCTGCCGAAGATGCGGCCGGCGAACCGCGGGTTCGCACTGGGGCGGGATCGGACGTCGAGGATGCGAACCTCGATCAGGTCGCCCGGCATGGCGCCGTTGATGAAAACCGGGCCGGTGCAGATGTGGACGCCGAAGCCTTCCCCCGCGCCGCGGCCGTGGATCGAGGCATCCATCGGGCCGGCGCCGCGGCGATCGACGTTCTTGCAGGTGTGGGTCCAATGGAAAACGCTCTCGGCGCCGGCATCGCCCTCGATCATTCGGCTATGATCGTCGTAGGCGTGCTGGGTCAGGGTTTCTATCGTGACGATGTCGCCTGATTCGACCGTCAGCACCGGCTGGAGTAAGCGGCTGAAGTAACCCCAGTGTACGGTTTTGTCGGTGGCTGGCAGAAAGTGCCGGCGCGGTGCCGCGTCATCGGTTCGGAAGGCCGCGGCTCCGGGGGGCGATGTGGGATTGTCGCGGGCCTGCTGGCGGTGCGGCTTCGGCGGATCCGACGCACTGTTCAGGCCCAGCGGCCAGCCGCGGACAATCTGGCGCCGTACTCCTTCGGAAATCCGGCTGGCGGCGTTCAGCCGGTATTTGCGCGGTGCCTCACCGAATCGCGCGCTGAACGTTCGGCTGAACAGCGCGGTGTCGTTGAAACCCCAGCGAAAGCAGATCGTGGTGATCGACTGACCGGCATACAGCGGATCGATCAGGTCGATCCGGCAGCGTTCCAGGCGCCGTTGGCGGACGTACTCGCCAAAATTCGAACCGGCGGCTTCGAACAGTTTCTGTACCGAGCGGATCGACATACGCTCTTGCGCCGTGATGGCGGACAGGCTGAGGTCCGGGTCGCTCAGCCGGCCCTCGATGGTCTGACAGATTCGTTGCAGCGTGGCCCGCTGCGAAGACGTGGCGCCGGCCAGCGCGCCGTCGTCGCGCATCCCGGCGAGGCTGACGGCGAGGAACTCGGTCAGCGCGACCTCGATCGGGCGGATCGCCTCGGCGTTCAGGCTGTCCATTGTTTCGGCCGTGGAGGCGAGCAGCCGGGCGAATATATGGCCAAGGGCGTCGCGGCCGGACAGGCGCCCGACCTTGGGAGTCAGCGGCGCGACCAGCCGGTCGCGGATCGCCGCGGTCGGGATGCGCACAAGAAGCTGGCGGAAGTTGGTCGTAAACACCAGATCGGCTGCCGCGCCGGCTGTGCCGTAAATCAGGTCGCCCGTGGCGATGGGGATAGCGCGGCCAGCCTCGTTCAGGACGGCCTGGCCTTCGCTGTGCAGTGCCAGCCAGACAATGTCGGGATCGTCGCTATAGCTTAGCCGCTGCGGCCCGGACGCGATCTGGGCGAAGATGATGCCCAGCGGCGACGTCACCGCCCGGGCGGTGGCGAAGACGTCGTCGGAACCGGGCGGGTCGCGGGCCTCGATCGACAATTTGCCGAGCGCGTCCCGCCAGGCGTCCAGCCGGCTTTTGTCTGGATAGGACTCAGTTGTGAAAGACCATGAATTCATGGCGACCCATTGCCGGAAGGGCTTGTCCCCCGGTAGCGGCACCCGATGCAGGAATTACGCCAGCGCTGCCTCCACGGCCGCGGCGATGGCGAACAGTTTGGCATCGCCCATGGTTTCGCCCATCAACATCAGGCCGACCGGCGCCTCACCCTTGCGGTGGCAGGGGACGGAGATGGCGCAACGGTCGAAGAAGTTGCCCATCGCCGTGTTGCGCAGGATCAGCATGTTGATGCTGTTGTACGCACGCTCATCCTCCAGGTCCGCGATGCGGGGTGCGACGATCGGAGCGGTGGGCATCAGCAGGCAGTCGTATGGGGCGGTGGCGCGATCGAAGCTGGCGACTAGCCGGGCGCGGGCGTTTATCAGATCTATGTAGTCGGCTGCGGTCATGTGTTCGCCGCGGGCGATGCGGACGCGGATGCGGGGATCGTAGCCGCTGCCTTGCGCGGCGAGCAGGGACCGGTGCCAGGCGTACGCCTCCGACGCGGCGAAGCCGCCTTTGGCGTTGACCGCCGGCAGTTCGTCGAAATCGGCGAAGCGGACCCGGACGATGCGGGCGCCTGACCCGGATAGAGTGGACAGGGCTTTGTCGAACGCAGCGGCGACGGTGGTGTCCATACCCTCCAGCACCATATTGTCCGGCACCGCCAGACGCAGGCCGTTCAGGTTGGCGGCGACCGGGGCCGATGGGGTCTCGCCGGCCAGGATCGCGTCTATCGCCGCACAGCAGGCGACGCTTGGCGCCAGCGGGCCGACCGAGTCCAGCGACGGGGCCAGCGGCAGAACTCCGGCGATGGGGATCCGCCGAGCGGTGGGTTTGTAGCCGACGATGCCGCAGAAGGCGGCGGGGATGCGGCATGATCCTCCGGTGTCGGTGCCCAGGCCGGCGGCGGCCATTCCGTCCGCGACCGCAACGGCCGTGCCGGACGAACTGCCGCCGGGGATGCGGCGGGAGGCGCGATCCCAGGGGCTGGCCGGGGTGCCGTAGTGCGGGTTGATGCCGAGGCCGGAGAATGCGAACTCCGTCATGTTGACCCGGCCGACCGGGATGAAGCCGGCGGCCAGCATGCGGGCGACGACGGGTGCGTTGGCCTTGGCGTCGGGGGCGTTGGCCAGCACGGCGGAACCGGCTGGCGTGGGTTCCCCGGCTATGTCGAACAGGTCTTTCAGCGCGATGGGGATGCCGGCATAGCGGCCGGGCGAGCGGTTCGCCTTGCGCAGGGCGTCGGCGGCGTCGGCCATCGCCCGGGCCTGATCGGCATGGATCTTGATGAAGGCGCGGGCGCCCTCGCCGTTGGGGTCGCCGATGCGGGCCAGGGAGTCCTCGATCAGGGACCGGCTGGTGGTGGT
>JAJZEV010000124.1:0-6571 GCA_021805665.1 Pseudomonadota bacterium
GAACGCCAAGCACCTCGGCAACCATCATGCCGATGGAAGCACGCGAGCCGCCGATATCCGGGCTGCCGGTGGCGGCAACGATACTGCCGTCTTCGTTCACATGCACGGTGGCGGTCGATTCACCACCGATGTTGAACCAGAAGCCTGTCGCCAAACCGCGGCCATGGCCTTCCTTCAGCGGCGACTTCCAGTGCGGATGCGACTTCACGGCAGCCAGCACGGCGGTGAAGCCGATGTTGACATGGGTAGGACCGTAATGGGTCTTGGTGCCGTTGGTCGCCGCGTTCTTCTCGCGCAGCGTCAGCGGGTCCATACCGAGCTTGAGCGCCAGATCGTCCATGGCGCTTTCGACCGCGAACGAGGTGATGGGTGCGCCGGGTGCCCGATAGGCCGCGACTTTGGGACGGTTGCTGACGACATCGTAGCCCACGACATCGACATTCGGCAGGTCGTACATCGCAAAGCCGCACATGCAGCCCGGCCCGATCGGGGAGCCGGGGAATGCGCCGGCCTGGAACTTCAGCACCTGCTTGGCGGCGACGATGGTGCCGTCTTTCTTCGCACCCAGCTTGACCTCGACAGTCGCGCCGGATGTCGGCCCGGACCCGCGGAATACTTCTTCCCGGGTCATCTGCATCTTCACCGAACGGCCAGACTTGCGCGACAGCGCCACGGCAACCGGTTCCAGATAGATCAGTGTCTTGCCACCGAAGCCGCCGCCGATTTCCGCCGGATTGACACGGATATTCGACATATCCAGCCCCAGCAGTTTCGCCGTGTACGCCCGGATCATGAAATGACCCTGGCTGGAGGCATGGATGGTGATCTGCCCATCGGGCGCGTAGGTCACCAGACAGGCATGCGGCTCGATGTAAGCCTGATGCACCGGTTGCGTGGTGTAGCGGCCCTCGACGATCACATCCGCCTCGGCGAATCCGGCGTCGATATCCCCTTTCTTGAAGGTAACAACCTTGGCGATGTTCGATGGCTTGGTCGGCGCCGGCGTCACGCCCGCGGTGAACAGATCGTCGTGCAGGATCGGCGCATCCGGCGCCATCGCGGCCTCGACCTCGATGACGTGCGGCAGCACTTCGTATTGAACGTCGATCAGTTCCAACGCCGCGTCGGCGATCGCCTGGGTCGAGGCAGCAACCGCGGCGATGGCATGCCCCTCGTACAGGGCCTTACCCCGGGCCATGACGTTCAGGGAAAGATCGCGAAAGTTCATCGGGCCTTCGCCGACGAACGCTTCTTCCGAAGCGATGTCGGGAAAATCCGCGGCCGTAACGACAGCGCGAACACCGGGCAGCGCTTCCGCCTTGCTGGTATCGATCGAAACGATCCGGGCATGCGCGTGCGGGGAGCGCTTGATCTTGCCCCACAACATCCCCGAAGCCCTTGTATCCGCCGCAAAAACTGCTCGGCCGGTCACCTTGTCCACCCCATCCGGACGGATGGGACGGGTGCCAACGACCTTCAGGCTGGAATCGATATAATTCATCCGACAGTCTCCCCTCGCATTTCGGCGGCTACGTCCATGACAGCGCGGATCACCTTGTCGTAACCGGTGCAACGGCACAGATTGCCGGCCAGCCAGTAACGCGCCTCGGTTTCCGTCGGGTTCGGGTTCTCATCCAGCAGCGCCTTGGTGGCGACGATCAGGCCGGGGGTGCAGAACCCGCATTGCAGCGCGGCGTGTTCCAGGAACTTCTGCTGGATCGGGTGCAGATGGTCGCCCTGGGCGATACCCTCGATCGTGGTGATGGATTTGCCCTCGGCTTCCACACCCAGAACCAGGCACGAACAGACCAGACGGCCGTCCATGATCACCGAACAGGCGCCGCAGTCGCCGGACGCACAGCCTTCCTTGCTGCCGGTCAGGCCGACCACATCGCGTAGCACGTCCAACAGGGTCTGCTGCGTTTCGCAGAGGAATTCCGAGGACTCGCCGTTGATGGTGGCGGATACGTAAGTCTTGGCCATCTTAGTGAGCCTTTCCGTTCTTGATTCCATTGGCGCGATCGAAAGCAATCGCGGCGGTGCGGCGGGCGAGAACACCCGCGATCTTGGTGCGGTATTCGACAGTGCCGCGCTTGTCGCTGATCGGCTTGGCGGCAGCCTGTGCGGCGGCATCCAGCTTGGCCAACGTGTCGGCATCCAGCTTGTGCCCGATCAGCACATCGGCCGCGGCCGGAACCAGGATGACGGTCGGTGAAACCGCACCCAGCGCCACGCGCGCGGCGGTGCACACGCCGTTCGCATCCAGCGTCACGCTGATGCCGCAGCCGACGACCGCGATATCCATTTCCGTGCGCGGAATGAACCGCAGATAGGCATCGGCCGAATGCGCCGGACGCGGCGGCAGGCGGAACTCGACAATGAACTCGTCCTTCGCCAGCGACGTGCGGCCCGGGCCGGTTGGGATTTGCTCGACCGGAACTTCGCGCTTGCCCTTGCTGCCGACGATTACGGCGGTTGCACCGGCGGCAAACAGCGCCGGAACGCTGTCGGCGGCCGGGGACGCGTTGCACAAATTGCCGGCCAGCGAGCAGCGGCCTTGCACCTGGGTGGAACCGATCAGGTCCAGCGCCTCCACCAGGCCGGGCCATGCGGCATTCAGGCCAGGATGGGCTTCGACCACCGCGCCGGGCGTGGCGGCGCCGATGACGAAGCCGCCGTTTTCCTCGCGGATGCCAATGATCCCGGGGATCTTCTTGGTATCGACGATCAGTTCCGGCTTCAGACGGCCGGAGCGCAGTTGCACCAGAAGGTCGGTCCCGCCGGACAGAACCTTCGCGAGGCCGGACGCACCGGCGAGAAGTTTAACCGCATCGTCCACCGAAGTGGGTGCGGCATAGCTGAGACTTGACATCATCGCTCCCGATTTAAGGCGTTTCCTGGCGACCCGGGGCGGTGCCCGGGACGATCATAAATAAGGTTAGGGCATAGAACCGGGATGGTCGAGAGGGGCGGGTCAGGACGGCGCGACCGGGACCCGCCGCATCACCGTTTGGCAGCGCGGCGCTTAGGTTGATCGTTACGAATGTCGTCAGACGCGCCCGCGCTGCCCATCAGCGCATCCACGGCCGCTGACCGGACGACGGCACCGCGCACGAACGCTTCGTGGTTCGCTTCGATCTGGTCGGGATCGTACAGATAGTTGACCATGATCCCATAGGATTCCTGGATACCGCGCGGCGCGGTATTGCCCAGCCAGTTGATCCGCTCCAACCGGGCGCCGTTGCCCAAATGGAAGCGGGCAACGGGATCGGCGGGGGTGGTCAGGTACACCGCGCACAGGCGCGACAACGGCGCCTTCATCGCCTCGGCCAGTTCGGGTTGTTCCCACCAGCGTTCGACCGCGAACGGATCGGCGCCGTTGGCCGCCAGCGTCATCGCGGCGCGTTCGTCGTCGCGCAAGGTGGATTTCAGGTTCTTGTCCAGCCAGCGGCGGAAGCCGGGCACCGGGGACAGCGTCGAATAACGGACAATATGCGGCAGTTCCGCCTTCAGTTCCTCCACCACCTGCTTAATCAGGAAGTTGCCGAACGACACCCCGCGCAGACCGTCCTGGCAGTTGGAGATCGAGTAGAAAATCGCTGTATCGGCCTGCCGATCCTGCTCCTGACCGACGTTCTCGCTGCCGTCGCGGGCCAGCAGCGGCTGGATCGCGCTGGCAAGCCCCTTGGTCAGCGCGACCTCCACGAAGATCAGCGGCTCCCCGGGCAAGGCCGGATGAAAAAAGCCGAAGCAACGGCGATCGGCGGCCAAACGGCGGCGCAGATCGTCCCAGCCGTGGATTTCATGCACGGCCTCATAAGCGATGAGTTTCTCCAGCGCCGCCGCCGGGGTCTGCCAGTCGATCCGGCGCAGTTCCAAAAACCCGCGGTTGAACCAGGAGATGAACAAATGCCGCAGATCGGAATCCAGCGGGCGCAGGGCCGGTTCGGTCTTCAGATGACGCAGCAGGTCCTTGCGCATCTGCACCAGATCGGCGGTGCCCCCCTGCGCCATGTTCATCCGCCGCAACAACTCCTGGCGCGCTGGCTCCGCCGCGTCTGTCAGTTGGGCGGCCAGTTCGGGCGACGGATCGGCCAGGTAGGCCTGCGCGGCGGCTCGCAGCGGGGCCTCCGAGGGCAAAAAATTCTCCGCCAGGAAGCGATAGAAGGCCAAACGGTCGGCCGAGGACAATTCTCGCAGCGCGGTGTGAAGTTCGCGGGCAACAGCAGCGCCCGATGCCTCGCCGCGTTCGGATACCAGCGCGGCGGCAAGGTCGCGGGCGCGATCGACCGGCGCCTTGGCGGGCTTGGGCTGCAGAACTTCGGCATAGGAGCGCCCGCGATCGGCGACGGAAGACCATATCCGTTCGATCCAGGAGCGTGGACCGGTGGCCGGAGAGGTGCCTGATGGCATGCGAGCGTCCTTTTGAAGGCGAGATTGACGCGAAGTTATAAGCAAGGCGCCTTGGTCGATAGTCCAAAATTCTGTGTGCGGGGCGAACGTCAGTCCCACCCGCCATCGGGCAGGCGACTGTAGGCGACGCTCCATCGTAACCGCAAGGCATGGCGCGTGTCCGGGTTCGTTCTTCGGTCCAACCGGCCATTGTTCCGCCGCCGCCCGGCAGTCAGGCGGCTGTGGCGCAGCGCTCGGTCACCGCCATATCCGCGGGCGCACCCGGCCGGGGTTTGGAGCGGGAACCAGTCTCGTGATCCGCGTCATTGGGAAATTCCAGGTGTCGCAAGGGCATGCTTCAACGCCAGTATCCGCAGCGATGATGCCAGAGGGCGGTCCGGGACGCGGACGCCATCGGCTTCCGCGACAAGCGCGGCGAGACTTTGTCCCCTGGCTTGGGCCATTTGCAGAAGCACGACCCAGAATTCCTCTTCCAGGGCCACGCTGGTGCGGTGGCCGGCCAGCGAGAAGCTGTGCTTGATCAGGCCCATCATCAACAGGGACGCATGCTGTTGCAGGACTGGATAGGGCGGGCAAGTCTGTCCCTTCGGATTGCTGTTCCCACCTGCTGGCCCCCTGTAACGCGCGGCGGGTAACTTGCGCCGCGCCGCGACCTCTCCCACAGTGCCACAAAACAACGGGGAAATCGTCACATCATGGCCGCCTATCTCGTGGTTCGCGCCGTCGTCGCCGATCCGGCCGACCGAACGCCGTTCGACCATTGGTACCGGACGGAACATCTGCCGGATGCGGTGAAGGCATTCAAGGCACTGTCGGCGATGCGGGGATGGAGCACGCTGGAACCCTCGGTTCACACCGCTTACTATCGTTTCGACACCCTGGCCGAGGTTGAGGCAATCGGTTCCAGCCCGGCCATCGCGGCCCTGATCGCGGAGTTCGACCGGGTGTGGGGCGATCGCGTCATTCGGACGCGCGACATTCTTCCCATCGCCGACGAATTGAAAGGATGACCCATGGCAGACGCTGAAATCGCCAAACTGCGCGCGATCATTGCCTCGCGCCCGCGTGCGACGGAACTCGCGCAGATGCGGATCGATTCCGACGCGCGCGGCAAGGCGTTCGGGCTGCCGGCCGATGTGACGGTGGAACCGGTGACCGCCAACGGGGTGCCGGCGGAGTGGACCTGGACGCCGAGCGCAGACGCCAGCAAGGCGATCCTGTATCTGCATGGTGGCGGTTACGTCCTGTGCTCGTTGGACAGCCACCGGCATCTGGTGGCGGAAATCGGGCGCGCGGCGGGAACGCGCACGCTGGCGGTCGATTACCGGCTGGCGCCGGAGCATCCGTTTCCGGCGCCGGTGGAGGACACCGTCGCGGCATACCGGTACCTGCTGGACAGCGGCCTGAATCCGGCCGGGATCGCGCTGGCCGGCGACAGCGCGGGCGGCGGGCTGGTGGTCGGTGCGCTGCTGGCGATCCGGGACGCCGGGTTGCCGCTGCCGGCGTGCGGTTGGTGCATTTCCCCCTGGGTGGATATGGAAGCAAACGGGCAATCGTTCACCGACCGGGCGGAAACGGACCCCACGGTGCAGCGGGCGACCATTCAGATGATGGCGGGCATGTACATGGCGGGTGCGGATTTGAAGCATCCGCATGCCTCGCCGATTCACGGCGATCTGCGCGGGCTGCCGCCGCTGCTGATCCAGGTTGGGTCCGTGGAGACGCTGCTGGACGATTCCACCCAACTCGCCAGGAAGGCCGGGATCGCGGATGTGCCGGTGGAGCTGCAGATCTGGCCCGAAATGATCCACATCTGGCACATCTTCTTTCCGATGCTGTCGGCTGGACGGCGGGCCATCGCCAGCGGCGGCCTGTTCGTGCGTAACGTATTAAAGGGAGAATGAAACAATGGATGTTCGTTTCGATGACCGGGTCGCGATCGTAACCGGCGCGGGCGCCGGGCTCGGCCGGCAGCATGCGCTGCTGCTGGCGTCGCGGGGTGCCAAGGTGGTGGTAAACGATCCGGGCGGATCGGTGGATGGAACCGGCGGCGCGCATGCCGCGGCGGACAAGGTCGTCGAGGAAATCAAGGCGGCTGGCGGGCAGGCGGTGGCGTCCTATGCCTCGGTCGCCGAGGAAGCAGCGGCGCAGACCATCA
>JAJZEV010000124.1:7112-28431 GCA_021805665.1 Pseudomonadota bacterium
GTCGATCGAAATGGTGCGCGACAATCTGGGCAAGATCCGCGACCTTTCGACGGCGAAACCGTATTTCGGTATGATGGGCAACGTGGTGGAGAAGCTGCGGGAGATGGGGCGGATCAAATAGCGCCCGATCCCATACCAGCGCCAGCCGATCGTCCCGTGTCGATCGGCTGGTGCCGGGACGCTATTCGAAGAAGTCCTCATCGACTTTCCTGATATGCAGAACCTCCTCCACCCGGCATCCGACGTTGTAGCGGATCATCAGCCTGGCGAGGTGTTCGCCGTCGATCAGGACAAGCCGCTTGCTAAGGAAATCGGCAGTTTCCCGGGCGGCGGGCGAGAACGAGGAGGTCGTTACAAACAGACCCTTCGTGGCCTTGTGACGGTCCAGGCTGCCGAAAAAATCCCGAATCGCGCCAGCGCCGATGTTGTTGCCTTCCGCGTAGCGCTTCGCCTGGATGTAAACCCGATCGAGTCCGAGTGCATCCTGATCGATCACCCCGTCAACACCGTCGTCACCGCTGCGCCCCAATGCTCGGCCGGCTTCAGTCGCGGAGCCGCCGTAACCCATGCTGAGAAGCAGATTGACAATCAGCCGCTCAAAGAAAGACGGCGGAGCCGCGCGGATGCGATCGAGCAAGTCCTGCCCAAGCGACGTTTCGACCTGCCGGTGGGCAACCCTCATGATCTCGTCGGGTGTCTCCGTGCGGCCGGCGAGGACAGGCTCGATCGGCGGCAACCCTGTTGCCGCGTCAGTCGCCGATTTCTCTTTGAACTGTCGGAACTCCTCGAATCGATTGAGAAATTCGTTGTCGATCCTTGTAGGACGTGAGGCTAGGACCTGACGTCCGCGATCCGTTATTTTGAAATGACCCCGTCGCGTGCTTGCAACCAGTCCGGCTTTGGTCAGATAGGTTTTGGCCCAGTGTACCCGGTTCGCAAACACCGTCTGCCGGCCGGAGGGCAGGAGTTGGGTTCGCTCATCACCGGTCAGATTGAGCTGTTCGGCCAGTTGATCGACAGCGTCGCCGACGCGGGTTTCGCGATCCGCCGATACCATGAGTACCGGGAGCATGAGGGATTGATAATCCGGAACAGCCATCCTCTTAGCGTAGATGGCACAGCGGGTCCGGCATAGGGGTCCTTGCGATATCGGGCCGATTTCCAGCCTCCGCCGGCTACGAGAAGGCGGCATTTGCTTCGGCCGGGACAGCGGCGAGCGTTTCGGCCCGCGGGCACCGCCCCCTTCCCTCCATCGGCCCAAGCTATCCCCCATCCCCGCCGCCACACTCGAACAGCGGCAACCAGGCGGGCGACAGGGCTGTTACCAACGGCCCCGATCCGCTATCAGTGCGGCAGTGCAATACGACAAAGGACTGCGCCAGATGGCCAAACCCGCTCATTCCTCTTCGTCCGATACCGAGTGGGACCGCGACGCCGCGCTGACTACCGCGCGTATCCTGCTGGAAATCAAGGCGGTCAATTTCCGGCCGGAGGAACCCTACACCTTCACCGCCGGCTGGAAGTCGCCGGTTTATATCGACTGCCGCCGGATCATCTACTTCCCGCACGCACGCGCGAAAATCTGCGATCTGGCGGTGGAAAAGATCAACCGCCATGTCGGGTATGAGACGATCGAGACGGTCGCGGGCGGCGAAACCGCCGGCATCCCGTTCGCCGCGTGGATCGCCGACCGCATGGCCGCGCCCATGTCCTATGTTCGCAAAAAGCCGAAAGGCTTCGGCGTGAACGCACTGATCGAGGGCGATGTCCCCGTTGGCAAGCGCACCCTGCTGGTCGAAGACCTGACCACCGATGGCGGGTCGAAAATCCGGTTCGCGAACTCCCTGCGCGATGCCGGGGCCATCGTGAACCACGCGTTCGTGGTCTTCTTCTACGGCGTCTTTCCCGGCGCGTTCGAAACCCTCGCTGGAATGGACATCACCCTGCACAGTCTTTGCACATGGTGGGACGTGCTGGAGGCATGCAAGGACCGCCCCTATTTCTCCGAAGCCGCCCTATCGGAAGTCCGCCGGTTCCTGGAAAATCCGGTCAAATGGTCCGCGGCCCACGGCGGCAGGGCGTCGGCCGACGAAGCCCCACCCGCCAGCACCGACGCCTGAACACCACCTCAACCTCTCCCGCGATGGCCCCAACACGGCCATCGCGGCCAGTCCATCACTGTATATCGTCCACCAGCACCACATGCAGGCGCCGCGGCCCGTGGGCGCCCAGCTCCAGCGTCTGCTCGATATCGGCGGATCGCGACGGGCCGGTGATAAACATCACATTGCGCGGCATCGCCCCGATCTCCGTCCGCACCCGGTCCCAGCCTTCCTCGTACGCCCCGGTGACTGCCGACGCCCGCAGCACCACGATCTCGGTGTCCGCCAGCAGGTTCAGGGTTACCGGACGCTCCGGCGACGATGGCAGCATCAGCGTTCCGGTTTCGGCGATTCCCGCGAAGCCGTGCTGGATGCTGACCGCGTCCGAACCCTCTGCCCGACCTTCGCGAATGTCCAGCAGCGGCCGTTCTGCCCACGGAATCGCCCGCAACTCCGGATGCGGCGCCATGACCGCCCGGCTTGGCAAATTCTGCGCCCCCAGGTAATCCGCCACCGCACCCGGCACCGACGCCAAATCGGCGACGCGGGCCACCGACCCGAATTCTTTCTCCACATTCCGCACGAACAACGCCACCTGTTCGGCATGCGCCAACTGGGATCTCGCCGGAATCAAGTGGCGCGGATGCTGGGCCAGACGCCCCCGCAGCATCGCGGCCTGATCGCCGGGCAATGGTCCCCGTTTCAGCCCCCGCCGGATGGCGGTCAGGATCGACTCCTTGCTCATGCGCCGATCCCCGAGCGCTGAGCCTTTGCGTAGCGTTGGAAGAACGTATCGCCCTCGGGTGCTGGCAGGTCGCGCCCGCCGGTCCAGCCGCCAGCCATCGGCATTTTGGCGAACCGGCCCTTCTTGCGGCCCAACAGCCCCATCCCGAATGCCGCCGCCCGCGTGGCCAGCCGATACAGCCCGGGCCGGCGGGCGAAAAACGCCCAAATCGCCAGATTCGTCCGCTGTCCGGCCGGACTCAAATGCCGCTCGAACTCCCGTTCGCGCCAGTGCCGCATCAGCTTCGGCAACGGAATCCGCACCGGGCACACGCTATCGCACTTGCCGCAAAACGTGGATGCATTCGGCAGGTGTCCTGCCTTGTCCACCCCGATCAGCCCCGGGGTCAGCACCGAACCCATCGGGCCGGGATACACCCATCCATACGCATGGCCGCCGACCGCGCCATAGACCGGACAATGATTCATGCACGCCGCACAGCGGATACAGCGCAGCATCTCCTGGAAATCGGTGCCAAGCATCGCCGACCGCCCGTTGTCGATCAGCACGACATGGTATTCCTCCGGCCCGTCCAGATCCCCCGCGCGGCGGACGCCGGTGGAGAACGTCGTATAGACCGAAAAATCCTGCCCCGTCGCCGAACGGGCCAGCACCCGCAGCAGCGAGGTTGCGTCCTCCAGCGTCGGCACGCATTTCTCGATACTGGCCAGCACGATGTGGACGCGCGGCAAGGTCTGGGTCAGATCGCCGTTGCCCTCGTTGGTGACGATCACGCTGCTGCCGGTCTCGGCGATCAGGAAGTTGGCGCCGGTGATCCCCACATCGGCGGCCAGGAACTTCGACCGCAATTTGGTTCTGGCCTCGATCAGCACATCGCGCCGTTCGGTAAACTGACGGTCGGCGGGCAGATCGGTGTGCGCCTTGCGGAACGTATCTTCCCAATCCTCCAGGTTCAGGTGAAACGCCGGCGCTATGATATGGCTCGGTAATTCATGCCGAAGCTGAATGATGTATTCGCCCAGATCGGTCTCGACCGGGGTGATGCCGTGCTGTTCCAGATGGTCGTTGATGGCGATTTCCTCGCCAATCATCGACTTGCCCTTGGTCACGGTCTTCGCGCCCGCCGCCTGGCAAATCGCCAGCACGGCCTGCCGAGCCTCCTCGGCATCGGCGCACCAATGCACCTTGCCGCCGGATTCCAGGACCTTGGCCTCATAAGCCTCCAGGTAGAAATCCAGGTTCGCCAGCGCATGATTCTTGATGTCCCGCGCGGTGTCGCGCAGCGTTTCGAACTCCGGCAGCCCGGCAACCGCCGCCGCCCGCCGGGCAATGAAGCTCGGGCCGCTGCGCGCGAGGGCTTTCTGCAGGCCGGCATTCGCCAGCGCCGCATGGGCGTTGTCCTTGAAGGCGGGGGAAGTCGCGATGTGCATGGCGGTTCTCGTTCAGGCTTTGCGAAGGATAAACCGCGGAACGTCCGCGCGCCATGGGCTTGGCGTTCGGCGCTGAGGGCGGTATCCCTGCGCGGAACATTGCCCCGGGAAACAGGCCCATGACGCGCACGCACAATATCGCGGTTCTCCCCGGCGACGGGATCGGTAAGGAAACCGTGCCGGAGTCGCTGAAAGTCCTGGACGCCGCCGCGCGCCGCTTCGGGTTCGACCTGAACCTGACCCATTACGACTGGTCCTGCGAGACCTACAAAGACACCGGCATGATGATGCCGGAAGATGGGCTGGACCAGTTGGCGAAGTCCGACTCGATCCTGCTGGGTGCCGTGGGCTGGCCGGGCGTGCCCGATCATGTCTCGCTCTGGGGCCTGCTGATCCCCATCCGCCGCGGTTTCGACCAGTATGCCAACGTGCGGCCATGCAAATTGCTGCCCGGCGTGAAAACCCCGCTGGCTGGCCGAACCGAGGCGGATATCGACTTCTACGTGGTGCGCGAAAACACCGAGGGCGAGTACTCATCGGTCGGCGGGCGGATGTTCCCCGGCACGGATCGGGAATTCGTATCGCAGCAAAGCGTGTTCACCCGCCAGGGCGTGGACCGCATCCTGAAATATGCGTTCGAGCTGGGGATGACCCGTCCCAAAAAGCATGTGACCTCGGCGACCAAATCGAACGGCATCATCCACACCATGCCATACTGGGACGAACGCTTCGCCGCGATGGCCGGGCAGTATCCGGACATCCGCACCGATCAGTACCATATCGACATCCTGTGCGCGCATTTCGTGCAGCACCCCGATTGGTTCGACGTGGTCGTCGGCTCCAACCTGTTCGGCGACATCCTGTCCGACCTGGGGCCGGCGGTGGCGGGCTCGATCGGCATCGCCGCCAGCGCGAACATCAACCCGGAGCGCAAATTCCCCTCGATGTTCGAACCCGTGCATGGTTCCGCGCCGGATATCGCGGGGAAATTCATCTGCAACCCGATCGGCCAGATCTGGTCGGCGGCATTGATGCTGGAGCATCTGGGCGAGGCAGACGCCGGCAAGGCGATCATCGACGCGATCGAGACGCTGCTGCGCGAGAGTGGCCCCAAGACCCGGGATATGGGCGGACAGGCCGGGACCGCCGACGTGGGCACTGCGATCGCCCAGCTTGTGGCGGCGGGTTAGCCGTTGTTCCCGGCACCAGTATTCCTGGCGCCGGGATCGTCCGCCCGGCTGAGCCTTCTCGGCCGCAGGCTAATCGCCCAAACCGAAACTCAAGCGAAATTGTTGGGTCTACGGAGCATCCCGAGCCGCCAACCCGCCGGCGAGCAGCGGATCGCCGCCGTCGGCGCTTCGAAAGAATAACACATTTCATTACAAGGAATTAGCATACTGAATAGCGGGCCGCCACCGATAGTGATGAGCACTACCGTTTACGCCAAAGCACTATGACGCTGTGGAGGGCTCACTTCTGGCACGCCTTCACAAGCTCCTTAACGGCGTTGATCGCTGCCAACACATCAGCCTTTACAATCGGCTGTGTGGGGTTGTGCGAAAGCGGGTTGAGGATGAGCTTCTTGTATTTCTTCAATCCGTCGAAAGCAGCCTTACGGTCGACGTTGCCATTTGCGTGGGATTCGCCCTTGTTAAGCAAATCCTCGATTTTGATCTTCTGCGGGTCATCCGTGTAACCGAACTGGATGTTGTGTCTGCGGCAGTAGCGGCGCAGCGTCAGCTCACATGCCGTGCGGGCATAGTTCGCTGCGGCGGCCGAATGATTGTCATCGAGGAACCGACCTGCCTGTTTCAGCGTCTCGGCGACCAGATCGTCCTGACTTTCCCAGATCACTGGGCGCAGCAGGCCGTCGGCGTCGAGCTTCTCGTATATCTCGATCGCCTTCCAGGGCTCGCCCAATAGTTGCTCGCGCGCGAGTTCGAACCAGAAGCGGTCGTGGGTAAGCAGAATGATCTGCCAACCCTTGAACAATTCGCCGATCACGTCCAGGACTGGCCGGCGGTGCGAATAGTCAAGGCTGATCAGCAGGTCGTCTAGCACCAGCAGCTTCAGCGCCTTGTCATTTTCCGGGATGCACGCGAGGCGACCGGCAAGAAAGGTCGCGATCGCCAGCGCAGAGAGACGTGCCTCATTCAAGAAATTGGGGGGCGCCGGCAGCGCATGATCCCGGAATTTGACGCTTGCGGTCAGCATCGCGTTGTCGAGTTCGCGCTCTTTCTCGTTATAGGTCACGCCGTAGAAGGTGAAGCCCACCAGTTCGAGTGCATCCGGCTGAAAAACGTCGAGCAGCTTGCGGAGGACAGATTTAGCCTGTGCCTCCAGCGCCGCGAGCGCCTGGTTCATCCCTTCGTTGAACTGGTCGCAGGCGTTCTTGACCCTTTCCTTGAAATCCAGCGGACGACGTGTTCCCTTGCTGTAGAGTACACGGCGCTCAAGGGCTGCGTTCACTTCCGCCCAAAGTTCGCCGACGGTGCGCTTGAGTCCTCCTGCCACTGTCGCCTCGTAATCGGCGAGGAGCTTTTCCACCGCCACGGGGAACAGGTTCGGGGCGTCGTTCGCCGTCCGGCCCGTGTTCATTTCGATCAGCCGCGTGTGGCTCAGAAAGGCTGACTTTCGCGCCGTATCGAGCACGGTGACGGTCGGATGACCCGCCGCCGACCAGTGCAGCTCGGTCTTGTCGGTCAGCGTGGCCTTGACGCTTGGGGCAGTCGGATTGCTGAAGACATTCCCCATCGGCGAAATATCCTGCGTCTCCACCGAGAAGAGACCACGCAGCGCCCGGTAGATGGAGGATTTTCCCGATCCGTTTTCTCCCCAGGCCAACAGGTTCTTGCCGTCGAGCAAGACCGAGGCCGGCGCGAGCGCCGGGAAGGCTCGGAAGTCCGAAATATAAATGGACGCGATCTTCGCCGCGTCTTCTTCCCCCGGCTCCGCCATGTCACGTCCGCCCCTCGATGATTCTCACCGCGTCGATGGATTGCAGGTCGAAGAGGGCGGCGTAGAGAGGGTGTGCTGGGTCGGCGAGGTAGCGGGACCAATCGTCGGCGGCGCGGGCGAGCGTAGGGCCTTCGAGCGCCGCAAGGTTCATCAGCCCCGCATCGCGCGCGGCGGCGAAGGGGCGCAGATTGCGCGCGTGCAACTCGTCTGCGAAAAAAAACTCGTAGACGAGAGCGTTGATCAGGGCTTCAAGCCGTGCCCCAACTGCGGGAAGCTCCGCCTCGTGGCAACGTGTTACGGCCTGCGCCAGTAGCGCCAGCGCGGACCTCTGCTGAGCCGTCGTCACTGGCACTGGCACATTCAGCATCCGGTCTTTGCGGAATTGCGGGCGCCCGCCGTTGAATGGATCGCCGTGGCTGGGGAAGCGCATCCGGTAGTAAAAGTCGAGCGGCTTGGAGAGCAGAATCGCGAGAAGCGACCACGGGTCTTCCGGCAGGAGAATGAAGGCGGTCTTGTTAAAGCAGAAACCATCTTCATCGACGAAGGCGTGCAACTCTGCCGAGGTTTCGTTGTAGGCGATCTTGGTCTGCTTGAATGCGTCCCAATAGGCACAGGCGCGAAGCTCCCACCAATACTCCCCCTTATCGGCACGCTTCTTTAGCTCCGTGCGCCAATGGGAAAGATGCCTGAACAAAGCTGGGTGCGCGCGCGCAAAGATGCGTTCGGCGTCCGCTTCGCCGCGCCCCGACCACGGCCAGCCACCTTTGATGTTGGAGCCCGAGGCTATGGCAATGACATATTGGTCCGAATAGCCGTGTTCCCAGCGGCCGATCTCGCCACCGTCTATCCACGGTCGGATGAGCGCTTGGTCGGCGCCATCCGCCAGCAGCCGTTGCCGGTCCGCATCATCGATAAGGAACGCGCCGTTAAAGCCCGTTTTGATGCCGTAGTAGAATCGGTCGGCGACGATATTGCTGACCTTGGTCGGAACGCGGTCCATGCGATCCGCAAGCGATCGCAGTTCCGGCGGAGCGAAGCTCCAGCCCGAAGGGTCGAGCTCGCTCGGCCTGATCGAAGGCGCGCTCTCGCGAACGATTTCGCCCAGCCGGGAAATATCATCGATAGTCTTGATCGTGAGCGCACGAAACGGCTTGTCCGCGCCTGCACCGTCGATACCAATATAGACCGTGCTGTCTACGGCGGCTTTGAAGACAGGCAGTTCGCCGAAATCGACGATCACCAGCGGCTGAAATTGCTTACTAAGCAATTCCCGGGTGCCCGCACCATAGCCCGCGCGCATGTAGTTGTTCGAGGTTATGAAGGAGAGAACGCCGCCTTTTACGAGCAGGCTCTCGGTAATCTTGAAGAAATAGGTCAGGATGTCCGAAGAGCCGGCGAAGAATCCCGGATAGTCGCGCTTGAGCGCGGCCTTGATGTCGGGATCGATCTTGCCAGAACGGATATAGGGCGGGTTCGCCAGCGCGATGTCAAACCAACCGCTGGTAGCGGAGGGATCAAAGCCGAACATCCATTCCGCATCGAAGAAAGGGGCGAACGCATTGGGATCGAACGGGTCCCACGCTGCAAGCTTCCTGGCGTCGTCACCGGCGAAGGCATGGTCGCGCATCACCTCGTCGGCGATTTCCGCGCGCAGCAGCTTGATCCTGCGCTGCTCCCGCCGTTTTGCGGTGCTATTGGCGGCGGCAAAGAAGGCGCGATTTGCTTCGCGCAGCGCCCGCTGCTTCCCGAGCAAGTCCTGGCTGACCAGCCCCGCCTGGCCACGACGGTGCAGCGGCGTCAGCGTATTGGCGGCGACAAATTTTGCTTCGAGGTTCGGCAGCGGTGTGATGCCGCGATTGGGACGGCCGGGATTTTCTCTCTGCTCGACCGCCAGGCTAATGAAGCAACGGAGCTTGGCGATTTGCACCGCGATCGGCTGAATATCTACGCCGTGCAGACAACGGTCGATCAGGAACAGTTTGCGCGTGTAGTCGGGATAGTGGCCACTTTCGAACTTGGTGTCGAATTCGCCAAGCGCTTCCTCGGCCTTCTCGATCTCGGCGGCGCGCTCACCGGCGGCGGGAATGGCCTCGGCCTCGGAGAGCCGGCGTTCGTAATAGAGACGGTTGCGCGCCTTCCACTTCTCCCCGCCGGGATCCAGCACATCGAGCATGTGAACCAGCTTTTGCAGCAGGCCGAGCGGGAAGGCGCCCGATCCGACGGCAGGGTCGATGGCTTTGCAACTTTCAATCGCGGCGATCAGCGCGTCCACCTGGGCCGGGCTGAAATTGTGCGACCGGCTGGCGAAGTTGAGCAGGGCGCGCAGCCGGGTTTCGTCTCCGCCATCGGACTCCAATCCCAATTCGCTCGGCAGTTTCGGCAGCAGCCAGGCAACCAGCGCCTCATCGACCATGAAATCGACCACCTCGCGCGGGGTGTAGAAACTGCCGGACTTGTTGCGGGCGGTGGTCTTGGTGTCCTCGTTGTAGGAGGCGAGCAGGTTCTCGAACACCTTGCCCAGCAACTCGGGATCGAGGGCCGCCTCTTCCTCCAGAGGGGTGTTTTCCTCGACGGTGAATTTGTAACGCTCGAACAGGTCGATCAGGCCGGGTACGTCGCGCGGCGCCTTGGCTTTCTCGAACCAGCCAGACAGATCGACGCCCTTCGCGCCGCCGAAGAACAGGGCGTTAGGCAAACGCGGCTGCTTGTCCGGCTGATCGGAAAAACCGTCGATACGCAGGATCAGCCGGTGTCGCTCCCGCTCGGCATCGCCGACGCGCGGATCGTCGCTGGCGACCTCGGTATCCAGGCATTCGAAGAGCCCGCCGTTGAGAAACGGCACGCTGGCAAAGGCGTCCAATGCTTTGTGCGGCTCGGCGAACAGGGCGGCGTGGCGATAGACGTGGTGGCCGAGGTAATCGTTCGATTGCCCAGCATCGTCCTGCCGCCAGCGCCGCTCCGGCATTTCGGTGTTGAGGGTCGCGAAGAACAGGTTCTGGAGGATGGCGAGGTAGTAGCCTTGGCCGCTGGGCGTCGCCGCCGGCGACTCCTCCAGCAGCTTCGCAAGCGAGGGGCCATCGAACAGCGCTTCGGGGACGAGGCCCTTCTCCTTGATGAACCAGACGAACATCAGCCGGGTGAGCAGGCGGATCAGTGCGATTTCCTTCGCCCCCGCGCCATTGCCTTGTCCCTTGGAGAAGGCGAGGGGCGCGCTAGTAGTGGCCCAGGCGAACCAGTCGGCCAATTCCTCATAGAACCGCTTATTGAGTTCGGTGGCCGACAGCGTCTCCAGCCACAGATCGTAGAGCGCGCGGAAATCCGACGGCGCCTTGCGCCGGGCGAGCGCGGCGAGCGACAGGTCGGCCAGGATTTCTACATGGGCGCGGTGGGGCTTGGCGAGGTTAATGTCTTTGATCAGGCTGATCCGCCCGCCGACCACGTCGCGCGCGGCGTCGCGCCGGTTGGCGCGACGGTCGATCACCGTCAGCGTCGCTTGCCCGCCATGGCGGAACAACACGATCGCGGGCATGGCGAACCCGCGATTGAGGGCACGCACAATCGCCACGAGTTGCCGGCGCGACCAACCGCCGTCGTCGAGGTCGATCGCGAGGAAAACAAAAGAATCGATCGCGCCGCGCTGAAAAGCCTCGCCGGTCGCCGGATCGCCGCCGCGCGACAGGGCGGGCAGTTCGTCGCCGGTGAGCTGGAAAAGGAAATGTACCGCACGCCAGCGGCCCGTCTCGAAACGCGCCGCATCCATGCCCAGTGCAGCAAGAAACTGGGCGGGCGCAGCGGGAGTGTCCAGCGTCTTCGGGCTACGATAGCCCATGACATCGAGCAGCCTCCGACCCGCGCCCGCGAGGTCCGCGCCGGCAAGCCCCGAAACCGCGTCGCGGATCGCAGCGAGACGTTCTGTGGCGTGGCTCATACCGCCCCCGCCGCCGGCCTGATGATGAGCCAGGTGATGAGGTCATAGTCCAGGCTGGAGCGCGCCTGCGCTCCCCCGTCGGGAACCCGGGCGCTGCGCGAGCCTGTCAGCGACGCCAAAGTACGCGTCGCGGCCATCTCGCCAATCGAGGTGACTGCGGCGCGGATCAAACCGTCATACCGCCCCATCATCTCGCCGTGGACCGTCTCGTCGTCGAAGGCATTGCACAGCGCTTCGAAGGGCTCGACATGCCCCAGGCAGAGTGCGCGATACGCTTCGAGGATCGGCTTTGGTTGACCGAAACCGAGGCGCACCGAACCGTCATCCTTCACATAGACGAGATAGTGGGGATCCAGCGGATTGATCTTCGCCTGCTCCGGGTTCGGCTCGGGCGGACGGCGGCGAAGGCAGAAGATCACGCCTGAATCAAGGGTGGCGCCCGCGACGCCATTCGGGACAATCGCGTGCAGCCCCAGCGGCGCGGCGCGCAGGGCCTGCTCGTTCGTGCGCGCGAAGCCGAGCAGGTCGGCGCGGAAGTCGTCGAGCGCGAAATCGGCCAGCGTCACACCTCCACCAGCTTCTTCGAGGTCGAACACTTCATCCTTTAGACGGAGCAGTTGCTCGTCGCGCCAGCGCGCATCGCCATCGGCCTCGGCGCGCGCATTGAGCAGATCGTCGTCGCCTGTGGCCGAAAGATCGACCAGTGCCATGCGTGCCTCCACCCGATCTTTGAGGCGCAGATATTTGTTGAGGTCCTCGGTCGGCCAGAAATTGACCATGCGGATCTTGGTGTTGCGGCTGCCAATCCGATCGATCCGCCCGAAGCGCTGGATAAGGCGCACCGGGTTCCAGTGAATGTCCACATTCACCAGCAGGTCGGCATCTTGGAGATTCTGGCCTTCCGAGATGCAGTCGGTGGCGATCAGCAGGTCGATTTCGCCGCCAGTCTCGGCGCCGCGCATCAAGGCCCGGCGTTTGGCGCGAGGCGCGAAATTGACCAGCACGTCCTGAAAGCGCGCCGGGCCCAAAGTCGCCTTGCAGCCGTCGCCCGTCACCAGTGCCGCTTGCAGCCCGCATTCGCGCGCAAGGGGACGCAACTCTTCATAGAGATAGCGGGCCGTGTCGGTGAAGGCTGTGAACAGGATGATCTTGCGGTTGGCCTCGCCATCTCGGTTGGTCGTGGGCTTATCCGCCTTGGCGCGGATGATCTCCTTAAGCCGCGCCAGCTTGGCGTCCCGATCGGGCGTAACATTGCGCGCTTCGGAGGCCAGCGCGGCGATCCGGTCGCGATCGCGCGTCAACGCCGCCTTCCACGCCGCCCTATCGATGTGAGCGAGGTTGTATTTCAGCGCGCCGCCGACCTCGAAGGCTTCTTCTAATTCGTCATCCAACTCGATCTCATCCGGCGCGGGCGTGCCGATGGCCGCCGTCGCGTCGAAACTGTCGAGATCGCCAAGCCGCTGGTCGATGCGGGCGATCATACGATCCATCGTCAGGCGGAAAGAGCTGACGGAGCTTTCCAGCCGCTTGAGGAAGCCGATCTTCATCATCGCGATGAGGTATTTTTCGCGATTTGCCTGGTCGAAATTCCCACCCTTGTCATAGTGGGTGCGATACTCGGGCAGCACGAAGGTCAACGGGCCGTAGAGTGCTAGCTCTAGCTTGCCGATTGCGGCATCTACGTCCTCGAAACCCGGAAAGCCGCCTTGGCTGTCGATGTTGGCGAATATGGACTCGGGTGCGGCACGCTTCGGAAACCCGCCGATCATTTCCATCGAAGCGGCGTAATGGCGTTCGACGTGTTTGCGCGAACGCGCGATGGTGACGCCGTCGAGCAGACCGAAGAGCGCAGGCGGCAACTTGTTCAGCAACTCGCCGGCATCACGACCGCCGCTTTTCGCCCAGTCGGCAAAGCGTCGTCGTGCCCCGCCTATCAGTGTGCCCAGGTTGGGTACGCCCAGGTCAATGAATCCATCTCCCCTGTCGGCAGAAATCAGGTCGAGCTGCGCTTTGAGGTCGCTCAGATCGTTGTTCACAGGCGTAGCCGAAAGCAGCAGAACCTTGGTCGGCAGGCCGGCCTTGATGACCTCGTCCATTAGCCGCTCGTAGCGGCTGCGGCGCCCGCCAGCGGTCTTGTTACGCGATGCGCTTCGGAAATTATGGGACTCGTCGATAACGACGAGATCATAGTTGCCCCATTCTATCCGCGAGAGGTCAATGTCACCGACCTTGCCCTTCTCTCGCGAAAGATCGGTATGAGACAGGACGGTGTAGTCGAACCTGTCTTCGCGCAGCGGGTTCATCTCGCTGTTGTTGGTGGCGAGGTAATCTGTCCAGTTCTCGCGCAGCTTCTTTGGGCACAGCACGAGCACGTTCTTGTTGCGCTTCTCGAACCACTTAATGACCGCCAGAGCGGTGAAGGTTTTGCCCAAACCGACGCTGTCAGCGAGGATGCAGCCGCCATGTTTTCCGATCTTGCCAAGCACAGCGCGGAGGCCGTCACGCTGGAAATCGAACAACGCGCGCCAGATCGCAGTCTGCTCGAACGCCGTCTGTTGGATCAGCGCATCCTCCGCCGCCTGGTCGGTCAGGAAGTCGTCGAACAGGTGAAGCAGCGTCTTGAAATAGACGAACTCGGGAGCAGCGTGGGCATAGCTGGCTTGTAGCGCGCGCAGCACTTCGTCGCGCACGTCTTCGGTCAGGCCGGTGTCGCTCCATAGCTCGTCGAACCAGGCCAGAAGGTCCTCCCGGTCGCGATCACTATCGACAATCAGATTGAGTTCGATGTTCGGCGAATCACCCAGTCCGAGCCCGTTGATCGTGAAGTTCGAACTGCCGAGCACGGCGTGTGGACGGCGTCCATCGTCGATATGAATCAGCTTTCCGTGCAGCAGGCCAGAGCGCTTGACCGACCGTATTTCGACGCGATCCTTGATCCACTGGGCGCAGCGCAACGCTGCCGCGCGCTGCCGGATTTGCTCAGTGAGGCGCAGTCCAGACTCATCGAACGAGAAGGCTGGCGGCACGAGGCCAGCGTTGTCCGTATCCTTCAGGAACCGCGGCTCGCCGAAGAGGAAGCGCATGTGGCCGACGCCGTCCAACGTCGTGCGGAGACGATCGTAAGCGAAGGTCGTGAAATAAGCCGAGACAACCGACAGCCGGCTGTCTGGAACCGCGCGCTCAGTGATGAACTCGTGGACCGCCCCGCGCCTACGATTATCCCTGATGCCCGATCGCCCCGTTCTCACGCCAACCTCTCATTCAACGTCGCCCTTCGAGGGCCCCATGATCCCTGCTTCGCCCTTATCCGCACGTCCAGATTGCAACGAAAGACGTTCGTATTCTTCCACCGAAACCACCACCACAACGCCGCGCCGATGCTTTTCGATCAGTACCGGCTCTGCACGCGCAGTATCGATCATCAGGCCGAAGCCATTCTTCGCTTCACGCGCCGACATGATTTTCATCGCAGGATCTCGGGGTAATCCATCGCGCCATTTAGGACGAAATAGCTCTTTCCCGCAATGGCGACGCCGACTTTCTGATACGGGCAAATGGGCGGCGTGTTCAGATGTCGAGATTAAGCCCGAAGGCGAGGGGTGATGGGGTGATGGGGTGATGGGGTGATGGGGTGATGGGGTGATGGGGTGATGGGGTGGCGGATAGTCCTATTTTCGTAATGTCTTCAATGGTATTTTAGATTCTGATGAAGACGATGTGGGGCGATCTCGGCACCAAGCCCGACTGGATCACGGTCGATCACCACAACACCGACCACCCGTGTGTCCGCATCTTGCAGCCCGGCGTCACCGAGGAGGGGAAGATTCTCAACACCGCCGATGACTACATCGCCCACGGCATCTCCGAGCGGACGAGCAAGAGTGTAACGCTGGACCCGGGCCGGCAGACCGAGCAGGAGGTCAGCCGTCCGATAACGTCGCGCCTATCCAGTGCGGTCGCGATTTGGCTATCGCTCCACGCCTCGCCGGCCTCGCCCGCGTCGGCCTTCAACAGGATGCGGGCCTTCATCAGCCTTTGCGTGGGGTGTGTGCCGCTGTGAATCACGCATCCAACCGCACCCGCTCTTCCGCACTGACCTTCACGACATACTTCTTTACGGCGATCTCTCTGGCGGCCACGAATCGGCTCCGTCGTTACGTTACGGTGCCATCGGTTCGGACATTCTACTCACTGTCAATGACGGGAGGCACTACGTCCCCCCGTCCGGCCGGCCGAACGCATCGACCATGGCCCGGATCTGCTCCGGGTCGCTTTGTTCCATCACCCGGCGGGCGAACCGGATACAGGCCCCGATCTCCACCGACCGGATCGCCTGCTTCACCTTCGGCACGGCCGAGGCGTTCATGCTCAGCGACCGGACACCCAGGCCCAGCAGCAGCGGCGTCAGCTTCGGCGACGCCGCGAGTTCCCCGCAGATGGACACCGGCATCCGCATCCGCTGCGCGGCTTCGGTGGTAAACTGCACCAGACGCAGCACGGCCGGGTGCATCGGGTCGTAAAGCTCCGCCACATCGCTTTCGGCGCGATCCACCGCCAGGGTGTAGGCCGTCAGATCGTTCGTGCCGATGGCGAAGAAATCCGCTTCCAGCGCCAGGGCATCGGCGGACAGCGCGGCACCCGGGGTTTCGATCATGATCCCCAGCGGCGGCAGCTTTTCCGGTATCCGTTCGCCACGCCGCCTCAGCCGCCGCGCCACACGCTCATAGACCTCCCGGGCCTGCCGGACTTCGCCTACCGTGGTGACCATCGGCAGCAGCACGCGCACCGGCCCGGCGGCGGACGCCCGCAGGATGGCAGCGAACTGCGTTTCCAGCAGTTCCGGCTGGCGCAGCAACAGCCTGATCCCGCGCAGGCCCAGCGCCGGATTGGTATCGGCGATCTCCGGCACCACGCCGGCCAGGGTCAGGGCCTCGATTTCCTTTTCGCCGCCCCAGTCCAGAACCCGAATCGTCACCGGATCGCCATTCATCGCCTCGACAATGGCCTGATAGCTTTCGGTCTGGGTCGCTTCGTCGGGAATGGTCTCCCGGTTCATGAACAAAAACTCGGTCCGCAGCAGACCAATTCCCACTGCGCCGGATTGCACGATCAGCGGCAATTCGACCGGCAGTTCCAGATTGGCCTGCAATTCGATGGTTTCGCCGTCCCGCGTTACCGCCGGCAGACGCCGCAACCGAGCGTAGCGCTGACGTTCGCGTGCGAATCCGGTCACCGCCCGGCGGGCGGCGGCGAGGGTCTGCGGTTCGGGGTTCAGGGTTACCGTGCCGGCAAGACCGTCCACGATGGCAACATCCCCGGGGTTCATGCTGTGCGCCAGTCCGGCCGCCCCCAGCACCGCCGGTACGCCCAGGGCGCGCAGCATCACGGCGGTATGGCCGTCGGCACCGCCTTCCTCTGTCACCACGCCGGCCAGGCGGGATGGATCCAGCAGTGCCGCGTCCGCCGGACGCAGCGACTCGGCGACCAGGATCGCACCCTGCGGCAAGGCGGCAAAACTGCGGAACGGAGAATGCGTCAGATTGCGCACGAGGCGGCGACCGATTTCGCCGATTTCATCGGCTTGGCGCCGCAATCCGGCGATGTCCTCGGGCGACAAATCGGGCGTGGCCTGCGCCATGATCGTATCGCCGATCGCCTGCGCCTCGGTCATGACCGCGGCTTCGGCCGACAGGAGTGTTTCCTCGATTCGTGCCCGGACTCCGCGCACCAGGCGGGACGGCCCCAGCATGCGAATGTATGCCTCGATGAGCGGCGCTATCTCGGACTGGCTTTCTTCCGGCAACACCGCGAGCTTGGCGCGCAGCTTGGCCAGTTGCCTGCGGGACTGAATGATGGCGGCTTCAAGCCGGGCGCACTCGGCACCGATGTCGGACGCCTGGATTTTGTGGCGGGTGACGACGGCTTCCGGTTCGGTCGTGCCGAAGATCTGGCCGATGGCGACCCCCGCCGACACGGCTATGCCGTGAAAAACGCGTTGCGGACATGCCGGGACGGCGGCGAGGGCGGTTCGGGCCAGTCGCTCATGCTGTGGCGGCGGGGGCTCAATCCTGTTCATCGAAGCCGGCCTCGACCAGGGTTGCCAGGGCGTCCAACGCTTCCTTGGCATCCCAGCCTTCGGCACGCAACTCGATATCGGCACCTTTTGCCGCACCGAGCATCATCAGGCCCATGATAGAGCGGGCGGAGATGGTCTGGCCGTCTTTCAGCACATCGACCGACGCACCGAACTGCTCCGCCAGCGTGACGAACCGCGCGGCTGCCCGGGCGTGCAGCCCACGCTTATTGCAGATGGTGACAACGCGGGAGAGGACGGGCGCGCCGGACGGCGGCGTGTCGCTCATTCAGCGATACCGCCGG
The DNA here is from genome assembly GCA_021805665.1 of Pseudomonadota bacterium. Lineage (GTDB taxonomy): Bacteria > Pseudomonadota > Alphaproteobacteria > Acetobacterales > Acetobacteraceae > Rhodopila. Next base: position 24,654 of record JAJZEV010000124.1, read on the forward strand.
CCCGCGTGCCGTTGACCGCCGTGCCGTTGACCGCCGTGCCGTTGGCGCAAGCGCCGTTCAGGGGCTGCGCGTCGGGGCAATTCTCATTGATGGCGTTGACCTTGCAGCCATGCAGCACATGGGACGCGGCGGCGATGTATTTCCGCCCCGCATCCTCGGCACAGGTGACGGCATCGGCCAGGGGCTGCTTGGACCGCACCTTCGCGAGCTTGACCAGCATGGGCAGATTGACGCCGGCTATCACTTCCACGCCCTTGCGTTCCATCATGGATATGGCGAGGTTGCAGGGTGTTCCGCCGAACATATCTGTCAGCAGCACGACGCCGTCGCCGGTGTCGCACCGCCCGATACAGGCTTCGATCTCGGCGCGCCGGTTTTCCATATCGTCCTCCGGCCCGATACAGACCGTGTCAACGTTCCGTTGCGACCCGACCACATGTTCCATGGCGGAGCGCAGTTCCACGGCAAGCCGTCCATGGGTAACCAGGATCATACCGATCATGAGCGAACCGTGATGTCCCGACGCGTGGATGGGCGAGCCGAATTGTAACCGATCGATGTTACCATCGTACTGTATCAGGCCTCCTATGCCTGAACGGATGAAGCCTGCGCGGCCCTGTCAACGTCCGTGTCTATGACCGTTTGGTCCCGGCGCGCAACCGGGCGATCAACAGCGGACGCCTGAGGCTTATCGTTCGTGGCCAACTCCCGATGGGTAACGAACACCGTCCATGGTGCCGCCCCGCCACCGTCCGTCTGCCGAACCGCGAAACGCTCTGTGAGATGTTTCGCCAATTTTTCAATCAGATATACCGACCTGTGCCGGCCTCCAGTACACCCGATCGTGATCGTAGCGTATTTTTTGCCTTCTTGTACAAATCTAGGCAAGACCAGTTCGATCAAATCCGCGATTCGGGTAAAGAATCCGGCGAAATCAGGATCCGCCTCCACATAGGCGCCGACATCGGGACTCATTCCCGTCTTGGGGCGTAATATGGGATCGTAGTGGGGGTTCCGCAGGAAGCGTGCGTCGAATACCAGATCCGCTTCGCGCGGCAGGCCCTTAGGGTAGGCAAAGGACATCAGCGAGACCGCCATGCGCGTGCCTTCCGCATCGCTGCCGAAATGCCGCTCGATCAGCCGCCGCAGATCGGCGATCGGCAGGTCGGAGGTATCGACCACAAGGTCCGCCCCCTCGCGCAGCGGTTCGGTCAGGGCGAGTTCAGCGGCAATGCCGTCCGCGACGACGCCCAGGGGCGCGAGCGGATGGCGGCGGCGGGTTTCGGTGTAGCGACGCAGCAAGGTGCTTTCATCCGCCCGGGCATAGACCAGTTGCAGCCGCAGTTCCGGGTCGGTTCGCAGCCGGGCGATCGCGGCCAGGACATCGGCCGCATCGAATCCCCTGGTCCGGGCATCGATGCCGATCGCCAGCTTGCGCGCGCCGGGCGCCGGTTCCCCCGGGGCGATCATTTCCTCCAGCATGGTCAGCGGCGGATTATCCACCGCTTCGTAGCCGACATCTTCCAGCGCCCGCAAAATCGACGCCTTGCCTCCGCCGGACAATCCCGTGACGATGACAACCGTCTTGGCGGTCATGCCCGGAACGCCCCCACGACCTGGGTCACCCGTCCAACGGCGCAGTCCAGCGCCAGGGCCACGATGTCCGCGGCCGCGGCGGAGCGCGCATCGACCCGGACGATCGGAAGGCCGAGTTCGGGGTGTCGGTCAGGCAATGGCATGCGTTCCGCGCGTTCGTCCAAATCAATGACAAGGGCCAGCCGAACAGAGGTCTGGTATGGCAGGCGGACGATGCCAAGCCCGCGCACTTCCAGCAACCCGGCCAATGTATCAGGGCAGGACGCCATACCGTCGGCGATGTCAACCCGATCGTCCGCCACCAGTTCGAATCCGCGCGACAGCAGCCGCAACGCAAGGCCGGATTTGCCGGCACCCGGCGAGCCCGTCACCAGGACCGCGTTCCCGTCCTTGCAGACGCAACTTCCGTGCATTTGCCGCTTGGCGTGCATAAGCCGGCACCATGGCCCTGGAGCGGCCGAAAGGGAAGCAGCTTGTCGCGGATGTGTTCGCATGCCAGCGTCAGCGCGTCATGTTCGATCGAAAATCCATTGCCGCCGCGGCTGAACGCATATCCCCGTATGTCCGCCATACGCCAGTATTGCAATGCGCGCTCGGTAGCGACTCGCCCGTCACCCTGAAACTGGAATTGCTGCAATATGCGGGCAGCTTCAAGCCGCGCGGCGCGTTCAACCGGATGCTGACAACCCCCCTCCCCGCCGCCGGCGTTATCGCCGCATCGGGTGGCAACCATGGCGCCGCGGTCGCCTGTGCCGCGCGTGTTCTGGGGGTGGTGGCAGAGATTTTCGTGCCCGCCGCCACCCCGCAAGCCAAGCTTGCCCGGATCGCGAGCTACGGCGCCCGCGTCGTGCGCGGCGGAGAAACCTATGCCGAGGCGCTGGTCGCGTCCCGCGTCCGGCAGGCAGAAACGGGCGCGCTGGAAATCCATGCTTACGATCATGAGGACGTATTGGCCGGCCAAGGCACGGTGGGACGGGAGTTCGAGCAGGACGCCCCCGGCCTGACCCATATCCTGGTCGCAACCGGCGGCGGCGGACTGATCGGCGGAATCGCCGCCTGGTATGCCGGCAGTGCGGAGATCGTCAGCGTGGAACCGGAATTGTGCCCAACGCTGCACGACGCGCTGAAAGCGGGCCAGCCTGTCGCCGCGCCGGTCGGCGGAATCGCCGCGGACAGCCTGGGTGCCCGGCAGGCAGGGTCGCTGATGTTCCCGATCGCTCAACGGTTCGTCAGCCAGGCCATACTGGTGACCGACGACGCTGTGCGCGCGGCCCAGCGGCGCTTGTGGGACGATTTTCGCCTGATCGCCGAACCCGGCGGCGCGGTGGCCGCCGCCGCGCTGCTGTCAGGGCGGTTCGTCCCCCCGCCGAACGCCCGGGTTGGCGTCGTGGTGTGCGGCGCCAACGCCGACCCGGCCACGATCGCCGCCTGACACTGGCGCGGCCGCTTCCCTTGACAGCGTGCGCCCGCTGAACCTTGATCGGGGCAACACGAAAGGCGGGGAAGCGATGACCCAAAAGAGCAAGCTGCAAAGCAGTTTCGCGGACGCGGTGGCCGATATCGCCGATGGCAGCACCATCGGGTTCGGCGGCTTCGCCATGCCGGGAACGCCGTTCAACCTGATCCAGGCGTTGAAGGAACAGGGGGCCAAACGACTGACGCTGGTCGCCAACACAACGGGCGGCGCGCAGCAGCCCCGGATGCCGGATATCGGCATGTTGGTGGAGAATGGCCAAGTGGCGAAGGTCATCTGCGCATTCACCGCCGCGACCCGGCCCACCGACGTGCTGCCCTTCACCAAGTATTACGAGTCGGGCGAGGTCGATGCCGAACTGGTGCCGCAAGGCACGCTGGCGGAGCGTTTGCGGGCCGCCGGCGCCGGTATTCCGGCGTTTTACACCCCCACCGCTGTCGGCACCGAACTGGCCGAGGGCCGGGAAACCCGCGTCATCGACGGGCGCGAGTACCTGCTGGAATACGCCCTGAAGCTGGATTACGCGTTCATCCGAGCGCGCACCGCCGACGCTGTGGGCAATTTGCGGTTCCATCGGTCCCAGCGCAATTTCGGGCCGGTGATGGCGACCGCGGCACGGATCACGATCGCCGAGATCGACGACCCGATCGTCCCCGCCGGCACGATCGACCCGGACGATGTGCATACTGCCGGCATCTATGTGCATCG
>JAJZEV010000111.1 GCA_021805665.1 Pseudomonadota bacterium
GTTCCCGATCGCTCAACGGTTCGTCAGCCAGGCCATACTGGTGACCGACGACGCTGTGCGGGCGGCCCAGCGGCGCTTGTGGGACGATTTTCGCCTGATCGCCGAACCCGGCGGCGCGGTGGCCGCCGCCGCGCTGCTGTCAGGGCGGTTCGTCCCCCCGCCGAACGCCCGTATTGGCATCGTGGTATGCGGCGCCAACGCCGACCCGGCCACGATCGCCGCCTGACACTGGTGCGGCCGCTTCCCTTGACAGCGTGCGCCCGCTGAACCTTGATCGGGGCAACACGAAAGGCGGGGAAGCGATGACCCAAAAGAGTAAGCTGCGAAGCAGTTTCGCGGACGCGGTAGCCGATATCGCCGATGGCAGCACCATCGGGTTCGGCGGCTTCGCCATGCCGGGAACGCCGTTCAACCTGATCCAGGCGTTGAAGGAACAGGGGGCCAAACGGCTGACGCTGGTCGCCAATACAACGGGCGGCGCGCAGCAACCCCGGATGCCGGATATCGGCATGTTGGTGGAAAACGGCCAGGTTGCCAAGGTCATCTGCGCATTCACCGCCGCGACGCGGCCCACCGACGTGCTGCCCTTCACCAAGTATTACGAATCGGGCGAGGTCGATGCCGAACTGGTGCCGCAAGGCACGCTGGCGGAGCGTTTGCGGGCGGCGGGGGCCGGCATCCCGGCGTTTTATACGCCCACCGCCGTCGGCACCGAACTGGCCGAAGGCCGGGAAACCCGCATTATCGACGGGCGCGAATACCTGCTGGAATATGCCCTGAAGCTGGATTATGCATTCATCCGGGCGCGTACCGCCGATGCCGTGGGCAATTTGCGGTTCCATCGGTCGCAGCGCAATTTCGGGCCGGTGATGGCGACCGCGGCACGGATCACGATCGCCGAGATCGACGACCCGGTCGTCCCCGCCGGCACGATCGACCCGGACGACGTGCATACACCCGGCATCTATGTGCATCGGCTGGTTCAGGTGCCCCCGGAACCCGAGGGCCTGTGGCCCACCAAACGGCAGGAGCGCCGGAAATGAGCGGAAGCAAAGGCCTCAATCGCCAGCAGATGGCGGACCGGGTGGCGCGCGAGTTCCAGGATGGCTGGATCGTCAATCTGGGCGTGGGCATACCGACGTTGTGCTCCAACACCGATATCGGCGGCCGCGATATTACCTATCACTCGGAAAACGGGGTGATCGGCTATGGCGGCGTCGCGGCGGAGGGCCAGGAGGATTTGAACCTGGTCAATGCCGGCGGGCAGAATGTGGTGCTGAACCCGGGCGCGGCGGTGGTGCATCATGCCGACAGCTTCGGGGTCATTCGCGGTGGCCATATCGATGCCACGGTGATGGGGGCCTATCAGGTCTCCATGACCGGGGATTTCGCCAACTGGAAGCTGAAGGGCCAGAAAGGCGGCGGCATCGGCGGGGCGATGGATCTGGCGGCCTGCGCCAAGCGGGTATTCATCATACTGGAACATGTGACTCGCGATGGCAGCCCCAGATTGGTGACGGCGTGCGACCTGCCGGTGACGGCGCGCGGCGTCGTTACTTTGGTGGCGACGAACTACGGCTTGTTCCAACCCTCGGGCGATGGGTTCCGGCTGCTGGAGATCGCGCCGGGCCTCACCGTCGATGACATCCGGGCCGCAACCGGCGGAACGCTGACGGTGGCGGACACCCTGAGGAAAATTGCACCCGGCTGAAGGCTCCCCGGGGGTGGACCGGTCTCCGTCCGCATTGCTGGTCATGTGCGCCGTGGTTGCGGCGCCGATCGTCCGCCCGGAGAAGACCCCGATCCCCGGGAAACCGGTGCCGACTTCGTTCTCGCCGGCAGTGCCGCACCATGTCTAACGCATCTGGGTCGAGGCAACCGCGTTCGGTCGATCGTCTTGCATGAAACGGGACGGGCGGGAGGCTGCTTTGCGAGCCTCCCAGTTCACCAGATAGAAATCCGCAACCACGGGCGCGTCGATGAACGTGACGTTTTCCGCGTTTCGGCGTTCAGCCGACACAGTATAGTTGTAGGAACCGCCAATCACCAAATGACCATCGATAATAATGACCTTGTTATGAGCAATCGCCACGCTTGAGTCGATCCAAGTCGGTATATTGGCCTCTGCCGTGAAACGTGCGCCCCCGGAATGCGGCCGTTTGCCTTCCTCGTCTGGCCGGTCATCGGATTTGTCGAGAATAGCCTGCACGTCCACACCGCGCGCCCTGGCCCGGGCGAGTGCCGTTAGAATCGACGGCGACGTGAACCCGTAAGCCTGAACGCGAATAGACGAATGTGCCCGTCCAATCGCTTCGACGACCGACGTGTCGCATTCCTGTTCAGGCACGAAGCACACCGAAACCTGTGCTGCAACAGGCCCATGAGCCGTGACATCTTGCGAAGTTTGGGGTTCCGCCGCCCAAGTCCGAAGGCCACCGGCCAACAATAAGCCAATGGCCGGAATGCAACGGCCGACGGCCGATACGCGCCACATTCCACGCTCCTGCCCGGATTTTTCAGCAACTGGTTAAGCGTTGCATGGTCGCTCCGGGCCGTCCAGCCGCATCGATCCGCGGGCACATTCCAGCTACAACTCTATCCTCACGGAAATCCGATCCGCCGCCGCCCGCACCATCCCCTGCGACCGGTCAACCAAGCCAGCATGCTCAAGGGCCCGGATATCCTCCTGCACGCGCCGCAAATGCCGTCCAAGATGCCGGGCCAGTGCCGAAACGGACGGTTCCGGCTGAGCGTGCAGATGCCGCAACAACCGATACCGCTCTCCGGTCATCACGGACGCCAGACCCTCCCAGGATTCAAACGCCAGAACCCGCTCCGGCTGAACATGTTCACCGCGCTCAGCCCTGACCCGGGCCGAACGAAATGCCGCCAGATCGTCCTTGAGGCTGCCCCCGACGGTCACCTTGATATCGTCAGTCACTGCCAGTCTCCCGCGCCCGCAAAACATCGACATCGGCCTCAAAGTCCGTCAGCAATTGGTCAAGAGACGTAAACACGTCAGCCGTCTCCTCGTCATCCAGATGCCGATGGTCCCCTTTGCCACGCTCGTTGTCATAGGCAATGGCTCGGCGGCCGGGGTAACCGCAGAACAAGCTGTATTTGAACAGATGGGCCGAACCCGGCACTGGCGCGGGCAGCCGCCAGAGCCGGATCTCGGAAATCGCACCATCATCGTAGTAACGCTGGCGGTGCAAAAGGAGGCCCGCCTTTGGCATCGAAATACCTATGACATTTTTAGGCGTATGCTGTCAATAGCCATACGACAAAAATCAGCATAGAACGCAGCCCCTACGCCAGCTTCGGCGCCAACGCCGCCTGCCGCTGCTGCACCCATAGCCATGCCACCGCGACCACGGACACCAGGATCAAGCCGATCGAGGCCTGATTCAGCGGGAACCAGCCCAGCCGGTCTTGCAGGAAACCCGCCAGGAAGCTGGCGGTCGCGGTGGTGCCGAACACCAGAAAATCGTTCATGGCCTGGGCCTTGCCGCGCTCCGACGGATGATAGCAGGTTGTCACCAGCGTGGTCGCGCCAACATACAGAAAATTCCAGCCAACGCCGTTCAGCGTCAGCGCGATGCGGAAATTCCACTCCGACAACCCCATCAGCGCCGCGGCAACGCCGCACAGCAGGATCGCCGCACCCAGGAACATGACGTTCAGCACGCCGAAGCGCCCGATCAGGCTGCCGGTAAAGAACGACGGCAGGAACATCCCCATGACATGCAGAAAAATGACCCAATGCGCCTCGGCATGCGATAATCCGCAGCCCACGATCGCCAGCGGCGATGCGCCCATCAGGAACGACATCGTGCCGAAAGCGATCATGCTGGCGATAACCGACGCCGCGTAGCGCGGCTGGCTGGCGATCTCCCACAGCCCGCGTGGCGGTTCGACCGGCTTGCTGGAGGCCGGCGCCCGCATCGGCGGAAATTCTATGAACGACATCACGGTGAAAACAACGATGTGGACGCCGATCATCGACAGATAGGTGGCGAAGTAGAACGGCATCAGCTTGTCGAACGACCAGGCCGCGACCGCCGGCCCGATAATGCCCGCCACAACGCCACCGGCCGTCACCCACGAAATCGCCTTCGCCCGGAAATCCGCCGGCACCAGCTCCACCGCCGCGAACCGGTACATTTGCAGGCTGGCCACCGCGTAACCCAGGATCAGGCCGCCCAGGCACATCAGTGGGAAATTGGCGAAATACAGCCCGCTGCCGCAGGTCGCCGCGCCAGCCATGCCGAACAAGGATCCCACGCGAAACCCGAACCGCCGCCCCATGCGCTGCATCAGCAGTGCAGCGGGGAACACCCACAGCATCACGCCCAGATGCTGCATCGTCACCGGCAGGGTCGCGAGGCTGCGATTCGGAAAGAACGTCACCACCGACAGCGCCGTGGCGGTAAACATCATCGTGTTCGCTGATTGACCGATCGCCTGGCACACGGTCAGCAGCAACAGATTTCTCTTCATCGCCCCGTTCAGGACCGATTTCGTCTTCAAGGTCGTTTCCATGGAGGCGTACGTAGCAAGCACCGCTTCGCTTGTCACCTGTCGCCGAAGAACCTTGGCATCCGGTACCGGGCCGCCAGCATCAGCACGGCGCCGGTCAGCATCGCCAGGACGGCGATCGCCACCGGCCCCGGGACTCCCATGATGCTGGTTTGCGAGTCATCGCCCGGGGCGAAGGCGACTTTCAGCAGCAGCAGGAACATCGTCAGCGCCCCTGCCCCGGGAATAACGCCCTTCGACACGAATCCGCCGACACTGGAGAACAAGCCGCGCCGATAGAACATCACGCAGGCAAGGCCGGTCAGCCCATAGTAAAACGCGATCACCAACCCAAGTGCGGCGATGGAATCGGTCAGCACGTCCTGCGACAGCCACGTCAGCCCCAGATACCACACCACGGACACCGCCCCCATGGTCACCGTGGCGAACCCCGGACTCAGGTGGCGGGTATGAATATGGCGAAACCGCACCGGGATGGCCCCCGCATGCGCCATCGACAGCGCCATCCGAGCAGCGGGGAGGATAGAGGTCTGGGTGGAGGCCAGGGCGGATGTCAGGACGGCGAACACCAGGATTTTGCTGAATCCGGCGCCGAAGACGGCCTGTCCGATCGGAGCCAGCACGTCATCTTTATTGGCGCTCAGCAGGCCCGGGCCGCCCACCGCCACGGCGGCGGCCACCACCAGACCGTAGATGCCGACCAGAACCAGTGTCGAAACAACCGCCGCGTAGCCGGGTGCGGCGTGCGGGTCCTTGGTTTCTTCGTTGACCGACAGACAACTGTCCCAACCCCAGTATAGAAACACTGCCAGGACCATCGATTGGGCAAATGCATCGAACCCGCCAGCGTGAAGCGGATCGAACCAGTTCCAGGCGATACGATGGGACCCGGCGGGCGGGTTCGGCCCGTACACCCGGGTCAGCGCAAGGATCGAGAACACCGCCAGGATGACCAGTTCCGCACCCAGCAGCAGATTCTGCGTCCGGGCGGACAGGGCGATGCCGACATAGCAGATCGCCGTAATGCCGACGATCCAGGCAACGCCGACAATGCCGGCGGCAACGGCGGATGGATCGCCGATCCCTATCAGTTGAAACGAATAACGTCCGGCGATATCCGCCAGGCTTGGCATCACCAGGATGTTGGCGACGATGACGCTCCATCCGGCCATCCAGCCGGATTTTGGCCCGATCGCCTGCCGTGCCCAGGCAAACGACGTTCCACAATCGGGATCCGCCCGATTCAGATGGTAAAACGCCACAGCGATGAACAGCATCGGAATGAACGCGATCAGCATGACCCCCGGGGACCCGTAACCCGCCACTGCCGCGATCGGCCCCAACGAGGCCGCGACACTGTAGGCCGGGGAAGTGGAGGAAATCCCGAATGTCACGTTCGACAGAAACGAGATCGCGTCTTTCTGCAGGCCCTTGTCGGCGGACATCGTAACTCCCTGTCAAACCCCGGCATCGTGCCGTACTCGCGAAGTCGCTGCCAGCCCGGATGCGAACCGCTTTCGGACCCCGGGCGGCCCGGCTATGCTGCCCGGGTGCCAGAACCCGATGACCTGTTCGGTGCCGCGGACCCCGCGGTGCCCCCCGAATCCGATACCGGCCGCCCCCTCGCGGACCGGCTGCGTCCCGCCACGCTGTCCGAGGTCGTCGGGCAGGACCATCTGCTGGGGCCGGAAGGGACATTGACCCGGATGCTGGCGCGTGGGTCGCTGGCGTCGCTGATCCTGTGGGGCCCGCCGGGCGTCGGCAAAACCACCATCGCCCGGTTATTGGCCGCCCGGGCAAAGTTGGCATTCGTGCAGTTGTCGGCGGTGTTTTCCGGCGTGGCAGACCTGAAGCGGGCGTTCGACGACGCAACCAAGCGCCGCCGAACCGGTCAGGGGACGTTACTGTTCGTGGACGAGATCCACCGGTTCAACCGGGCACAGCAGGACGGATTTCTGCCGGTGGTGGAGAACGGCACGGTGGTGCTGATCGGCGCCACAACCGAAAATCCGTCGTTCGCGCTGAACGGCGCGCTGCTGTCGCGCTGCCAGGTCATGGTTCTGCGCCGGCTGGACGACCCCGCCCTGGAACTATTGCTGGCTCGGTCGGAGGCGGCGATCGGCCACGGCCTGCCGGTGACCGGCGATGCACGCGGCACGTTGCGCGCGATGGCCGACGGCGACGGGCGCTATCTGCTGAACATGGTGGAACAACTGGCGGCACTGCCGGCCGGGACGCCGCCGATGGACACGGCTGCACTGTCCGAATTACTGTCCCGCCGAGCGGCGCTGTACGACAAGGATCGGGAGGAACATTATAATCTGATCTCCGCGCTGCATAAATCGCTGCGCGGATCGGACCCGGACGCCGCGCTGTACTGGTTCGCGCGCATGCTGAACGGCGGCGAGGACCCGCGCTATATCGCCCGCCGCCTGGTGCGTTTCGCCGCCGAGGATATCGGGATGGCCGATCCGGCGGCGCTGAATCAGGCGCTGGCGGGGTGGGAGACGTATGAACGGCTGGGCTCGCCGGAGGGTGAGTTGGCGATCGCGCAGGTGGTGGTTTACCTGGGCACCGCACCGAAATCGAACGCGGTCTATACGGCGTTCGGGCAAGCGAAGGCGGCGGCGAAGAATACCGGGAGTCTGATGCCCCCGGCGCATATCCTGAACGCACCCACGAAGCTGATGAAGCAGCTTGGGTATGGCGCCGGGTATGAATACGACCATGGGACCGAGGATGCGTTTTCCGGCCAGAACTACTTTCCGGACGGGATGGACCGGATCGATCTGTATCGGCCGAAGGACCGGGGGTTCGAGAGGGAGATCGGCAAGCGGCTGGCGTATTGGGCGGAGTTGCGGGCGAAGAAGTAGGGTCAGAACTCAGCCAAACCCAGATCGGCATACATGGTATCGATCGCCGATACTTCGTCGTTAATCAGAGCCGCGAACTCCCGGTCGCGGGCGCGCGTTGAGAAACGACCCCTTTTCTGTCGAAGAAAGCCAAGCATCAGATCGAACCGGTGATCCGGCATCTCCAGAAAGGCCTGGATGCGTGCCTTGGCCTGATCGTACCGGCGAAGATAGTCGATCTCCCGCGGCACCATGGTGCGCACGGTCGCTTGCACGCTGGCACCCGGAAACTCCACCTGACGCGTCGCATCGAAGAACCGGAACAGGTCGCCTGTGTCGTTGCGAACGCGTACATTGAGATTGGGCGTCGTTTCCCACCCCGTCAGCATCAGCGCCGATCGGGAGAAATGTTCGGGCGTTGCACGATAGGCCTCGATCCGTTCAAGAAATACCGCGGAGACCGGAAAGTTAACGCCCGGCGGGTTGAACCCGCGCCGAGCGAGGACGTGGTGTAATATCCATCGGTGGACGCGCCGATACCATCCTCGAACGGATTGACGAATACAAACCCGAAGGCCACGCAGGCAGCCGAAACGATCGGGTCCAGCCCGCCGGCCGAGACGCAGAAACGGGCGTCGCCGCCAATCACCGGGCGTTGCAGGCGCAACAACTGGCCTTCCGTCAGCACTACCTACCTCGCCGGGTGCCTGACCCCAGCGTTGGATAAGATCCTGCGGCGGACACTCGCCCTCGATCAAATACGACGCCTGGCTGTCCTTCAGCGGCAGAAACGCCGCGCACGCCCAAGCAAATCAGGCGCGGGGCGACCGGGCAGGCATTTTCATTGAGGTCGGCACGTTACGAAGCGGTGAAGCGAGTTCCCGGCAGCGTCATGGTGCTCGGCTTCCCCTATGCCACCCAACGTCGGGATCTGAGCGCCGGGGCGGGGCGATAGTAGCAGTCCTCATGCCGCAGTCTAAACCTTACCGGTTTGCATCGATGCCATACCGGGCGAGAATTTCCTTTCCTCCCGGAGTATTGGGACCGAGGCTGGCCCCACGAGCGAGGCCGCCCTTATAGACGACAAGGTTCCGGGTACCTTTGGGAATCGCCCATTCGCGCTCCTGACGAGTGACAATGATAGTTTTGTCACCCTTGTTGGCCGCATCCGTCAGCCCATTTTGGGCAAAGCGTCTCGCGGCATTTACCGATGGTAATTGCTGAATCAGCCGGTGCGCTTTGAAAGACCTTGAATGATAGGGCACTAATTCTACGTACGCTAGCCGTCGGGAAATGTCACGCAGGGCATCGAGATAACGTCCGCCGAATTTTAATTCGGCAATCAGCACCACAACGTCGCGCAGCTTCCTTTCCCACCAGACGAACCCCGCATGCCAGCAATATTCCGGGTCGAGCCACAGGAACGGAAAGTCAATTCGTTCAAAATTTTGGGCCAGCATCTCTTCAAGGCGGGCACGAAAAGCAGGCATACGCGTCTCAGCATAGTAGTCGGTCAATGAGAAACCTGGATTCAGGAGCAGAATAACTATTTCAGCCGCCCGAAGATTGCCCCTGTAAGGAATCGGTAATAGGGATAAATGCAGCTTAGTGTCCGCAAAATCGCCGAACTGCTGACTAGAGACGAAATCGTCAAAACCCTGCCGCTCGCGATGGATATACTGCTCTCCGTTTTTGCGCAAAACTAACCAGTCATCTGGATGTGCGAACGGCACACTGGAAGGATTAAAGCGCTGCCAGAACTCGATTAGTTCAGATGGCATTGCGATCTTCCATGTATTCGTCGATTCCCGGCGCAATCAGATTCTGCAACTAACGAGCTTAGCGCGCCGTCGGTTCGGTGTCGTTACTAAGCCGCCGCCGGCCGGACTCTCTGAACGATCAGTTCCCCGCGATCCTGACGTGCGAGTGCCAAATCGTAGGTGGCCTGAAGGTTCATCCAAAACCGGGCCGATGTACCCAGATACAGCGACAGACGCAGTGCGGTGTCGGCCGTGACGCCCCGTCGTCCGGCCACGATTTCAGTAAGCCGATTCGTTGGCACGTCGAGATCACGCGCCAAACGGGTGATCGATAGACCCCGTTCGGCGATCTCATCGGCGAGGATTTCGCCCGGATGGATCGGCGGAGCAATTACCTCAATGGTAGTCGATGATTTCGACATCATAGGCATCTCCATCTTCAAAGCGGAAACATATCCGCCACTGTTCGTTGATCCGAATGCTGAATTGGCCGCCGCGATCACCGCCGAGAGCTTCAAATCGATTGGACCGCAATTGCATCAAGTCCCCGATGGATGTCGCATCGGCCAGGACGATCAACCTTCTTTGTGCCTGGCGTTCAAATGCTTCGAATTCCTTCACTCTCTCGCCATCGCAAAATCGTCTGGTGCGTTTGCTGGCAACTGTTTTAATCACAAGTGATACATAACACGAAAGACGGACCATATCAAGCGAAAGCCGCGCCCCGCATTGCCAGAACACCCCTTCTCGCTTGACCCAACCGTCCCCGGGCGCCAAACCCCGCGCATGACCCTTCAGACCCGCATCGTCACCGAGGACGAGGCCGACATCCGCCTCGATCGCTGGTTCCGCCGGCACTTCCCCGGCACCCAGCAAAGCCTGATCCAGAAGCTGTGCCGCACCGGCCAGATCCGCGTAGAAGGCGCCAAAGCCGATACCAACACCCGCCTGGCCGCCGGCCAGACCATCCGCATCCCGCCGATGGACGCCCCCGCCGCGGTCGAGGCCAAGCCCGTCAGCCGTGTCGATCCCAACGACGCCCGCGACCTTCAGAAGGCCGTGATCTACCAGGACGACCAGATCCTGGTGATCAACAAGCCTTATGGCCTGCCGGTCCAGGGCGGACCCGGCATCACCCGCCACCTTGACGGCATGCTGGATGTGCTCCGCTTCGGCTCCGAACACCGGCCGCGTTTGGTACACCGGCTGGACCGCGACACCACCGGGGTGCTGCTGCTGGCCCGCACGCCCGGCACCGCCGGCAAGCTCGCCGCGCTGTTCCGGGGCCGCGACATCGAAAAGACCTACTGGGCCGTCGTCGCCGGCCGCCCCGTCCCGGTGGAGGGCCGCATCGACCTGCCGCTGAAGCGCGTCGGCGGCGCCCGTGGCGAGCGCACCGCCCCGGCCGAACGCGACGACCCCGCGGGTGCCAGGGCGGTGACCGACTACCAGACCCTGGATAACGCCGCGCAGAAGCTGGCCTGGCTGGAACTGAAGCCGATCACCGGGCGCACCCATCAGCTTCGCGTGCATTGCGTCGCCATCAAGGCCCCCATCCTGGGCGACGAGAAATACGAGGAACCCGACCAGAACATGGCCTTCTCGGCGCTGATCGAGGGCCTGTCCAGCGACCTTCACCTGCACGCCCGCCGCCTGGTGCTGCCACACCCGGCTGGCGGATTGCTGACTGTAGAAGCCGACCTGCCGCCCCATATGAAGGCCACGTTCAAAACGCTGGGCTTCCACGCCCCGCCCGCCCAACCACCCGGGAGACGAAAATGACATCCCGACGGCCGCTTCGCATCGCCTCGATCGCCGCGGCTGCCGTCATCGTCGTCGCCGCTGGCGCCGCGATTGCCACCGCCCTGTTCGACCCCAACGCCTACAAACCGGAAATCGTCCAGGCGGTCAGGCTGGCCACCGGCCGGGACCTGACACTGAACGGGCCGTTGCGCCTGAAGTTGTCGCTTTGGCCGACGATTCAGGCATCGGACGTTGGATTCTCCAATCCGCCCGGCTTCTCCCGCCCGCAAATGGCATCGGTGCAGGGGCTGGAGGCCGAACTCAGCCTGCTGCCGCTGCTCTCCGGCCAGATCGCCGTCGCGCGTCTGGTGCTGATCCACCCCGATATCCTGCTGGAAACGAACGCCGCTGGGCGGGCGAACTGGCCGTTGACTCCGGACAACACCCAAGCCGCCACGCGCGCGCAGGCAGCACCGGCACCGGTTCGCCAGACTGGCGGAAACGGTCCGCGGTTCACCATCGCGTCGGTCGGCATCCAGGATGGAACCCTCGCCTATCGCGACGACCGGACTGGCCGCACCGCCGCCGTCGCGCTGACAAAGCTGGATGCGGCGGCCGCATCGCCCGACGCCCCGATCCATATCGCGATGGAGGCAGCCCACGATGGCACCGCATTCGGTCTGACCGCCGACACCGCCAGCCTGACGGAATTCACCAGTGCGCCCGCGACCGCTCCTTGGCCGCTGAAAGCCGTTCTGACGGCCGGCGCCGCCACGCTGCGCGCCGACGGATCGCTGGGCCGCCCCGCCGATGGCAAGGGATACACTCTGACGCTGGCCGCCGCCGTCGCCGATGCCACGCTTTCAGCCAAGGGTACGATCCAGGATATCGGGGCGCTGAAAGGTGCCGATATCGCCATTGGCGTTGACGCGCCCAACCTCGCCGCCCTGTCGCCGCTGGCTGGCCGTCCACTGCCCCCGATCCAACAGACCACATTCCATGGCGTGCTAACCGGCGATCTCCTTTCCACCGTCGCGCTCCATGGCTTTTCCCTGACCGGTTCGGGCAGCGATCTGGCGGGGGATGCGACGTTCGCACGCGGGGTTCGGCCTACCGTGACCGCGACGCTGGCGTCAAAGCGTATCGACCTGGACGCGCTGCGGGCCGCCATCGGCCAGACATCGGCCCCCACCCGGCCAGCGTCGGCAAACGGCACCAACCCGCCATCCCCCGCCACAGCCGGCGCGGACCTGTTCCCTCGCCAGCCGCTGCCGTGGGCGTTGCTGCGTGCCACCGATGCGAACGTGACGCTGACCATCGCCGACCTGCATACCGGCGGCGCCGACTACACGGCAATCCACGCCCGGGCCGTGGTCGAGAATGGTAAACTGAACGTCGCGCCCTTTGCCGCCGGCCTGCCCGGGGGCGGCCTGAATGGGACCCTGTCCGCCGACGCGGCGCAACCCGCCCCGCCGGTCCATCTGACGCTTCACGCCCCCGGGCTGGCGCTGAAAGCCCTTCTGGCCGCCGCCCGCGAACCCGCCTACGCCGACGGCAATCTGGAGGTGTACGCCGATCTGACCGGCGCCGGCCAAAGCCCGCACGATATTGCCGCCTCCCTCGATGGGTCGCTCGGTCTGGCCGTGGCCGGCGGCACCATCGACACCAGCCTGTTCGGTAACCTGATGACCGCACTCAACGCCGCGGGGAAAACCGGCCAGGGCGAACTGAAATGCTTCGCGCTGCGGATGCGGGCCCGGGACGGCATTGGCACCATCCAGCCGCTGGCCCTGGGTTCGGCGCTGCTGACCATGACAGGATCCGGCACCATCAATCTGCGCGACGAAACGCTTTCGATGGGGCTGGAACCCCAAGGACGGGTGGCCGGCACCGGCTTTACGATCCCGCTGACCGTCTCCGGCCCGATCCGTCAGCCCGCGATCCGCATCTCTCGGGATGCCACCACGCCATTGGGCATTGTCGCCGGCCTGCTGGGGGGCGATAAACCGTTCGGCGGCGCAAGCACCGACATCTGCACCCCGGCCCTGGCTGCCGCCCGGGGACAGGCCGTGCCAGAGCCGGGTGCCGCACCAGCCGCCCCGGGCGCCAACAAGCCCGAGGATATTTTGAAGAACCTGTTTCGTTGAAAGGCGGCGCGTGAAGCGTTTCTGGGATACCGCATCGGTCGAATGGACCGAACAAGGCCATCGCATCCTGTTGGACGGCAAGCCGATGCGCCTGCCCGGTGGCGCCCCGCTGGTCGTAGGGCCGGCCCGGCTGGCGCGCGCCATCGCCGAGGAATGGCAAACGGCCGGCGGCGAAAAGGGCGGCGAAATGTCGTTCAAGAACACCCCCCTCACCCGCCTCGCCGGCACCGCGATGGAGCGGATAGCCCCCGATCCGTCGGTCACCATCGACGGCATTGCCCGCTATGGGGAGACGGACCTGCTGTGCTACCGCGCGGAATCGCCGGAATCGCTGGTGCAACGCCAGCACCAGCAGTGGCAGCCCTGGCTGGATTGGGCTGCCCGCGCCTATGACGCGCCGCTGCGGATTGCTACCGGAGTCGGCTATATCAAGCAGCACCACGACGCGATTTCCGCGCTTCGCCGGGCCGTCGCTGCGCTGGATACCCACGCCCTGGCGGGGCTTGGTATCGCCGTTCCGGCCCTGGGCAGCCTCGTACTCGGCCTCGCCCTCGCCGCTGGAGAAATCGACGCCCACACCGCCTTTACGCTCGGTGCCCTGGACGAACTGTACCAAACCGAACAATGGGGCGAAGACTACGAGGCCGTTGACCGCCGCACGAGCATGTTGGCGGACATCGAACTGGCAGCCCGGTATATCGACCTCACACGGGGGGATCGATGAACGCAAAACGACTGGTGATCACGGGCCGGGTCCACGGCGTCGGCTACCGCGCCTGGATGGTGCATAAAGCGACGCAACTGGGTGTTTCAGGCTGGGTGCGGAACCGTCCGGACGGCGCGGTGGAGGCACTGATCGCCGGCGATGTTGCCGCTGTCGAGGAACTGTCCCGCCTGTGCCGCCGCGGTCCACGCATGGCGGAGGTTTCCTCGATCGACGAGGACCTGGCCGAGGCGCCCGAGGAGCCCGGCTTCCATCAGATCGGATAGCGCACCGCGTCCGCGAGAAACGTTTCCAACGCCCGCATGTAGCCAAGATCGCCGAATGCCCGGTGTTTCCCGGATGCAACCGCTCGGCGGATGTCCGCCCGCCACGCCGGATCGCCGGCAAGGCGAACCGCGATCGACACGTATTCGTCTTCCGACCCGGCGATCGTTGCCTCGCAGCCGATGTGGCGCAGGATCGCCGCCGTGTGCCGGCCGCGCATGAACCTGCCCGGCAGCGTCACGATCGCCGGGTCCGCCGCCAGACAATCCAGCGTCGATTTGCCGCCCGACCAGCCCGGCGTGTCCAGCACGATATCCGCCCGGGCGACGGCTTCCAGGTAATCGCGCTGCGACAGCGGCGGCAGGATCGTGACGTAGCGGTCGGCATCCAGGCCCGCCGCCGCGAACGCCGCCGCCAGCCGGGCGCGAAATGCGTCGGTCAGTGCCTGGCTTTTGGCAAAGGCGATGAAGACGAACCGGCACCGGCCCAGCGCGGCGGCGATCCGCGGAAAGATCGCGTCGTAGCGCGGCAGATACTTGTACAGCGCCTGACCGGACCAGAATACCGGCACGCCGGGGTCGGCGGGATCGCGCACCAGGGCGGCGCCATGTCCGCCCGCCACCGCGGGCCGCGGTATCGGATCGGGCGTGTAGCACAGGCCCAAACCCGGCAGCCGCACCAGGCGTTCGGTATAATACGCCTCGCCGTCCGGCGGTTCCATCGCCGCGCTGGACAGGAAACAATCGATCGTTGGCAGGCCGGTGGTAACCGGGTGTCCCCACGCCGCGCACTGGACCGGCGCCAGCCGCATCGCCGCCAGCCGTCCCGCCACCGGATCGATCCCCACTTCCGGGTACAGCAGCACATGCGGCGCGGCAGCCTCTACCGCATCCCGCCATGCAGCGCCCGAGGGCAGCCCCTGCACGAACCGGTCGCACAATTCGGTGCAGCGGGCGGTTACCGCATCGCGGACGAGCCCGGTATGAAACCCGATTACCTCGAAGCGGCGGCGATCCAGTTTGGTCAGCCAGCCCTCCAGGAACAACTTGAACAGGGTGTGATCGCAAAAGAAGCCGCTGACGATACCGATCCGGATGCGCGCCCCCTCCGCCGGGCGCTCCGCCAGCACGGCCGGCAAACAAGCCCGCGCCAGAGCCCGGCACACGGTGGCGCCATACAACGCCTGTAACGCCCGGTCATCCTCGCCCTGGTAAGGCAGAAAGAACGGCTGTGCCACCCCAACCGCGTCCGCCAACCCCCCTGGTTCCGCTTCGCCCGCCAATGCCTCCAGCGCCCGTGCATACCGGGACCGGCGCTGCGCGACCTCCTCGTTCGACAGATACAGAATGGGCAACTGGGTCATGCACAGGGCAAGCCGCGCGGCACCAAACCCCGGATCGACGGCCAGCGCGGCGGTATGGCAGGCGATGGCTTCGTCCGTGCGCCCCTGCTCGAACAGCCAGCGCCCCAGGTTACAGTGGAACGAGGCGTTGCCCGGCTCCAGCAGGACAGCCTTGCGATAGCAGGTTTCCGCCGCCGCCGACCCCAGTTCCTGCAATGCGATACCCAGATTGGCTAACACCGGAACGTACTCCGGAGCCAGCCGTTCGGCACGGATCAGAACGTCGCGCGCATCAGCCCACCGCCCGAAGCCAATCAGCCAGCGGCCATAATTAGCCAGGGCATGGCCGAAATCCGGCTTCAGAGCGATCGCGTGGCGGAAACATGCCTCGGTTTCCTCCGGCGGCCCGCTTTCACCCAGGGCATTGGCAAGATTGTACCACATATCCGCGGACCCGGGGGCCAGTTCGGCGGCCCGCCGGTAATGCTCCACCGCCAGGTCGTGGCGGCCGAGGTCCCGCAGCGCGGTGGCCAGGTTGCCGTGTATTTCCGCCGAATCCGGCCGTATCGCGGCAGCGGCGCGATAGGCGCCGACGGCATCCTCCAAGCGACCGAGCCGCCGATATGCCTGCGCGAGACTATGATGGTGAACCGCACGATTCGGGTCCAGCGCCATCGCCTGCCGGATCAGGCGGATTCCGCCATGCGGGTCGGACTGTTCGGCGGCGATCAGGCCCAACCAATGCAGGCTGTCGGCATCATTCGGATCCGCGTCCAAATCCGATCGGCAAACCGCCGCGGCCTCCGCGAGGCGCCCCGCCCGCAGCAGCGTCAAGGCTGTATCGTTCAAGGCGGCAGCGGATCGGCACGGAAGCCTCATCCCGAAATCCTGTCTGGCTCTTCTTTGCCGCAGGCTACCGGGAAAGCCTTAACCAACCGTTAACCGTCAGAACTTCTCCACCCACGGCCGCAGTTCGACCTCCCAGGTCCAGGCATTGCGCGGCTGGTTGGCAATCTGCCAGTAGGTTTCCGCGATCGCATCGGGGTCCAACAAACTGTCGGGTGCTTCGGCCGGGTCCGGCCGACCCGCGCTGCGTATGGCGCCGTCGATGACAAAATGCGCGACATGTACACCCTTCGGCGACAGTTCCCGAGCCATGCTCTGCGCCAGGCCGCGCAACGCGAACTTGCCCATCGCGAACGCGGCGGAGTGCGGATATCCCTTCACGCTTGCCGATGCCCCGGTCAGGAGGATCGCGCCCGAACCGCGCGCCGCCATATACCGGGCCGCCTGCTGGGCGACGAGGAAGCCGCCATAGGCGCTGACGGAGATCGCGCGGGCGACCTCCTCGGGGATCAGGTCCGTCACCGGCCCCCGCGCGCGGGCCGAGGCATTGTAAACCACGATATCGGGCACGCCCTGGGTCGCCACCACAACCTCGAACAGTGCCGCGACTTCCTCGGGTTCGGTCGCCTCGCAGGCGAACGTGGCCCCGGCGGTTTCTTCCGCCAGTTTCTGTAATTTATCCGGATCGCGTGCCGCCATCGCCACCTGCAGCCCGTGCCGGGCGAACAACCGGGCGAGCGAGGCGCTCAGGCCCGGCCCGACGCCGACGATCAACGCGGTTTTCATATCCATTTCAACGCCCCCCAGAGATCGGTACGGTCACACCCGTGATATAGGACGCTTCCGGCGACAACAGCCATAAAACCGCGGTGGCAACCTCGTCCGGGCTGCCGACGCGCCCCATCGGCACGCCGCCGACCATCCGCGTCAGGCGATCCGGCAATCCGGCGCGGGCGTGCAGATCGGTTTCGATCAGGCCGGGGCTGACCGCGTTGACGCGGATGCCGCGCGCCGCCAGTTCCTTCGATGCACCGATGGTCAGGCTGTCCAGCGCGCCCTTCGACGCCGCGTAATGGATCCACTCCCCGGCACCGCCCAGTTCCGCCGCGCGCGAGGAAATGTTGACGATGCCGCCGCCCGCGCCGCCGTTGTCGGTCGCCATGCGGGCCACCGCCTCGCGGATCATCAGGAACGGCGCCCGCACATTTACCGCCAGGACCATGTCCAGCGTCGCCGCCGTCACCGCGTCGATCTTGCCCATCGGCCCCGGAGTCCCGGCGTTGTTCACCACCGCCGTCACCGGCCCAAACTGCTCATCGACTGTCCGGTACAACGCCAGAATCGAGGCCTCGTCCGCCATTTCCGCCCGCACGGCGATCGCCTTTCCGCCGGCGGCGCGGATATCCGCGACCACCCTATCCGCCAGTGCCTGGTTCGACTGGTAGGTCAATGCCACCGCAAACCCGCGCTTCGCGGCCAGCCGCGCCACCGCCTCGCCGATACCCTGGCTGCCGCCGGTTACGATCATTACCTGTTGCATCGCGCTTTTCCCCTTCTTTTAACCAATCATTCCCGTATCATCCCACCCCAACAAACAGACAACCCGGAGGATGCGCCAGTGCTAGGTTTGATGCAGTCGCAAGGACTGATGATTTCGTCGATCCTGACCCACGCGGCGCGCCACCACCCAACTGGCGAGGTTGTGTCCCGCACGCACGAAAACACCACCCACCGCTACACCTGGAAAGACGTCGAAGCCCGCTCCCGCAGGTTGGTCCGGGTGCTGCAAAAGCTGGGAGTGGGTGCCAGCGACCGCGTCGGCACCCTGGCCTGGAACGGCTACCGCCACCTGGAGGTCTATTACGCGGCGCCGGGTATGGAGGCGATTTGCCACACCATCAATCCGCGCCTGCACCCCGACGACATTGGCTACATCGTCAACCACGCACAGGATAAGGTGCTGTTCGTGGACAGCAGTTTCGCCGCCCTGGTCACCGCCATCGCGCCGCACGTCGCCGGTAGCGTGAAGACCGTCGTCATGCTGACCGACCCGGCCAACATGCCGGAGGTCACGCTGGCCCCCGGCATGACCCTGGCCTGCTACGACACGCTGATGGACGAGGCCGACGAGGATTACGTCTGGCCGCTGTTCGACGAAAACACCGCCAGCGCGCTGTGCTATACATCCGGCACCACGGGCCGGCCGAAAGGCGTGTTGTACAGCCATCGCTCCACATGGCTGCATGCCTATGCAACCGCCCTGCCCGATGTATTGGCGATCAAGTCCACCAGCCGGGTTCTGCCGGTGGTGCCGATGTTCCATGTCAATGCCTGGGGCATGCCCTATGCCGCCGCGCTGACCGGTGCATCGCTGATCCTGCCCGGCCGGCACCTGGACGGCGCCAGCATGGCCAATGTGCTGAACGCGGAACGGGTGACGTTCACCGCCGGCGTCCCGACCGTCTGGCTTGGGCTGCTGCAATACCTGCGCTCCAGCGGCGAGAAGCTGCACACGGTCGAACGCATCATGACCGGGGGCTCCGCCGCTCCGCCGCTGCTGATCGAAGCCTTCCGCGACGAATACGGCATCGCGGTGGAGCATGGCTGGGGCATGACCGAACTCAGCCCGGTTGGCACCTATAACGCGCCGAAGCCCGCCCAGGCAGGCCTGACCAAGGACCAGGCCGCGGCGCACATGCTGAAGCAGGGCCGCATCCTGCCCGGCATCGACATGAAGATCGTCGATGGCGAGGGCAACGAAATGCCATGGGATGGTGTCGCGTTCGGCGACCTGATGGTCAAAGGCCCCTGGATCGCCAGCGGCTATTACGGCGAGCCGCCGAACAGCGCACTGGACAAGGACGGCTGGTTCGCCACCGGCGACGTAGCCACCATCGACGCCGACGGCTTCATGGAAATCACCGACCGGTCGAAGGACGTCATCAAGTCGGGCGGCGAATGGATCAGCTCCATCACGCTGGAGAACATCGCCGTCTCCCACCCCGACGTGGCGGAGGCGGCGGTTATCGCGGCGCTGCACCCGAAATGGGACGAGCGCCCCCTGCTTCTGGTGGTCGCGGCACCCGGCAAGACCGTCGATCCGGCATCTGTGCTGGCACTGTACGAAGGCAAGGTCGCCAAATGGTGGCTGCCGGATGAGGTCGTGGTGGTCCCGGAACTGCCGCATACCGCCACCGGCAAACTGCTGAAAACCAGCCTGCGGACGGCGTTCAAGGACCATTATCTGAAAGCCTGACACGGCCCGGTAATATGGACCTGAAACTGCTGGCATGGGGCCTGCGCGGCAAACGCACCGCGCTGCCCCGTTTGTGGCTGTTTACCGACCAGCATCGACTCGCCGATCCGCGCCAATCGGTGACCGCCCTACCGCGGGGCCGCGCGGGCGTCGTTCTGCGGCATGACGGCGATCCAAACCGGGCGGCACTGGGGCGCGATCTAGCGCGTATCTGCCGGCAGCGAGAGCTGATGCTGGTGGTTGCCGGAGACGGCCGCCTGGCCGCGGCGCTGAAAGCCGGGCTTCATCTGCGCGGTGGGTTGCGGCCCTGCGCGTTCCGGCCGCGCGGCATTGTCACCAGTTCCGCCCATTCGGTGCGCGACCTGACGCGCGCCCGTCGCGCTGGCGCGGCACTGGCTTTTCTGTCGCCAGCGTTTGCAACCGGCAGCCACCCCGGCGCACCGCATCTGGGGCCGCTGCGCTGGTCGGCCATCGCCCGTCACGCCCCCGTCTGCCAAATGATCGGGGCACTGGGCGGCGTAACCGGCACCACGATCGCCCGCCTGCCAGCCGGGCGCTGCCATGCCGTCGGGGCCATCGGCGCCCTGGCCACGATCGACCGAGCTGTGAGTGACAAGAGGTAATGAGGACGAGGGGGTAAACCAGAATCCCGATTGCTGATTGGCCTCCTCAAGGCTAAAGACCCGCGTTACCCGTACGACCGGCAACCAAAGGCAAGCACCCGCTATGCGCGCGACACAGCTTTCTGCTCTGCTTTTACCAGCGGCTCTCATGGCCGCGCTTACCGTGGCGGCATGCTCCTCCAGCAACTCCCAGACCGACCCGAACTCCGCCGCCGCGGACGGCAGCAACGGATCGCCGCTCGATGCGACGGTCAAAAGCGATGGGTCCGACGATAACGGCTTGGTTTTCGGTGTCGGCAAGGGGCTGAAACAAAAGGACAGCGGCGGCAACAGCGATGGTTCGGGCATCGGCGTGAACGCGTTCCTGTGGCGCGGGGCGCTCGACACCATTTCCTTCATGCCGGTCGCCTCAGCCGATCCGTTTGGCGGCGTTATCATCACCGACTGGTACACCCCGCCCGGCACCAGCGGGGAGCGTTTCAAGGCAACGATCTATATCCTGAGCAAAGAACTCCGCAGCGACGGGATCCGGGTCAACATCTACCGCCAGGTACTGCAAAACGGCCAGTGGATCGACGCCCCCGTTTCCGACTCGACCGTGGGCGATATCGAAAACAAGGTGCTGGCCCGGGCGCGCCACATGCGCGAGCAGCAGAAAGCCAGCGGCTGAAGGCCGCGGCCGACCATCCGCGCAGCCAGGATTGCAACCGCGCCATGACAGTTCGGTGACCATGGGTGAGTGCGATCCAGCATGCTGATGGAACAACCCGAAGCCGACCAACTGGTGCAGGCCGCGACGAACGACATTGCTCACGGACTGCTGGAGTCCGCCGCCCGCCGGCTGGACGAGGCCCTGTTGCTGGAACCTGGCCATCTGCTGGGGCTGACCCGGCAGGCGGAAATCGCGTCGTATCGCAAGGAATACATCCGTAATCTTGCGCTGACCGATGCCGTTCTGGCCAGGGAACCCAATTTCGCACCGGCCTGGTATGAGCGTGCGGTGGCATTATGGGCCACGGGCCGCATCGACGAAGCCGTCGTCTCGGCGGCACGCGCGCACGACATCCAGCCGCCTAACCCCACGTTCCGGCTGCGTCTGGCGCAGTTGGCCGCCTGGACCGGCGACGGCCGGACGACATTGAAGGTCCTTGGCCCGCTGCTGGACAATCAGGCAGACGATCCGGATAACTACTCCGCAGCCATCAGCATGCTTGGAGAGTTGGCGATCGCCGAGGGCCGGTTCAGGGAGGCGATGCCCTACCTGGAAGAGACCCTGGCCATGCGGCCCGGCGCGAACGTCACCCGGATGTTGCGAGGCATGAATTTGTTGCGCCTGGGCGAGTTCCGGCAAGGGTGGGAGGATTACGCGGCCAGGGAGAGCATTGTCGCACTCTACCCCGATCCGCAGCGGAAACTGGCCGTGGCGCCGTGGCAGGGCGAGGACCTGACCGGTAAGTCGCTGATCGTGACCGACGACCAGGGGCATGGCGATGCGATCCAGTTCTTCCGCTACATGCCGCTGCTGCACCAGCGCGGCGCCGTCCCGATCGTCTGGCGCACGTTCGAGCCTCTGGTACGCCTGTTTGCGCTATCGGCACCGTACGCGACGGTTCTGAACGGCGTTTCGGACGATTCGTTCTTCGACTTCGAGTGTTCGTCGTCCGCCCTGCCGCGGTGGTTCGGCACCGACCTGGAGACAATTCCCGCTACCGTCCCCTATCTGACGCCGCCGGTACGGCGGAAATCCGCATCCCGGCGCGGTGCCGGACGGCGGCTGAAAGTCGGGCTGGTCTGGTCCGGCGATACCCGCCATCTGCGCGACCATATGCGATCCATCCCGGCCGAACAGTTTCTGGGATTGACCGCCATCGCGGGCATCGAGTTCCACAGCCTGCAACACCAGGTGCGACCGACCGATCTGGCGGCCGTCGATGCGCATCCGTCGATCGTGCGCGAGGTGGAATCCGCGTCGGGCTTCGCCGATACCGCCGTGCTGATCGACAGACTGGATCTGGTGATCGCGGTCGATACCGGAGTTGCCCATCTGGCAGCCGCACTTGGCAAACCGGTATGGATGATCCTGGATACCGCGCCCGACTGGCGCTGGATGGCGGACCGAACCGACAGCCCGTGGTACCCGGGGATGCGGCTGTTCCGCGTTACCGCCGCCGAAACCCGTCGGCGCGCCGGGTGGCAGCCGGTGCTGAAGCGCGTCGCCGCCGCGCTGCGCCGCTTCGCCGCCGGTTAGCCGGGAATCATCCGTCCCAGCGGCCGGCCGGCGAACAGATGGACGTGAAAATGCGGCACTTCCTGGCCGGAATGCTCGCCCATATTCGCCAGCAGCCGATACCCCGGCGCTTCCAACCCCAAATCCTTGGCAATCTTACCCACCGCTCGGAAGAAGCCGGCGATGTCCGCGTCGCTTGCCGTTGCGCTGAAATCGGCAAACGAGCAATACGGCCCCTTGGGAATTACCAGGATATGCGTCGGTGCCTGCGGGGCGATATCATGAAACGCCAGGGCGAACGCGTCCTCATAGACCTTTTTGCAGGGGATTTCGCCGCGCAGGATGCGCGCGAAGATGTTCTGGCTGTCGTATGGCGGCAGACCGCTGACCGGCATCGGAAGGTTCCCCTCAATCGATTTTCCGGCGGTTTCTTACGATAACGGCCAGCATCGCGCCAGCCATCGAACCGGCTTAGGGGATCTTGGAAGTCCCCAGGCTCCGCCGCACCGCGACCGGTGTGGCACGCGCGGCTTTTTCGGCGATTCCGCTGACACCCTCGCGGCGGATCAGTTCGGCCCACACATCGGCCGGGTTAACGCCCGAGGACACCCACAGCACCAGCAGGTGGTACAGCACATCGGCACTTTCGCCGATCAGCGCCTCCCGGTTGCCGGCGACCGCCTCGATCAGGCATTCGACCGCTTCCTCGCCGAATTTCTGCGCCACCTTCGCCGGCCCGCGCGACAGCAGGCGGGCGGAGTGGCTGATCGCCGGGTCGGCATCGCGGCGGCTTTCGACGACGGCGAACAGCCGGTCCAGCACCACGGCGTCGGAGGGCACCGAGGCAGCGGCAACCCTCTTGGCGGCGATTTTTTTGGCGGCGACCTTTTTAGTCTTGCCCGCCGGCTTTTTCGTCACCTTCGCGGCCGCGACGGTCTTCTTCTTGGTTGTCTTTGCCATGTCAGGCGGCCTTCCGGGGCAGGCGAACCGGCAGGCCGGCATCGGCGAGTGCCTGCTTGACCTGCGCGACCGTGAACGTGCCGAAGTGAAATACGCTCGCGGCCAGCAGACCGGTCGCCCCGGCCTGCGCGCCCTCGACAAAATGCCGCAGGGTTCCGACACCGCCGGAGGCGACCACCGGTACGCGCACCGCGCCGCAGGCAGCGCGTAGTAGATCCAGGTCGAAGCCGGTGCCGGTGCCGTCGCGGTCCATGCTGGTCAGCAGAATTTCCCCCGCGCCCAGCGCCACAACCTGCCGGCACCAGTCGATCGCGTCGATCCCCGTGTCGCGACGGCCGCCATGGGTGAAGACCGACCATTTTCCGGGCGCGGTCTGCTTGGCGTCCACCGCCACCACCACGCACTGGCTACCGAACTTGGTCGCCGCTTCCCGCACCAGTTCGGGCCGGGCAACGGCGGCGGAGTTGATGCTGCATTTGTCTGTGCCGGCCAACAGCAGGCGGCGCATATCCTCGACCGACCGGATTCCGCCGCCGACCGTCAGCGGCAGGAACACCCGGGCGGCGGTGCGGGAGACGACATCGAGGATGGTGTCACGATTTTCGTGGCTGGCGGTGATATCCAGGAATGTCAGCTCGTCCGCACCGGCGGCGTCATACACCGACGCCTGCTCCACCGGGTCGCCGGCATCGCGCAGGGAGACGAAGTTCACGCCTTTCACGACGCGGCCGTCTTTCACGTCCAGGCAGGGAATCACACGAAGTTTCAGCATGGTGGGGCTTTAGATAGCGCAGCACCCGGCGATGCAAGCACTTACGCGCATACCGGATGTGCAATTACCTCCCGAACCGGATGACGGCGCTATTTATCCGGGGTTTAGCGCCCCAGAAGCGTCAGCGCCCCGGCTGGATCGATCCGGCCGTCGTACAGCGCGCGCCCAACGATCACGCCTTCGATTCGCGTGCCCGCGGCTGCTGCTTTCAGTTCCGCCAGATGCGCCATCGAGCCCACCCCGCCCGAGGCGATCACAGGGGTCGTCAACCGGTGCGACAGGGCCGCGGTCTGCTCCAGGTTCAGGCCGGTCAGCATACCGTCGCGGCCGATATCGGTGTAGATAATGGCCGACACGCCGGCATCCTCGAACCGCAGCCCCAGATCGGCGGCGGCCATGGTCGATGTCTCCGCCCAGCCTTCGGTCGCGACGAAGCCTTCCCTGGCATCGATGCCCACGGCGATGCGGCCGGGGAACGCCTTGCAGGCGTCGATCACCAGACCGGGGTTCTTGGCCGCGGCGCTGCCCAGGATCACGCGGCTAATTCCGGCGGTCAGCCACGCCTCTATCCCCTTCAGGTCGCGAATGCCGCCGCCGAGTTGCACGGGGATGGCGACATTGGCCAGGATGGACCGCACCGCGCCGGCATTGACCGGCTTGCCGGCAAACGCGCCGTTCAGGTCCACGACATGCAGCCAGGAAAACCCCGCCGCCTGCCACGTTTTGGCCTGCGCGCCGGGATCGTCGGCATACACGGTCGCCTGATCCATTTCGCCCCGGCGCAAGCGGACGCACTGGCCGTCTTTCAGGTCGATGGCGGGATATAGGGTAAGATATGACATATGATTAAATCCCATCGCGTCGGGCCCGGGTCCGCACCCCGGCAAGACGATAGCGTTACTGGCTGCCGCCGGCCTTGGGCGGGCGCAGACGCTTGTAGAAGAAGAACCCGGTTACCGACTTGCCGCGCACCAACGCATATTCCGGATGCTCGCCCCACCGGATGTAACCGTGCGATTCGTACATCGCGATGGCGACCGTCTGGGTTTCCCGCACGTCCAGGTTCAGGATGTGATAGCCGAGTTCCCGAGCCCGCTCCTCCACCCCTGCGGTCAGCATCCTTGCCAGGCCGTGCCCGCGGGCATAGGGCGCGATGTAGGAGTGCATCAGATTGGCCGCGAACGCTTGGGCTTCGTTGTTGCGGGGCGGGCGGACCAGGATCGCCGAACCGACGATTTCCCCGTTCAGGCGGGCCACGAACAGTTCGCGCTCCGGCACCAGCAGCACGCCACGGAAATAGGTTTCCAGCGCTCGGCGTCCGGGCGGGGTGACCCAGCCGAACCCGCCGCCGTCGATAATCGCGGCATCGGTGGCCTCGCACAAGGCATTCAGATCCTGATCGTTGAAGTCTTTCAGGTGTTCGATCAGCAGTTGCGGTTCTTGGTTCGCGATGGCGTCCGACATGGTCAGGGTGTCCAACGCAGGAAGTTGGACAGCAGGCGGATGCCGACGTCCTGGCTTTTCTCGACGTGAAACTGCGTGCCCGCGCGGTTGCCGGCGACGACGATGGCGGGAACCGTGCCGCCGTAGTCGGTCGTGGCGATGGTCTGGTTCGGTGCGCCATGCACCAGGGCATAGCTATGAACGAAATAGACGTGGTCGCCGGGCTGCAAGCCGTCCAGCAGCGGATGCGATCCGGGGACGAAATCCAGCCCGTTCCAGCCCATTTGCGGCAGGCGCAAACCGGGTGCCGCCATTTCCGCCACGTCGCCACGGATCCAGCCGAAGCCAGGCGTGACCGTGTGTTCCAGGCCGCGTTCGGCCATCAGTTGCATGCCGACGCAGATGCCCAGGAATGGGGCGCCTCTGGCGGTGGCGGTTTCGATCGCATCACGCATACCCGGAACCGCCGCCAGCCCGGCGGCGCAGTCGGCGAATGCACCCTGCCCCGGCAGCACGATCCGGTCGGCGGCTGCCACCACGGCGGGATCGGCTGTCACCGTCACCGTGGCCGCGATCCCGGCCCGTTCCGCCGCCAGTTCCAGCGCGCGTGAGGCGGAGGCGAGGTTGCCGCTGCCGTAATCGACCACCGCGATCCGCATCATGCCAGCCATCATGCCAGCCCCTGGCGGAAGCGCGCGGCCAGATCGGGCCGATCGGTCAGCAACCGCACGAACGCATCGTCCATGGATGCTGCCATAATGACGTGGAACAACAGGTAGCCGCGCTGCTCCAGCGCCCAGCGGCGCAGATCATTGCCGGTGAAACCCAGGATGAACCCCAATCCGCAAGCCACCACCGTGCCCGCCGGTTCCGGAACCAGAACGGCGATCAGTACGTATGCGGCCAGGACGATCCCGGACGCGATCCACGCACGATGCGCTGCCAGCCAGAACGGTCCCAGGATCAACGCGCCCCACGCAAAGCCTTCGCGCACCAGAACCGGTTCGGCGTCCGACTTTATCAGCGCGGTGTACGGCTTCACAGCGCCCCCTTGGTGGACGGTATGGCATCGCCGATCCGCGGGTCCGCCTCCGTCGCCATCCGCAGGGCGCGCGCGGTGGCCTTGAAGCAGGCCTCGGCGACGTGATGCGCGTTATGGCCGGCACGTTTGGTTATATGCAGCGTCACCATCGCGTTGAACGCCAGGGCGCGAAAGAACTCCTCGAAGAGTTCGGTGTCCATTTCGCCGATCTTGGGACGCTGGAAATCGACGGTCCAGGCCAGGAACGGGCGGCCGGAGATATCCACCGCGGCTTCCGCCAGGGTTTCGTCCATCGGGATCAGGGCATGGCCGAACCGGCGGATACCGCGCTTGTCGCCCAGCGCCTTGGCGAAGGCGGCACCCAGCACGATGCCTACATCCTCCGTGGTGTGATGGAAGTCGATATGCAGGTCGCCCGTCGCCCGCACCGTCAGATCGAACAGGCCATGCCTGGCGAGGGCGGTCAGCATATGGTCGAGGAAGCCGATTCCGGTGGCAATGTCCGCTACGCCTGTCCCATCCAGGTTCAGCGTCAGGGAGATATCGGTTTCCGAGGTCTTTCGGTGGATCGTCGCGGTGCGGGGCATGATGTCGGTCCCACTACAGCGACTAGGGGTTCGGGTCCAGGGGAAGTGGCGGAGTCTGCTGCGTTCCGCCAAGAAGCCTCTTTCGTATCTGGGGTAAACATGCAATATAATGCATACAAACGGATCGCAGCATCCGGACGACAGGGAGTGGTTGACTCAGATGGTGCATGGCAACGCGGTCGATTGGTTTGTTGACCGCCATCCAAGGGATGGCGGCGGGGATCGCGTGGCGTTTCAAGACCCGTGGCGCAGCCTGACCTATGCGGGCCTGGAAACCGCCACCCGCCGGTTCGCCGGCGCATTGGCCGCCGCCGGTATCGGGCGCGAGCGCCGGATCGTGTTGCTTCTGCAAGACACCATCGACTTTCCCATCGCCTTTTGGGGGGCCTTGCGCGCCGGTATCGTACCGATCCCGATCAACACGCTGCTGACGGCCGAAACCGTCGAATACATCCTGTCGGACAGCCGAGCGGAAGCCGTCGTCATTTCCGCCGGCTTGATGGCCACGCTGGGTGGGTCGCTTCGGCACCTGAAGCATATCGTTGTATCGGAACCCGATGGGTCCGAACCGGATGCGCGCTGGACCGGCTTTCCGGCATTCCTGGCCGGCGGCGATCCCGCGACCGCCACGGTGCCGGTCTCCCCCGATGAGGTTGCGTTCTGGCTGTATTCATCCGGCTCGACCGGGGCGCCGAAAGGCGTGCGGCATGTCCATTCCAGCCTGCGGTTCACCGCCGATACCTACGGCGCACAGGTGCTGAACGTGCGCCCCGACGACACGATGTTTTCCGCCGCCAAGGCGTTCCACGCCTATGGGCTGGGCAACAGCCTGACGTTTCCGATGTCGGTGGGCGCCAAGACGGTGTTCCTGCCGGACCGGCCCACGCCCGACGCGGTGCTGAGCATGATGCGCACGCACAACCCCACGCTGTTCGGCGGCGTGCCGACCTTGTACGCGGGGCTGCTGGCCAATCCGTTCATCGGCCCGGGTGCCGGGTCCTCGCGACTGCGGCGATGCATTTCCGCCGGGGAGGCACTGCCGGCTGAAATTGGCAATCGCTGGAAGTCGG
>JAJZEV010000167.1 GCA_021805665.1 Pseudomonadota bacterium
GACATATCGGACAGAACGCCGATTTTAATGGTGGACGCGGCCCGGGCGTTGCGGATCGCGGGCATCGACAGGGCAGCGGCCCCGCCCAGTAGGGTTCGGCGGCGGATTTTCATAGACGTCTCCCGGTATTCTTGTTGTGTCGGACTGGCGGTACGCGTTGTTGTTACGGCCGCATCCCAAACGACGATGGCCCCGGCGTGCGCAGCGGCGCCGCCAGATTGGCGAAATCGCACAGCACCTTGCGGGTGTCCCGCGGGTCGATCACCTCGTCCACCCAGAACGCCTCGGCGGTGCGGTATGGGGAGCGCAGCTTGTTCAGTCTGGTTTCGATTTCTTCCAGTTTGGCGGCGGGGTCGGGGGCGGCGTCGATTTCGGCGCGATAGGCGGCTTCGATACCGCCCTCCAGTGGCAGGGAGCCCCAGCTCGCCGATGGCCAGGCATAGCGCAGGCACAGATGGCCGACCGGCTGATGGCCAAGGCCGCCGACGCCGTAGCAGTTGCGCACGATGATGCTGCACCAGGGCACGGTGGTCTGATTGATCGCGGACAGCGCGCGTACGCCCCAGCGGATGACGGCGTTGCTTTCGGCGCGCAGACCGACCTGGAAGCCGGGGCAATCCACCAGATGCACGATCGGCAGATGGAATGTCTGCGCCATATCGACGAACCGGACGATTTTGCTGCATGCGTCCGCGGTCCAGGCGCCGCCGTCGAACAGCGGGTCGCCGGCCAGCACCGCGACCGGCCAGCCGTCCAACCGCGCGAGGCCGGTGATGATGGATCGCCCGAACAGGGCGCCCATTTCGAAGAAGCTGTCCTTGTCGAAGACCGACGAGACGATCCGGCGCATGTGGTAAGCCTGCAGCTTGACCTTGGGGATCGCGGAGATCAGCGACTCCTCCCGCCGGTCCGGGCTGTCCCAGCCGCGCACGCGGGGCGGCAGATCGTAAATCGAGCTGGGCATGTAGGACAGGAATTTACGGGCGGCGGCGAAGGCCTGTTCCTCGGTATCGACGGCATGATCGACCGCGCCGCAGCGCAACTGGATTTGCCAGCCTCCGAGTTCCTGCTTGGTGCGCGGTTCGCCCAGGCGCTCCACCACCGGCGGGCCGGCGACGAAGACCGCGGCGATTTCCTTCACCATCACCGCGTAATGCGAGGCGACCAGCCGAGCGGCGCCGAGGCCGGCGACAGATCCAAGGCCGAGGCCGACGATGGGAACCTGGCTCATCTGGTTGGCGACCAAATCGAACGACGTCGTCTCCGTCAGCCCCCCCGGCAAATTCGCTCGGCCTGTCGTTTCGATTGTCTTGACAGAGCCGCCGCCGCCAGACCCTTCGATCAGCCGGATGATCGGCATGCGGAAATTGGTTGCCATTTCCTCCGACATCTTGGGCTTGCCCTTGATGGAGGCGTCGGCCGATCCTCCGCGCAGGGTGAAATCGTCCCCGGCGACAACCACCGGGCGGCCATCGACGGAGCCGCGGCCGAACACGCAGTTGCCCGGCATGAAGCCGATCAGCTCGCTGTTTTCGTCGTAGGTGCCCTTGCCGGCGATGCTGCCGACTTCCTTGAATGTGCCGGGATCCAGCAGGCGGTCGATTCGCTCCCGCACAGTCAGCCGGCCACCGGCATGCTGACGCGCCACGCGGTCCTTGCCGCCGAGTTCGCGCGCCATCGCCTGGCGCAGGCGCAGTTCCCGCAGTTCGGGTTCCCAGCCGACATCCGACACCGGCGCGGCTTGGGGTATTGAGACGTTGTCGTCGGCCATGCGTTTCCTGCCCGAATTCGTTCTTGGTTGGCTGTCGGCAGGCAGGTTATGGGCGATCCCGCGTGTGTGCAAACGTAGATCGCTCCGTGTGTGGCTTATACGGCGCCCAAAGATTGGCGAATCGCGTTGCCGGCGGTGTGTCGTTATCGGATCGTTCTTGTAAAATCTCCGATCGGGATACGCCGCTCGATCGCTTGGTGCGGCCTTCGTTGCCGGTGTATTGGCCATCCTTTGCTACTGAACGTCTTTTCGATCGAAGGGCGGGATGTGGACGATCGACTGGAAGAAAGGGATTTTCGCCGCGGATGGACGCAGATGCACGCCGATAGCGCGGCGGTGGATCGGTTTTCGGGGTTCAGCCTCGGCTGCGTATTCGGGGTCATGAATGCGCCGGGTGCCGGATTCCCGGAAACGACTTATGAAAATGCCTTGGCCCATGAATTGGGCAAGCCTGGTCTGCCTGTCATGCAATAGCCGGCGATAGCATCTTGTTCGGTAGGGCTATCGCCGAGGCCCCACGAATAGCCCGCGATCTGTAAGCCAGCACACGGCATCGGCGTGCATCTGCGTCCATCCGCGGCTAATTTTCCTTGCTGTCTTCGATGCAACCCCCTGGAACCCGGATCGGAGCCCTGTCGCGTCAGTCGGCTGCGTCCGACGATCGACGGCTCGGATGGCATCGGGCGTCCGCTTTGGGCATCGCCTAAGATGGCGACGGAGGAGCCTGGTTCAGCAGGTAGCCGCGGCCGGGAAGCCGAAGCCACAACAGCGGCGCGATGCACCCCATGGCAACGGACCACTCGATCAGAATGGCGGACACATGCCAGACATCCCGCGCCGGTTCGATCGGGTCGATGACCCGTGCGGCGGCAATGGCGAAAGCGAAGCAGGCCGCGATCCGGCTGAATGGAAACGCGATCGGCGCGACACGGTATGAATACATCGCTGTAACGGCTACCAGCACCGCGCCCCCGGCTAACCGGCTGGCCGCGGCACCTTCCATGCCGAAAACCGGAACCAGGACGGCGGCTGCAACGACCGTCGCGGCCACGGCGTACAGCATACACCAGGCGTTCTTCGCGGTGTGGCCCGGCTGCAGTAGCCCGACATTGAAGGCGTGACTCAGCGCCAGGCAGGTGACACCGCCCAGGCAGCAGGCCAGCACCAGCGGCGACGCGACGATGCCCGGCGCGATTAGCGGCAGCACGATATCCCGGGCAAGCCAGACGCCACCGGACACATAGGCACACACCAGGGCGACGGCGATGGCGGTTTTCTTGAAGAACGCATGGCCCCGATCCGGATCGCCGATATGCTTGAAGCGTTCGGGCGGAAACCAGAGACCGAACGGGATCACAATGGCCTGTGCCACGATCGCGGCCGTTTTCAGGTGCAGGGAATAGACTCCGACCGCGACCACCCCGCTGAAATCCGCCAGGAACCACCGATCCGTCATATCCGACACGCCATAGATGAAAGTGGTGACCAGCAGCGGAAATCCGTAGCCGATGGCGTCGCGGTAAGCACCCCAGTCCACCCGCGGCCGGGGACGAAGCGCCGCGACGGCGATCAGTCCGAGGACGACGACGCAGCCACCGCGCATGGTGAAGACCCCGCCGAGCGACAGCGGCGCCGGTTCGGTGGTTAGCCGCACGCCGGCCAGCAGCGCCAGATACAGCAGGTTGCGTCCGACCAGCAGTGCGGCGAACGGAATAGTGGCGCCCGTGGAGCGGAAAGCGGTCTGCATCGTCAGGATCAGGGCCTCGCCTGCGACAGTCAGCAAAAGCGCACTTGTCCATGGCAGGTGGAAGCCGAATTCGGCGATCGCGCCGATCGCCATCAGGCACAGCAGGCTGGCAGGCAGGGTAGCGGTCAGCAGCGCGCCGACCACGACGGACAGCGGTTTACCGTCGGCCTGCTGCTGTTTGACGACCGCCTGATCGATCCCGAACAGAACCAGGCTGGCCAACGGCAGCATCAGTGGGTCAGCCAGCGCCCAGACACCGAAATCCGTCGGTGTAAGGGCTCGCCACAGCACCCGCGTCTGCGCCAGGATCAGAACTGCCGCCACTCCGGTCGAAGCGCCATAGATAGCGATGTCGCGCAGCATGCGGCTGCGAATAGGGCCAGATAGCGGCATCGGGCAGACGTCCTTTCGCCAGTTTTGGCCTGTTGTTGCTGCCGTGCGTCGGTATTCGCCGATGTCAGGCCGGTCCGGCCCCGGGGGCGGGAATACTGGCCCGGGGTTGGTCCTCGGGCCGCCTTGCCCGGGATTTCCAGATGTTGGCGAACGGCGTGAAGTACAGGTGCCATACCGACTGGAACGCCTGCCCTTCGTTGCCTGCAAGTCCAAGCTGGTAACTGCCCGGTGGTTCGGAGAAAAGGAAACTGCCGAACATGCGGTCCCAGACCGAAAGGAAAAGCCCGAAATTCTTATCCCAGTGGCGGTCTTCGCGGCTGTGGTGAAGCTGGTGCTGTGCCGGGCTAAGCAGCCATTTTTCCAGCCGCCCGTACGCCATTGGGATATGCGAATGGCGCAGGTGATAGAAGCTGAGCGCGTTCACCAGGAAGTAGGCGTCGATGCCGGCAATCGTATTATCGTAGATCGGCAGGGAGAGCGCATAGGCACAGGCGCCCAGCGCCACGCCTGTGGTCAGTGCGACGCCGCCATTGTCGAACAGTTGCTGGACCGGATGGAACCGCTTGTTGGTGATCGGGATCAGAAAATCCGCTGCGTGATGCACCTTATGAAACTCCCACATCGCGCCGATCTTATGGTCCAGGTAGTGGGTATAGAAGGTGCCGAAGTCGGCTGCGATGACGGCAATAAAGACGACGGTGCCCCATAGCAGCCAGGATTCGGGGCGTTCCGTGTGCGGGCCTAACCGGGCCGACAGCTCATGGTATGTCAGTTCTGAGCAGACCGCGCTGCCTAGCAGTAACGGAGCGATGACGAAGGGGGTGGTCATGCGGTTGACGAGCCAGAACGCAGCGTCGATCCGACAGGATTTCCGTTTGACAATTTCCGGCGGCAAAAAAAACCGGCCAAAGCCGTGAAATGTCCGCGGCTGCCCGTGATCGGAGCGTACAAGAAACGTGATCGCCGCACCAGCAACGAGCAGCACCCACGTTGCCATGGTTACGACGAACGTGAAGCTCAGGAAATGCGAGAATACGTGCTTCAGAAGAGACCAAGCCATGAAGTCCCCCAAACTAACAATAAATGACACCGCTTCTGTGTGGAAAATCGCGACTTGCGGCGCATTTCGCGGCTATTGGCGACCAGCGTTGTTGATGCACAGGTTAAATCCTCGGACAGCCGAACCGCCAGCCGGTTGTTTTCATTTGTGCGTGAAAGCAATGCGCCTTGGAAACCAACCGGCCCGGCCTTGCCCGCTTTGCCGGGCCGGCTTAGGTTCCGCCCAGCTTACCAAGCAGAGGAACAAATCATGGTCGATGTCCCCAACCGCCCTGAATACCAGAGCGAACTGTTCAAGCAGGGCCTGAAAGTCCGCCGCGAGGTTCTGGGGGCCGACTATGTCGATGGCTCGCTCGCCCGGGCGGACGATTTCAATGCCGTGTTCCAGCAGATGACGACCGAAATGGCCTGGGGCATGTGCTGGACACGCCCGGGACTGGATCGCAAGACCCGCAGCATCATCAACCTGGGCATGCTGTCGGCGCTGAACCGCGGTGCGGAGCTGCGCCTGCATCTGCGCGCGGCGCTGACCAACGGCGTATCGCGCGACGAGATCAAGGAAGTGCTGATCCAGGTCGGCGGCTATTGCGGCATCCCCGCCGCGCTGGAGGCTTTCAAGATCGCCACCGAGGTGTTCAAGGAAGTGGACGCGGCAAAAGGGTAACGGCACATGACCAAGACCGTCGGCTTCGTCGGCGTCGGCAACATGGGCTGGCCAATGGCCGCCTGCCTTGTGAAAGCCGGCTTCACCGTCAACGTAAATGACTCACGCCGCGAAACAGCGAACAACTTTGTCCAGCAGGTCGGCGGGTTCGCCCCCGACACGCTGCGGCAACTGGCCGAAACCTCGGACCTGATCGTCACGATGCTGCCCACCAGCGCGATCGTCGAGCGTGTGCTGTCCGGCGGCGACGACAATCTGTTCGCCGGCATGAAACCCGGGACCATCATCATCGAAATGAGTTCCGGGGTGCCCTCGGTCACCCAGCGGCTGGCCGAACAGGTCGCGGCCCTGGGCGGCACGTTGATCGACGGGCCGGTTTCCGGTGGTGTGCCGCGGGCGAAGACCGGGCAGCTTGCGATCATGGTCGGCGGCGATCCCGCTGCCATCGACAAGGCCATGCCGGTGCTGTCGGCGATGGGCGCCTCGGTACTGCGAACCGGCGGCGTCGGGTCCGGTCAGGCGATGAAGGCGCTGAACAACATGGTCAGCACCGGCGGGTTCCTGATCGGGATCGAGGCTTTGTTGATCGGGCAGCGCTTCGGACTGGACCCCGCTGTCATGACGGACGTATTGAACGCGGCGACGGGGATGAACAACTCCACGCAGAAGAAGTTCAAGCAATTCGTGCTGTCGCGGAAGTTCGACGCCGGCTTCGCGATGGGGCTGCTGGCGAAAGACCTGTCGATCGCCATGCAGGTCGGCCGCGAAACCGGCACATCCGCCCCGGTGTCGGCGCTGGTGAACGAGATGATCGTCTCGGCGTTGGCGAAGTTCGGCCCTGATGCCGACCATACCGAAATGGCCCGCCTTTGCGAACTGCTCGCCGGGTCGGAA
The DNA here is from genome assembly GCA_021805665.1 of Pseudomonadota bacterium. Taxonomy (GTDB): domain Bacteria; phylum Pseudomonadota; class Alphaproteobacteria; order Acetobacterales; family Acetobacteraceae; genus Rhodopila. Next base: position 6,529 of record JAJZEV010000167.1, read on the forward strand.
CTGGAGGCGAGATGATGCGCACCGCATGGCTGTTGCTGGCGGGGCTGCTGGCCACCCCGGTCAGCAGTCATGCGTCCGACCCGTCAGCGCTTTGGAACATCGTCAACGGCCAATGCGTACCTCACGAACTGGATGGGCGCGATCCGTCGCCATGCTCCGATGTCGATCTGGCGAACGGCGTGGATAAAGGCTTCGCCGTACTGAAGGACAGGAAGGGCATCGCCCAGTTTCTGCTGATTCCGACCGCAAGGATCAGCGGTATCGACGATCCCGCGATCCTGGCGCCGGACGCGCCGAACTACTGGGAGGACGCCTGGCGGGCGCGATACTTTGTCGAAGGCCGGTTGGAAGTCGAACTGCCGCGCGATGCACTGGCGCTGGCGATCAATTCATCGGTCGGCAGAAGCCAGGATCAGTTACATATCCACATCGACTGCATACGGCCGGATGTCCGGGATGCGCTGGCCGCGAACCGCGATAAGATCGCCGACGTTTGGACGCCGTTTCCCGCGTTGCTGGCAGGCCATCGTTATCGGGCGATCCGGATCCCGCACGAAATGCTGGATGGGGCTAACCCGTTCCGCATGCTGGCCGATACCGGCGTCAGCGACATCGGCCAGCACACTCTGGTTCTGATTGGCACGACGGCGGCCGATGGCGACCGCGGGTTCGTGCTGTTGGACGACCATGCGGATTTGCTGACGGGCGATCGCGCCTCGGGCGAAGAGTTGCAGGACCATACTTGCGCCGTTGCCCGGACGTAGCGCACGGCCCTGGCCGGCCCGACGGGGCCGGTCTCGATCCGGTCTAGCTTCCGGCCAAGCCGTTACCGACCAGGGTGCGAGGATTGACCAGACGGTCGAAATCGGCCTCTGTGACGGTGCCGGATCGCAGAGCGGCCTGTTTCAATGTCAAATCATACTCCATCGCGGCATGGGCGATGTCCGATGCCTTGTCGTAGCCAATCAGGGGCGAGAGAGCAGTCACCAACATGACAGATCCGGCGACGTACTGGCTGATTCGTTTCTTGTTCAACCGGGTTCCCTCAATCGAGTACAGCCGGAACTTCTCTATCCCGTCGGCGAGAATCCGAGCGGAGTGAAGCACATTGGCGATGATGATGGGACGCATGGTGTTGAGTTCGAAATTGCCCTGACTGCCGGCGAAGGCGACAGCGGTATCCTCGCCAATGACCTGGATGCAGATCATGACGATCGCCTCGCACTGGGTCGGGTTGACCTTGCCCGGCATGATCGAGGACCCTGGCTCGTTGTCCGGCAGCAGCAGTTCGCCCAGACCGCAGCGCGGGCCGGAGGCGAGCCAGCGCATGTCGTTGGCGATCTTCATCAACCCGACTGCCAGCCCCCGAAGCGCGGCCGACGTTCGGGTCATCGCGTCCAGCGATCCCTGGGCGGCGAACTTGTTGGGTGCGGTGACGAAGGGCTTACCGGTCAGGGCGGCGATGCGTTCGGCGATCTTCACGCTGAACCCCGGAGGCGCGGTCATCCCGGTGCCGACCGCGGTGCCGCCGGCGGCGAGTTCGTACAGTCCGCGCCGGCTGTACTGGATGTCGCGTATGGCTTCGCGCAACTGATGCGCATAGCCGGACCATTCCTGACCCACGGTCAGCGGCACTGCATCTTGTAGGTGTGTGCGGCCGATTTTGACGATATCCATCCATGCGGCGGCCTTTGCCTCGATCGCCTCGGCCAGCGCATGCAGTTGCGGCAGCAGCTTGCCATCCAGCATCTCGATGGTGGCGATGTGCATCGCGGAGGGGAAGGTGTCGTTGCTCGATTGACACATATTCACATCGTCGTTGGGGTGCACCGGCGACTTGCTGCCCAGATCGCCGCCCAAAATCTGGATCGCCCGGTTGGAGATCACCTCGTTCACGTTCATGTTGGACTGGGTGCCCGATCCGGTCTGCCAAACGAATAGCGGGAAGTGGGCGTCCAACGCACCGGAGATGACTTCGTCCGCGGCGGCGATCATTGCCGCCGCCTTTTCCGGCACAAGACGTCCGTCCGCCAGATTGACCTCGGCAGCCGCTTTTTTAACGATACCGTAAGCCCGCGATACCTCCTTGGGCATCCGGTCGTCGCCGATGGAGAAATGATGCAGGCTGCGCTGTGTCTGGGCGCCCCAATAACGGTCGGCCGGAACTTGAACCGCACCCATCGAGTCCGTTTCGGTGCGTGTGCCCGTCGCGTCGATGCCAATGGGAATGTTCCGCATGCCTGTCCCCCGTTTGCGCTTTGCCAAGCTGGCCACATGGTGATCCACTCCCGCTCAGGGAGGAACAATCATGTCATCGGAAACCTCATTTTTCAGTCTTGCCGGCAAAAGAGCCCTGATTATCGGCGGTGGCCAGGGCATGGGCGAAAGCTCGGCTTTGTTCCTGGCGCGGGCGGGATGCGACGTGGCGCTGGTGGATCTGGTGCCGGATCGCGCCGACGCCGTCGGTCGAAAGGTCGCGGAACTTGGCCGCCAGGCGGTCACGATCGAGGGCAACGTGCTCGACGATGCCGAAATCCCACTGATCGTCGCCGAGGCCGAGGCAAAGCTGGGCGGGCTGGACCTAATGGTCGCGATCGTCGGCGCGGCAGCCTGGGGATCGTTGCTGGAGACGACAGCGGAGATCTGGGACGACCAGATGCGGCTGAACCTGCGCTATTTCTTCCTGACCGCGAAAGAGGTCGCGCAATCGCTGATCCGCCGCGGCCAGCCGGGCGCGATCGTCGGTATCGCCTCGGTCGATGGCCAGCGGGCGGCGCCGATGCGCGGTGTCTATGGCGCTGCCAAGGCCGGCCTGATCAGTCTGGTGCAGACCATGGCGGTGGAATGGGCGCCGCACGACATTCGCGTCAACGCCATCGCACCGGGTCATATCGTCACGCCGCGCCTGTTCGATACGCCGCAGCGGGCGGAACTTTATGCCGCCAGCCTGCTGCCGATGCGACATCGCGGCACGCCCGACGATATCGGCCGGGCGGCGTTGTTCCTGGCCTCCGACATGGCACGCTACATCACTGGCACGACGCTGGATGTCGATGGCGGGTTGCTGGCCGCCAACCTGTTTCCCCGCGGGCTGCCCGGCAACAACCAGGGTTAGTGCTTCACACGCGGGGCGCGGACTGGCAACGTGCTGAAAAAGGGGAAACGCTATGAACTTCGACTTTTCCGACGATCTCAAGCAGCTTCGCGATCAGGCCCGCCGGTTCCTGGCCGAACAATGCACACCAGCCGTGGTGCGGCGGTCGTTGGACGGACAGGAAACCCATGCCGCCGCGCTGTGGCGGGAAATCGCCCAGATGGGGTGGATAGGCGCTGCGATCCCCGAGGAATTCGGCGGCGCCGGATTGGGCTACGAAGGCCTGTGCGTGCTGGCGGAGGAAATGGGCCGCGCGGTTGCCCCGGTACCGTTCGGATCGACGGCCTATCTTGCCGCGGAAGCAATCCTGACCGCGGGCAGCGATGCCCAGCGCCGCGAATATCTGCCGAAACTGGCCGATGGTTCCCTGATCGGTTGCTTCGCACTGTCCGAGGGCAATGGCAATCCGGAACCCTCGGCGATCCATGCCCGGGTCGTTGGCGGGCGTCTGACCGGGTCGAAATGGCCGGTGGCCGATGGCGGTATCGCCGATATCGCCATTGTGGTGGCGATCGATGAGCACCGGCAGCCGGGCCTGTTCGTCGCGGACCTGAAGGACGTCCGCCGCCACGACCTGCAAACGCTGGACCCGTCCCGCAACCACGCAAGGTTGGACTTCGACGGGTTGCCGGTGCAGCAGCTTGGCTCCGGCGGCTGGGGTGCGGTGCAGCGGGTGTTGGACCGTTCGGCGATCCTGTTTGCGTTCGAGCAGGTTGGCGGGGCGGATGCCTGCCTGCAAATGGCGAAGGATTACGCGCAGGAACGCTATGCCTTCGGCCGCCCCATCGGGTCGTTCCAGGCGATCAAGCACAAGCTGGCGGACATGTATGTCGCTTTGGAACTGGCGCGCTCCAACGCGTATTACGGCGCGTGGGCGCTGTCGGAGGATGCCACCGATCTGTCTCTGGCAGCAGCCACTGTTCGGGTGTCCGCCACCGAGGCGTTTCATCTGGCGTCGAAGGAAAACATCCAGACGCATGGCGGCATCGGCTTCACCTGGGCGGTCGATTGCCATCTGTTTTATCGCCGGTCCAAGCAGCTTGGCCTGATGATCGGATCGGCGCCGTTCTGGAAGAACCGGCTGGTCGATCTGCTTGAAACCCGCAACGCGGCGTAAGGGAGAAGCATCATGGACTTCAACGATACCAAGGAAGAAGCCGCGTTTCGCGCCGAAGCCCGAGCATTTCTGAGCGCCAATGCGGAACTGAAGGCGGGCAGCCGACCGGTGCTGCGGCAAAGCGGCGTCGATGCCGCCGCGGTGAAGCGGTGCAAGGAATGGCAGGCCAAGAAGGCCGATGCGGGGTTCGCTGGCCTGACCTGGCCGAAGCGGTTCGGCGGCAAGGAGGCCTCGCCGATCCTGCAGGTGATCTACAATCAGGAGGAGGACGATTTCGTCGTCCCGCGCGGGCTGTACGAAATCGGCCTGGGCATGTGCATTCCCACCATGATGGCCTACGCGCAGCCGGAACAACTCGACCGCTATGTGCGTCCGGCGCTGCGCGGGGAGGAAGTCTGGTGCCAGTTGTTCAGCGAACCGGCCGGCGGGTCCGATCTGGCGGCCCTGCGCACGCGGGCGGTGCGCGATGGCGGCGACTGGGTGATCAACGGCCAGAAAATCTGGACTTCGGGCGCGCATCTGTCGGATTTCGGCATCATCGTCGTCCGCACCGATCCGGATAAGCCGAAGCACGAGGGCCTGACCTTCTTCTTCCTGGATATGAAATCGCCGGGGATCGAGGTCCGCCCGATCCATCAAATGTCGGGCGCCAGCCATTTCAACGAGGTGTTCTTCACCGATGTCCGTGTGCCGGATGCCCAGCGCCTGGGTGCCGTGGGCCAAGGTTGGAAGGTCTCGCTGACCACGCTGATGAACGAGCGTCTGGCGGTTGGCGACGTGCAGCGCCCGGATGTGGACGATCTGGTGGAACTCAGCCGCAAAATGAGGATCGACGGCAAACCGGCGCTTCAGAACGGTGCGGTGCGGGAGAAGATCGCCGAATGGCATGCTCGGTCCCAGGGGCTGAAATTCACCCGCTTCCGCACGATGACGGCGCTGTCGAAGGGGGAGACTCCGGGGCCGGAGAATTCGATCCACAAACTGGTCAATGCGTCGAAGCTGCAGGATATCGCCAGCTACGGCCTGGATCTGATGGGCAACAACGGGCTCGTGCTGGATGAGGACCTGACCGAGGCATACGGCATGTTTCAGGCGGCGCTGCTGTCGTCGCCCAGCGCGCGGATCGCAGGCGGATCGGATGAGATATTGCGGAATATCATCGCCGAACGGGTGCTGGGAATGCCGTCCGACATCCGGGTGGACAAAGGCGTACCGTTCAACAAGGTGCCGACCGGCAAGCGGTAGCGCCGGTCTTGAACGAGTAGCGCAACGCGCCGCTCGGACTTCTAAGAGCCCGAACGGCGCGTTTTCGCGGATGTACCGACCGTGCGATTGCCCGTTACGATGCCAAACGGGACACGGTGTCCAAAGTGGCGGGGGACAAATTCCAAGCCGCTAACGCTTCCCCCAGCGGCACCGTGCCCGGCGCACGCGGTGTCGCCAGCGTCGTGGTGCCGAACCGCGGCGCCGGCCCGGGCTGAAGCTGTCCGCCAACCTCCACGAACGCACCGCGCGCCCGATTATGCGGATGCTGATGCGCCTCGCTCATCGCCAGTACCGGGGCGAAACACGCATCCGTCCCTTCCAGCAACTGGCACCATTCGTCGCGAGTGCGTGTCTTGAAGCGTGCGGTCAGCATTTCCTTCCATTGCGGCCAGCCTGCGCGGTCGCGCTGGGCGGGCATACCGGCAGGGTCGATTTCCATCCGGCGCAGCAGTTCGGCGTGAAACTTCACCTCGATCGGGGCGATGGAGATGAACTGCCCATCGGCACATTCGTACACTTCGTAATAGTAAGAACCGGAATCGAGCTGGTTCTGCCCGCGCCCGCCCGGCATGCGGCCACCGGCCAGCATCGCGTAGATCGGTGTCATCAGCGACAGCGCGCCATCGACCATGGCTGCGTCCACCACCTGACCCACGCCGGTCGAACGGGCCGAGATAATCGCGGCCAGCAGCCCGGTCACCAGATACAGCGCCCCGCCGCCATAATCGCCGACAAGGTTCAATGGCGGAGTCGGCTTCTGCCCTTCCCGCCCGATAGCATGCAGGGCGCCGGTCAGCGCGATGTAGTTCAGATCGTGCCCTGCCGCCTGCGCCATCGGCCCTTCCTGGCCCCAGCCCGTCACCCGCCCGTATGCCAGTTTCGGGTTGCGGCCCAGACAGACATCGGGCCCGAGGCCAAGCCGCTCCATCACGCCGGGGCGGAACCCCTCGATCAGGGCATCGGCGCCGTCGATCAGCTTCAATGCGGCCTCCACCGCATCCCCGCTCTTCAAATCCAACCGCATGATCGCTCGGCTGCGGAAAGTGAACTCATGCTCCTGCGCCATCGGGATGCCGAGATCGGCCGCAGCCGGGCGATCGATACGCAGCACCGTCGCACCCATGTCGGCCAGCAGCATCGACGCCAGCGGCGCCGGCCCGATGCCCGCGAATTCGACGATCTTAACGCCTGCCAGAGGTCCCATGTCCGTTCCGTCCCGCTGTTTGTTTGTGGCGGAAGTAAACGCCGGGCTGGCGAGGCACGCAACCGTGTCGCGGCGGCGGGATGGCCACCGCGACACGGGGTATGCGGAACCGGCGGGTTATCCCCGTTGGATCAACTCGATCTTATAGCCGTCCGGATCCTCGACGAACGCGATCACCGTCGTGCCAAACTTCACCGGGCCGGGTTCGCGCGTGACCTTCGCCCCCATTCCGCGCAGCATCTCGGTCGTGGCGTACACATCCGGCACACCTACGGCCAGGTGGCCAAACGCCGAGCCCATCTCATATTTTTCAACGCCGTAATTGTATGTCAGTTCGATCAAGGTATGATCTTCTTCCTCACCGTACCCGACGAAGACCAGGGTGTATTTGCCATCCGGCACGTCGCGGCGGCGGATTTCCCGCATGCCGAAACCCTTGACGTAGAAATCGACGCTGCGTTGCAGATCGCCAACGCGCAGCATGGTGTGCAGAAACCGGCTCATTGGAGGTTCCCCTTCAGGACATGGTTGCGGACTCGAGGCCCAACAGAAAAAGCCCGGCCGCGTTCGCAGCGGCAAGGCAAGCCTCACGCTCCGCCAGAATGGTGGCCCCGGCTTCGAAAGCAACCCCCCTCAGCCCGGCGGCGATGGCATTGCGCACGGTATCCGGCCCGATCGTCGGCAGGTCGGCCCGCTTATCCTGACCGGGCTTCACCAGTTTCACCAAAACGCCGCCCACCCCGTCGCGCCGAAGCAGGCCAGCCCTGGCGAGCATCGCATCGGTGCCCTCGATCGCTTCGACCGCCAGGACAAGGCCTTGCTGAACCACGCACCCCTGACCGACGTCGGCCGAACCCAGCAGACGGGTCACGACCACCCCACGTTCGATATCCGTCATCGCCTGTGCATCCGGCCGAGCGTCGGTCAGCACGCCCGCCGGACCAACCGCCTCGCGCAGCACGTCGTGCGCCCCGATGACATGGAAGCCTTCCTCGGTCAGCACGCGGATCACCGCCGCCAGCAAACCGTCGTCGCCGGCGAAGGCTGCCCGGCCGATGCGGGCGAGCAGCTTGGCCCCCTCGGCATCGGGACGCATCTCCAGCAGCGACGGCCGGCGCACCGAACCGATCATCGTCACGTCCTGGCAGCCATGTTCGCGCAGCGCGGCGATGATACGCGCGGCGGCCCCTAGCCGGCGGATTTCGTGCGGCCATGGCGCCAGTATGGCGAGGTCCGCGAAACCCTCCAGACCGACGATAAAGACCTCGCGTCCGGCCGCCCGCGCGGCCGCGGCGACTTTCGCGGGAAGCACCCCGCCGCCCGCGACGATGCCCAGCTTGCGTGGCATTTCTGCCTGACTATTCATTGCATTTCCCGCCAAATCCACTGCGTCCTTGCCAGCCTCGCGGGATTTTCCGCATACAGATCGCGCCCCTATCTCACGCTCCCGTGGGACAAACCACAGAGATTATCCGGCCCATGATCGACGACGATTTTTCCGACGCGGCTCGCCGGCAAACGGCTGCCAACGTCTTACAGTGCCTTACCATGTTGGCCGAGGAAGCGGGGAATCTCAATCTGCCCCGGACATTGCTGGCGTTGCGCAAGGCGATCCGGGCATGCCATGCTGAACAGGTTCGTCCGATGGCCGCGCCGCGGATCAGGCGGCATTCTGTATTGCATTAGCACCGGTTATGCGCGGAATTAATCCGCCCGAGCTTCTGCTGCGCGTGCGAAGGATTGCGTCCGAACGCATAGCGCCATAATTTTGTCCCGAACCAACGGCACCGGCAGGCGATCAGCGTCTGTCGGCCGGTGGCGTGCTACAGCACTTTCAATAAGGGATCTCGCGCATGAGCGCCGCAGCAAAACGGACTGTCACGGTCACCCTTGACGGGTCAAACAAATCGACCAGCCTTCCGCTGCTGTCGGGAAGCGTCGGTCCCGACGTTTTCGACATCCGCAAACTGTATGGCGATCTGGGGGTTTTCACCTATGATCCCGGCTACGGCGTCACCGCGTCCTGCGACAGCAAGATCACCTATATCGATGGCGACGAAGGCATCCTGTTGTATCGCGGCTATCCGATAGAACAACTCGCGGAACATTCAAACTTCCTGGAAGTCTGCCATCTGCTGCTGAACGGCGAACTGCCGAACGCCGCCGAGGCCAAGGACTTCGAGATGGGCGTGATGCGCCACACGATGCTGCATGAGCAGCTGCGGACCTTCTACAATGGCTTCCGCCGCGATGCGCACCCGATGGCCGTGATGTGCGGCGTCGTGGGCGCCCTGTCGGCCTTCTATCACGACAGCCTGGACATCCACGATCCGGAAAGCCGCCGCATCAGCGCGTTCCGCCTGATCGCGAAAGTGCCGACCATCGCAGCCTGGGCACACAAATACTCCGTCGGCCAGCCGTTCGTGTATCCGCGCAACGATCTGACCTATGCGGAAAACTTCCTGCACATGTTCCACGCCGTCCCGGCCGAGGATTACAAAATCAACCCGGTCCTGTCGAAAGCCATGGACCTGATCATGATCCTGCATGCGGATCACGAACAGAATGCCTCCACCAGCACGGTGCGTCTGGCCGGTTCCACCGGCGCCAACCCGTTCGCCTGCATCGCCGCCGGAATCGCCAGCCTGTGGGGCCCCGCCCATGGCGGCGCGAACGAAGCGGTGCTGAAGATGCTGGCCGAGATCGGCCACACCAGCAACATCAAGCAGTTCCTGGCCGACGTGAAGGACAAGGACAACCACACCAAGCTGATGGGCTTCGGGCACCGGGTCTATAAGAACTACGACCCGCGCGCGAAGATCATCCAGAAAGCTTGCCACGACGTGCTGGAAGAACTGGGCATCAAGGGCGACCCGCTGCTGGATCTGGCGATGGAGCTGGAAAAGATCGCGCTGAATGACCCGTATTTCGTCGATCGCAAGCTGTACCCGAACGTCGATTTCTATTCGGGCATCATCCTGAAGGCGATGGGCTTCCCCACCAGCATGTTCACCGCGCTGTTCGCCGTGTCCCGCACCGTCGGCTGGGTCAGCCAGTGGAAAGAGATGATGGAAGACCCGCAGCAGCGCATCGGCCGCCCACGCCAGATCTATACCGGCGCACCGCGGCGCGATTACGTGGCCACCGCAAACCGAGGCTGACCTCCCCGGGGACCATTCAGGTCCGGATGCAATAGTCGAAGCCGGCGTTCCCACGGGACGCCGGCTTTTCTATGTCGGCAATCTAAAGTTGTATGTGGAATTTCACTGAGTGAAATTTTATATGGCGCAAGCATCCCCCTCCCAACCAACAGACCCATCCTAAACTCAAATATCGATGGGCTCGGATATCCCGCTAACCTGCTGCGATTTATCGGTTAATTGGCTTTGCAGTCATTGGGTTTCGAACCGCGGGAAGCATAAATCTGGCACACTCGGCCCGCGTCGAATCCGTCAAGATTTTCCTCATCATTTGGAACGACCATGTTGCGGAACATTTCTAAATGTTAGCGCTTCTTGCGAAAGGCAAATTTCGTCATACACGCATAGGTTGCATTTATAAAAACGCTTAGGATGAAACTGATGCGGGGATCGCTCTCTTTAGACCTTCTGGTGAAAAGCCGCCTCAAGCGATGGGGGCAACGTCCGCCCGGCGTAAAGCCGCGGCGCGGCAAGGAGGCATGGCTACGCGGACGCCCATCCGAGGATGAAACCCGAATCAGCAGCCCATTCCTGAAAATCCCTGGCAGCAGCCGCCTGCGGACGCTGCCGGACGGGCTGTGGCTCAACTTCGGCGGCGGGTTCTCCGACCCGTTCGTCGATATCCTCGCTATCGAGGCATGCAGCACGATACAGAACCTGCTCGACAAACGATCCCGGTTCGCGCCCAGCACCCACTCGACGATGTGCCTGTGTCCCATCGAGTGGCTGCTGGCGCCGATCGCCCCGGACGACTCCACGCCGCGGTGGCGCACAACCGGGATATTCATGCACGAACCCTATAACGACGTCGCGGTGCCGGTCAGGGAGATGCGGGTCCTCTACGGCCTGAAAAGCGGCCATTATAAGGGCTTCGTCCGCCACCAGCTTCCCCATGCGCACGAGTTCTTCGTGCCGATGGAAACGCTGACCGAGGAAAACAGCGAGGATAACCCCGCCTTGCGCGCGCTGATCGCCCGCACCTCGGTTTCAGCGAATTTCCTGGCCCCCTAACCCGCCGAACTAGAACAGCAACCCTTTCTTCAGCATGCCGTGAACGCCCTTTTCACCGTTCACGGTCTGCGTAACGTGAAAATCGACCGCCAGGGAGCAGAACTGATACGCCTCCTGGCGGGACAGATTGGTGCGGCTGGTAATGAAGGCGATCATCTGCCGCAGTGCGGTTTTCATCGCCACGTCCAGGTCTTCGTGCATACCCATGGAGATGAAATGGCCGGGGGTTTCCGCCCGCGGGTAGGTGAGCAGCGGATCCCGGGCGCCGCCGCCCTTGTGCAAGGTCAGTTGGAAGGTGCCCGTCAGGCAGATTTCCAGCGCGTTGATGCAGACCTCGCCATCGCCCTGCACCCCGTGGCCGTCACCGGCCGAAAACAGCGCACCCGGCGCCCAGACCGGCAGAAACAGCGTGGATCCTTCGCCAACTTCCTTGTTATCCAGGTTGCCGCCGTGCTCGCGCGGTTGCACGGTGGATATCTTGCCATAGGCTGGCGGCGGTGCCACCCCCATCACGCCGAAGAACGGCGACAGGTTCAGTTCGGTGCCCCAAGGCAGGCGGCAGGTCTTGCGCTCGCGATCGACCGGGATGTGCGACAGGAAGGTTTCAGGGAAATCTTCCGGCATGGTGCCAGCCAGCGGACGGAAGCCGCAATAGCCCCAGTCGCAGCCCAGCTCGATCTTCGCGATATGCACTTCCAGCATGTCACCCGGTTCGGCGCCGGCCACCGCGACCGGGCCGGTAATCAGGTGTCCCGGCGCACGGGGCACGTTGGCGGCATGAATCGCGGCCAGTGCCGGCGGGATGGTCAGACCCGAACCGGCCGGCGGCATGACCTCCGGCCCACCCGAGACGCATTCCAATACGACCGTATCGCCGGAGTTCACCGTGATCAGCGGTGGAAAGCTGGCGTCGAACACGCCCCACCTGACAGTCTCCGGAGTCGATGCAATGCGATACGTTGCCATGCGGCTTGCCTTTTCCTGAGTTCGAGGAGACTTCGATGCCACCACATCGGTAGGGACCGCACAACCGTTGAATTCGATCAGGGCATGGTGTTCGTGCGCCCGCCGTGCCAAACCCGGTGCCAAGGGAAACGCCGGAAACCTCCTATGACACCTCCGCCAAGCGCCCCCCGGGGCTAAGTGTGACACAGACCGCCGCACCGCGGACGACGCCGCCGCCGCGCCTGTTCCACCACGTCGTTATACCGCTGATTTTGCCGGTCTTCCTGTCTTCGGCGGACGGTACAGTGGTGGCGACCGCACTGCCCGCGATCGCCGCTTCGTTTGGCCATGTGGAATATCTGTCCTGGATCGTCGTTGCCAACCTGGTAGCCAGCACCATTGCCGCGCCAGCCTATGGGCGGCTGGGCGATGCGTTCGGGCGGCGGCGCATGATGGCGGCCGCACTGGCGGTTTTCATGGCCGCATCCTGCCTGAGCGCCTTTGCCCCGAATTTCTGGCTGCTGCTGGCCGCGAGGATGCTGCAAGGCCTGGGCGGCGGCGGATTGATGACACTGGCGCAGGCGTTGGTGGGCGAGCATGTGCCGCCGCGCCAGCGAGGCAGTTTCCAGGGGTATCTGTCGGCGAACATCGTGGCTGGGACCACGATCGGGCCGGTGGCGGGCGGCTTCATCACCCAGATCTGGGGCTGGCATGCCGTGTTCCTGGCCTATCTGCCGGTCGGTCTGGTGGCGCTGTATCTGCTGACCCGGCTGCCGGAGGGCATGCGCGGAACCGGCGCGGCAGGGGGCTTCGATCTTCCGGGAATGGTGCTTCTGGCCGGCTTTATCGTCCCCCTGCTGCTGATGGTGTCGCAACTCCAGCGCCTGAACCCGGCGGCGCTGCCGGGGCTGGGCGGGCTTCTGGCACTGACAGCGGCGGGTCTGACCGCGTTGCTGTGGCAGCAAAACCGGGCGGCGGCGCCGTTGCTGGCTTTGCCGCTGCTGCGAATTCCGGCGTTCTGGCGCTCGACGGCAATGGGCGCATGTTCCGGCGCGTCGCTATCGGCGATGATGACGTTTCTGCCGATCTATTTTCAAGTGGTCACCGGCGCCTCGCCCGCCCAGTCCGGGCTGCTGCTTATCCCGCTAACCGGGGCCGTCAGCTCAGGGGCTGTACTAACGGGGTGGCTGATCTCGCGCAGCGGCCGGACGGCGATCTTTCCCACCGCCGGCCTGGGCATCACTGCCGCCACGCTTATCGCCGCCGCGATCTGGGCGCCCGCACTCAGCCGGACCGAGTTGTCCTGGCTGCTGGCGGGCGGTGGCCTGACCCAGGGATCGGCCATGATCACTGCCCAGATAACGGTCCAGTCGATCGCCGGCCCCCGCCAGCTTGGGGCGGCGGCAGCGGCGGTGCAACTGTCCCGCTCGCTAGGGTCCGCGTTCGGCGCGGCAGCGGCCGGGGCCGTGCTGTTCGGTATCCTGTCGCTGGTCGCTGGGGATGTGGCCGGACTATTCACGCGGATGGTGCAATACGGCCCGGGGGCGCTGGACAGCCTGGATCCGATCGCCCGCATCCTGTTTTTACACCATGTCGCCACCGGATTTCGTGGGGTTTTCCTGACCGTGGCCTGCTTTTCCTGCATGATCGTCGCCTGCTCGGCGACGTTGCCAATTCGCCGGCTCTAGCGCCTGGCGCGCCCGGCGATCGCCTTGAGTTCAGCCTCGATCGCGGCGGCGAGGTCGGGATTCGCCCGTCTGATCTGACTGGCGCGCAAGGCCGCGCCCAAATGGGCCGAAGGGTGGATCTCCCATGCCTCGAAAAACAGCAGATCGGATTCTACCTGTGAATTATTAACACCCCGTAATGCCTGCTTCACCGCATGGGTAAACGGCGGCCGAAGGTCCGTCTGGGCAGTCATCATGGCGTTTCCCTAACAAAACTTTCATGACAGACGGCACCTGCTTACGCCGAACTAAAGTCCGCCGAAAGAACAGCCGCCGTCAACACGCGCTCATTTAGGGATTTCGAACTGGATTCACCAGCTTGTTGGCATGACAAGCTGGTGAATTAATTTTCGTAAAGGTAATCAGTACCGGTAAAGATCGTGTTTGAACGGGCCTTTTTCGGAAATTCCAAGATACTCCGCCTGCTTCGGTGACAATGCCGTTAACTTGGCACCGACCTTGGCCAGATGCAGGGCGGCAACCTTTTCGTCGAGGTGCTTCGGCAGAGTGTACACCGTCTCCGTGCCGTACTTCCCCTTCGGGGCGTTGTACAACTCGATCTGTGCCAGAACCTGATTGCTGAAGCTGGCGCTCATGACGAAGCTGGGATGGCCCGTGGCGTTGCCCAGATTCACCAGCCGGCCTTCCGACAACACGATCAAACGCTTGCCGTCGGGGAACACGACCTCGTCAACCTGCGGCTTGACGTTTTCCCACTTGTAATTGCGCAGCGACCCGATCTGAATTTCCGAGTCGAAGTGGCCGATGTTGCACACGATGGCACGATGTTTCATCGCACGCATGTGATCGATCGTGATCACGTCGATGTTGCCGGTCGCGGTGACGAAAATGTCGCCCTGCGGCGCGGCTTCTTCCATCGTAACTACCTGGTAACCTTCCATCGCCGCCTGCAACGCGCAGATCGGATCGACCTCGGTCACCATCACGCGGCAGCCGGCGTTCCGCAGCGATGCGGCGGAGCCCTTGCCCACGTCGCCGAAGCCGGCCACGACGCCGACCTTGCCGGCCATCATCACGTCGGTGCCGCGGCGGATGCCATCGACCAGCGACTCACGGCAGCCATACAGGTTGTCGAACTTCGACTTGGTCACGCTGTCGTTGACGTTGATCGCCGGGGTCAGCAGCTTGCCGGCCTTGGCCATGTCCCACAGGCGATGCACGCCAGTCGTGGTTTCTTCCGAGATGCCTTTCACGTCGGCCAGCATCGCGGGATACTTGTCGTGCATCAGCACGGTCAGGTCGCCGCCGTCGTCCAGGATCATGTTGGGGGTCCAGCCGTCCGGGCCGCGCACCGTCTGTTCGATGCACCACCAGAACTCCTCCTCGCTCAGGCCCTTCCAGGCGAACACCGGGATTCCGGCCGCGGCGATGCCGGCGGCGGCGTGATCCTGGGTGGAGAAAATGTTGCAAGACGACCAGCGAACCGTCGCACCCAGTGCCGTCAGTGTCTCGATCAGCACGGCAGTCTGGATGGTCATGTGCAGGCAGCCGGCGATGCGGGCGCCCTTCAGCGGCTGGGATTTGCCGAATTCCTCACGAATCGCCATCAGGCCGGGCATTTCTGTCTCGGCCATGCTGATTTCCTTGCGGCCCCATTCCGCGAGGGAAAGGTCCTTAACTTTGAAGTCGTGCGTCGCGGCCATGGGATGCTCCGGAGTTGGTGGCGGCGCTATATAAAGATATCTGCATGTTTGCAAGTGGAATGGCGCGGACGACTCACCGTGCCCGCATATACCAACGGGTATGCGTTGCTTCGACGGACTCTGTGGTAAAGCGTCGAGAAACCGACCCGCCCAAACCACCAGGAATCGAACATGCCTGTCGAAGCCGTTATCGCCGCCGCCCGCGAATTCCTGGGTGACCGTATCACCACCAACACCGCCCTGCGCGACCACCATTCGCACGGCCAGGACACCCAGCCGCCGGTCATGCCGGATGCCGTCGCATTCATCGAAAGCACCGAGGAAGCCTGCCGGCTGATGGCGCTGTGCCACGCCGAACGGGTGCCGGTGGTACCGTGGGGCGCTGGAACATCGCTGGAAGGCCACGTTACGCCGGTTCGCGGCGGCATCACGCTGGACATGTCGCGCATGAACCATGTGCTGGACGTAAGCCAGCCCGACATGGATTGCCGGGTGCAGGCCGGGGTCACGCGCGACCAGCTCAATGTCCACCTGCGCGACATGGGCCTGTTCTTCCCGGTCGATCCCGGCACCGCCGCCTGCACCATCGGCGGCATGTCGGCCACGCGTGCATCCGGCACCAACGCCGTGCGCTATGGCACGATGCGGGACAACGTGATGGGCCTGACCGTCGTCATGCCCGACGGCAAAATCATCCGCACCGGGGGCCGGGTGCGCAAATCATCCTCCGGCTACGACCTGACGCGCCTGTTCGTCGGGTCGGAGGGGACGTTGGGCATCATCACCGAAATTCAGCTTCGCCTGCATGGCATACCGGAGGCTGTTTCTTCCGCCACCTGCCAGTTCAACACGCTGCGCGATGCGGTCGAGACCGTTATCTCCATCCTGCAACTCGGCATCCCGGTCGCCAGGATGGAATTGCTGGACGACGTGCAGATGGCTGCCTGCATCGCCTATTCCAAGCTGGAGGGTCTGGCCCCGCTGCCGACCCTGTTCTTCGAGTTTCACGGCACCGAAGCGGGCGTCGCGGAACAGGCCAGCCAGGCCGAGGAACTCGCGCTTGGCAACGACGGCTTGGGCTTCGCCTGGGCAACCGAAGCCTCCGCCCGAGCAAAACTGTGGCAGGCTCGGCATGATGCGTATTGGGCGGCGCTGGCCTGGAAGCCGGGGCACAAAGGCATCGCGACAGATGCGATCGTGCCGATCTCCCGCCTGAATGAGGCAATTCTGGGCGCGAAGGAGGATATTTCCTCCTCTGGCCTGACCGCGCCGATCGTCGGCCATGTTGGCGACGGTAACTTCCACACCGTGATCATGGTGCCGCCGGAGCCGGACGGCATGGCGCGGGCGTGGGAACTGGACAAGAAGATCGTCGCCCGGGCGCTGGCGCTGGGCGGTTCGTGCAGCGGGGAACACGGGGTGGGCATCGGCAAGCGGGAGTTCCTGGAACAGGAACACGGCGCCGAGGCGCTGACGGTCATGCGCGCGGTCAAGCAGGCGCTCGACCCGCGCGGAGTGATGAATCCGGGGAAAATCTTTTTGAATTAAGGGCCTGTAGCGCCGTAAGCCAGTCGTCGTGACGGCTGGCTGGGGCCCGCCATGACCGTATCCACCGGCAGTGCCTGGATTGCAGCCTCTATGTTGCCGCCGCAGTCCGTTAACCAGGCACGATGACGATCCGGCGGTTCTGCTTGCCCTTGTTTTCGATCTTCTGCACCCGGATCGGCCCGATCTCCCCGGTTCGCGACACATGCGTACCGCCGCAGGGCTGCAGATCGACCAGCTCGGCACCTGCGCCGATGCGCATCAGGCGTAACCGGCCAGTGCCCCGGGGCGGCTGGACCGACATGGTGCGAACCAGACCGGGGTCGGTATCCAGGACCGATTCATCCACCCACTCGATCCGCACCGGATGATCCGCCGCGATCAGGGCGTTCAGTCCCGCCTCGATATCCTCTTTCGGCGGCGGGTTCGGCAGGTCGAAATCCAACCGCGACTTGTCCGCCCCGACCGACCCGCCGGTCACCGCCGCGCCCTTGATCAGGCTGCACAACAGATGCATCGCCGTGTGCATCCGCATATGGGCATGCCGCCGGTCCCAGTCGATCGCCGCCTCCACCACGGCGCCCACCGGAGGCAGCACCGCGTCGGCAGGCACCAGGTGCAAGATCGCGTCGCCCTCGCCCTTCACCGCCTCGGTCACCGCCACCTTGCCACCATCCCAGCGCAGTTCCCCGCTGTCGCCAGGCTGGCCACCGCCGCGCGCGTAAAACACCGTGCGATCCAGCACGACGCCTTCCGATCCGCTGGCCAGCACGGTCGCCTGCGTCAGTGCCAGGGTCGGGTCGTCCAAAAACAGCCGTTCGGTCATACCGTCATCCATTTCTGTCGCAATTCGGCCCGCTTGGCCGCAAGCCAAAACAGCCCGATCGCCGTGATCGAATTGGTGAAACATCCGGCGAAGGCCGCCTGGATCGCTTCCCCGGCATCCCACACCCGCACGCGGATATCTTCCTGTTCCGAGGCTTCGCCGGCATGCCCGGCGATCCCCTCGCCATCCGCCGGGGGTGCGACCACGCGCCCGACATAAAGATGGCAGAACTCATCCGCCCCGCCGGCCGTCAGCATGAAGCCGCCGATCCGTTCGGTCAGATCGGCGGTCAGGTTCATTTCCTCGCGCATTTCCCGCTTTATGGTATCGGCGGGATCCTCATTGTCCTCGCACAGGCCGGCCGGCAGTTCGACCAGCACGGGATCGACGCCGGCCACCAGGGCAGGAAAGCGGAACTGCTCGATCAGCACTACCGCATCGGCTACCGGGTCGTAGGGCAGCAGCGCCGAGGCTTGGCCGCGCCGCCACAGTTCCCACGTGCGCGTCGCCGACATCGCCCCGTCGAACCGGCGGTTGCGGAACTTCACCACGTCCAGCGGAAAGCGGCCGGACCACACGCGCTGTTCGGATTCGATCACGATATCCGGATGGGCGGGGATTGGCGGGGTTGTGCGAGGGATCATGCGCCTTTCTATACAACCCAGCCGCCGCCGTCAGCCCTTCTAGCCAAGCCGGAACACGCTGACGCTCTCCAACCGAGCGGACCAGAGGAACTGGTCGATGGCGGTGGTGTGGATGAGTTTGTAACCGGCGCTCAACAGAACCTTGGCATCGCGCGCCAGCGTCGCCGGGTTGCAACTGACGTAAACCACATTCGCCACCTTGGCGGCGGCCACCTGCCCGATCTGGGCGGAGGCCCCGTTATGCGGCGGGTCCAGCACCACCGCCGCGAATGCCCCCAGTTCCTTCGCCGACAACGGCTGGCGGGCCAGATCGCGCTGGAACACCTCCACCCGCCCGGCCACACCGCTTTGGTTCACCGCCTGCTTCAGGGCACCCACCGTGGCGGTATCGCCCTCGAACGCCGCGACCCGCACCACGCGGGACAGCGCGAAGGTCAGCGTTCCGCAACCGGCATACAGTTCCGCGACGCGCGTCTTGCTGGTGATCTTGGACGGCATCCCGGCCAGCACGGCCTCGATGATCGCCCGCTCGCCCTCCGCCGTCGCTTGCAGGAAGACGCCGGGCGGCGGCCGGATCGATACGCCGGAAAAGGCGGTGACCGGCGGGCGCAGCAGGCCGATGGTCTCCGGCACGTCCTGTCCGCGCACTTGTGAGACGCGTGGGCATCCGTGGTCATGCGCGAATGCCGTCAACGCCGTCCGGTCCTCTGTCGTCATCGTGGCATCGGTGCGCAGCAACAGGTCGGGACCGGAGTCCAATAGATTGATCAGCACCGAACCCTCCCGCTGGATCGCCCGCAGGCCCAGCAGCAGCTTGCGTAATGGCCCCATCATCGCCATCAGGGTCGGGTGAAGGACCAGACAATCGGTCAGGTCGATCACGTCGGCCGACCGTTGCTCATGCAGGCCCAGCACGATCTTGCCGCCCAGGCGCCGAACCGCGAAATCGATCCGCCGACGCTCCCCCGGCAGGCCCGGCACGAACGGCAACGGATCGGGCGGAGCGAACCCGGCCTGCCGCAGCGCATGCGACAGCATTCCGCCCTTCCAGGCCCGATACTCCGCATCCCGCCAGTGTTGCAGCACACAGCCGCCGCAGCGGCCGAAATGCGCGCACGGCGGATCCACCCGCGCCTCGGACGGATCGGCGACGATCCCGGCCACCGCATGCCAGCCGTCGGCCCTGGACTGCACCGGATGCGCACCGACCAGTTCACCGGGCAGCGTAAACGGCAGATAAAGCGGGGTCCCGTCGGGCAAATG
The DNA here is from genome assembly GCA_021805665.1 of Pseudomonadota bacterium. GTDB lineage: Bacteria > Pseudomonadota > Alphaproteobacteria > Acetobacterales > Acetobacteraceae > Rhodopila. The sequence goes on from JAJZEV010000167.1 coordinate 26,095, forward strand.
CGCGACCCCGTCGCCCTCCGACCCCACCCGTTCGATACGGACATCGGCCGGTTCGGGTGGCTTGCGCCGGGCAGGTTTCGATCCATGTTGATTCATGCGGTGGCAATGCCGGTGTTGAGGTTGGAAGACAAGCGGCCCGACGCCCTATATACAGCGCGCACCCGAAGAAAGCCCGTGAATGACCGACTCTACGACCGAGATCGCCCGCCGCCGCACTTTCGCGATCATCTCCCACCCCGACGCCGGCAAAACCACCCTGACCGAACATCTGCTCCGCGCCGGCGGGGCGATCCAGCTTGCCGGCAACGTGCGGGCAAAGGGCGAACGCCGCCGCACGCGGTCGGACTGGATGGGGATCGAGCGGGATCGCGGCATTTCGGTCGTCACCTCGGTGATGACGTTCGAATACAGGAACTGTGTGTTCAATCTGCTGGATACGCCGGGCCATGAGGATTTCTCGGAAGACACCTACCGCACCCTGACCGCCGTCGATTCCGCCGTCATGGTCATCGACGCCGCCAAAGGCATCGAGGCTCGGACTCGCAAACTATTTGAAATCTGCCGGTTACGGGACATCCCTATCATCACGTTCATCAACAAGATGGACCGCGAAGCGCGCGACCCGATCGAGTTGCTGGATGAGGTCGCCAACACCCTCGCACTGGACACCTGCCCCGTCACCTGGCCGATCGGCCGAGCGTCGGAGTTCGCGGGGACTTACGATCTGCGGACGCGGACGATGCATCTGATCAACGACCTGCCGCAGTCCGATCCGCGCATGCTGGCCGTCGCGGACGAGGTGGACCTGATCCGCTCCGCCCTGCCCGAGTTCGATCTGGAAAGCTTCAACGCCGGGCATCTGACGCCGGTGTATTTCGGCAGCGCGATCAAGGATATCGGCGTGAACGACCTGCTGGACGGGCTGGCCGAGTATGGTCCCCGCCCGCGTGCGCAGCCGGCCGACAAGCGCATCGTGCAAGCGACCGACGAGGGGCTGACCGCGCTGGTGTTCAAGATCCAGGCGAACATGGACCCTAACCACCGCGACCGCATCGCCTTCGCACGCGTTTGCTCCGGCAAGCTGGTGCGCGGCATGCGGCTGAAACAAGTCCGCACCGGCAAATCCATTCCCCTCCACGCCCCGCAATTCTTCTTCGCCCGGGAGCGGGAGATCGCCGACGAGGCCTTCGCCGGCGACGTGGTCGGCATCCCCAACCACGGCACCCTGCGCATCGGCGACACACTGACCGAGGGCGAAGACATCCAGTTCACCGGCGTCCCCTATTTCGCGCCGGAAATCCTGCGCCGGGTCCGGCTGGACGACGCGATGAAGGCCAAGAAGCTGCGTCAGGCACTGGTGGAACTCGCCGAGGAAGGCGTGGTGCAGCTATTCCGCCCGCAAGACGGTTCGGCGCCGCTGGTCGGGGTGGTCGGCACCTTGCAGTTGGACGTGCTGCAAGCGCGCCTGGGCGCCGAATACGGCGTGGCGATCGGCTTCGAAACGTCGTCGTTCTCGCTGGCCCGCTGGGTGACCTCTACCGACAAGGCGGCACTGGCGAAATTCATCGGCGACAACCGCAGCGCCATGGCCGACGATGTCGATGGCGACCCGGTTTTCCTGGCCAGTTCCGGCTTCATGATGCGCCGGGCGGAAGAAATGGCGCCCGGCCTGACGTTCCGGGACATTAAGGACATCAGGGCCGACCAACTGGCTGCGTAGCCGCCGGCCCCTATCCCAGCAGGGCGCGCAAAGCCTCCAACTCCTCCAGCGCCTCATGCAGCAGGTCGCGCAGCCGCTGGTTTTCGATTTCAGCCTTGGTCTTGCCCGCTCCGCGCGCCGCCTGGGGCGACGCTGTGGGTGAAGACACCAGTTCCAGGCCGGGTATCAGCATCGGCTCGTTCGCCGCCATGCCAGCCTTCTCCGCCTCGGCGGCGGCACGCTCGTCAGCGGTTGGCGGCGGAATATCGTCGGACAACTGACCGCCGCCCTCACGCAGCAGCCGCT
>JAJZEV010000235.1 GCA_021805665.1 Pseudomonadota bacterium
GGAGCATGGGAAACCCGGCCGATGAAAGTCAACCCGGCGGACCACGATGCGGCCATCGTCATCTTCGGCGCGGCGGTGCGCCCGGATGGGCAACCCAGCCAGACGCTACGCCACCGGGTGGACGCCGCGGCGCGATTCGGGCGGCGCTTTGCCAGGCCGTTGTTCATTCCCACGGGTGCGAAGGGCCGCTACGGCGATGCCGAGGCAACGGTCATGGCCCGCCTGCTGCACGACGCCGGATACAGCACCGATTCCATCGCCCCGGAAACCACCGGCACCGACACACTAAGCTCTGTGCGCGCTGTTATACGGTTGCTGGGCCGAACCCCGGTTTACGCTTGCACCAGCGCCTATCACCTGCCGCGATGCCTGATTCTGCTGCGGCTCGCGGGGGTCGAGGCGCGCGCGTGCCCGCCGCCGCCGGTTCCGGCGGCAACGAGCCCGTGGCGGCGTTGGTACTGGCGGCTGCGGGAAACGCCCGCCCTGCCCTACGACGCGCTGCTGATGCTCTGGCTGCGCGTCACGGGGCAGGTTTGACCGAACCGCTAGCGTTCGTTTTCGTCGTTGTCGGTCTCGACCTCGATGTCGCCGCCGATCACGTCGGCATCGTCTTCAAGATCGTCGGCGGCCTCCAGGACATCCTCGTCCTCGGCCTCCTCGACGCCTTCGACTTCCACATCGACGTCCTCGGGCGCCGGCGTGGCCTTCTTGGGACGCTTGTCCTCCACCACATTGCCGCCGGTGCGGCGGGGGCGCGGTTGCTCGATCGGCTGTTCCGTTCCGCATTTGGGGCAGACAGCGGGCGATTTCGTCAGGTCGTAGAATCGCGTGGCGCACGCGACGCAAACCCGCTTGGTGCCGAGTTCAGGCTTAGCCATGAGTATATAAGGCCCTTCGTGACAGTCTTTTGGGCAGCGAATAAGAGCGGGCGCCCATGCCATCACGGCGCGGCCCTGTCAAATAGCTTATCGCATTCCCTGCCATATCCGCATTATGGGAAACCGGCTAACAACCCGCCAACGACGCCAACGACCGGACATTTTCCATGCACGATGCCGCCCTTCGCCCGATGATTTCCCGCAGAGCAGCGGCGCCGCTGGCCGGCAGGATCGCCGCGCCGGGGGATAAATCGATCAGCCATCGCGCCTTGATGTTCGGCGCGTTGGCGATCGGCGAAACCCGCATCTCCGGCCTGCTGACCGGCGAGGACGTACTGCGCACCGCCGCCGCCATGCGCGCCCTGGGCGCCGAGGTGACGCGGGACTCCGACGGCACCTGGCGGGTGGCCGGCCGTGGCATTGGCGGTCTGACCGAACCGGCCGACGTTCTGGATATGGGCAATTCCGGCACCGCCGCCCGCCTGTTGTGCGGCATCCTGGCCAGCCATCCGGTGTTTTCGGTGATGACCGGCGATGCCAGCCTGCGCGGCCGCCCGATGCGCCGGGTGATCGATCCGCTGTCCGCCACCGGCGCCACATTTTGGGCGCGCGAGGGCGGGCGTCTGCCGCTGGCGATCCAGGGCGCCAGGGACGCGATGGCGCTGGACTACCGGGTGCCGGTGCCCTCGGCCCAGGTGAAGTCCGCCATCCTGCTGGCGGGTCTGAATGCGCCCGGCATCACCCGCGTCGAGGAACCGGAGGCCACCCGCGACCATACCGAAAACATGCTGCGCCACTTCGGCGCGACCGTCAGCGTGCAAGTCAACGGCTCCGGCCGGATCGTCGAACTCCACGGCCAGCCCGAATTGCGCTCGGCCGACGTGGCGGTGCCCGGCGATCCGTCCTCGGCGGCGTTTCCGCTGGTCGCCGCCCTGCTGGTCCCCGGCAGCAAGGTCACGATCCCGGCCGTCGGGCTGAACCCTCTGCGCACCGGGCTGTTTCTGTCCCTGGAGGAAATGGGTGCGTCGGTTACCATCAGGAACCGCCGGATCGAGGGTGGCGAGCCGGTCGGCGACCTGGACATCGCGGGCGGGGCGCTGACGGCGATCGATGTGCCAGCCGAACGCGCGCCCAGCATGATCGACGAATATCCGATCCTGGCGGTCGCGGCGGCCTGCGCCGCGGGCACCACGCGCATGCGCGGCCTGAAGGAACTGCGGGTCAAGGAAAGCGACCGTCTGGCCGCCACCGCCGCGCTGCTGACCGCCAACGGCGTCAGGGTGGAGATCGAGGGCGACGACATGATCGTCCACGGAACCGGCCAACCACCGGCCGGTGGGGGCACCGTCGCCACTCATATGGACCACCGCATCGCCATGTCGGCCCTGGTGCTGGGGATCGTCGCCGCCGCCCCGGTCACCGTCGATGACGCCGGGTTCATCGATACCAGTTTCCCGGACTTCATAGGCCTGATGAACGCCATCGGCGCGGCCATCGGACCCGCGGCATGACCATGAAACCGATTGTCGCCATCGACGGACCCGCCGCCGCCGGCAAGGGCACCCTCGCCCGCCGCCTCGCCGCGACCCTGAAGCTGCCGTATCTGGATACCGGGTTGTTATACCGAGCGGTCGGGCGGCGTGTGCTGGATGCAGGGGAAGATCCGTCGGATGCCGCAAGCGCGGAATCGGCCGCACGGTCACTGGAACCCGCCGATCTGGATCGCAACGATCTGCGCGGCCCGCAGGCGGACGCGGCGGCGGCCTCGGTCGCCTCGATCCCCGGCGTGCGGGCTGCGCTGCTGGATTTCCAGCGCGATTTCGCGGTGCGCGACGGCGCTGTACTGGATGGCCGCGATATCGGAACGGTGATTTTCCCCAATGCCCCGGCTAAACTCTTCATCACCGCCAGCCTGACAGAACGCGCCCGCCGACGCTGGCTCGAACTACGCGCCAAGGGCGTGGAAGCCGATATCGAAACGGTTGAAACGGACATGCGCCAACGGGACACGAAAGACGCCGCACGCGCCGCCGCACCGCTGAAAGCCGCCCCGGACGCCTGTTTTCTGGATACCAGCGCGATGGACGCAGAGGCTGCATTCCAGGCAGCGCTGGCATTCATCCGGACCCGAATCGATGCGATTTGATTTGATTTGATACGAAAATGACGGTGCATTATCCGCACCGCCTACCGATGGGTGTAGCCTCAGGTGATGTAACGCATTACAACCGTTGCGACAGTCCCTAGGGGAATCGATGTCGGACTCTCAAGCCAAGCCGCAGACACCTGGAAGCGCCCTCGATCATGTCGTAGTGCGGCTGCGGTTGATCGGGCAGATGGAAGCATGGACGGTTCGCAGCGAAAGCGTACTGCCGGCCGGGCGGAAAACCCGCGCCCTGCTGGCCAGCATCGCGATGGCGGCGCCGCGGCCGGTGCTGCGCGGACGGCTGGCCGAACAACTCTGGAGCCGGCGCCCCGAGGAACAGGCCCGGGCGTCGCTGCGGCAGGAAATCCACCGGCTGCTGGAGGCGCTGTCACCCGCCGAAACCGACATTCTGATCATCACCCGCGACCACCTGACCTTGCGGCCGGGTGCCGTGTGGATCGATGTCGATGAGGTGATGCGGGCAACCGCCGCGCAACCGGCCTCGCTGGCCCTGCTGGACGGCGATCTGCTGGAAGACCTGGATGGGATCGATCCGAATTTCGACGCCTGGCTGAACACCGAACGCGAACGTCTGCGCGACCGGGCGCGGGGCATCGCCGAGTCGATGCTGAAGGAAGACCTGGACCCGGACGCCGCGATCGCCGCTGCGCAGCGCCTGCTGACGATCGACCGGTCGCACGAAGGTGCATGGCGGGCGCTGATGAAGGCGCATGCGGTGCGCGGGGAACGCGGGCTCGCGGTACAGGCTTACGATCGATGCCGGGCGGTGCTGGCGGATATGCTGGATGCGGCACCGTCGGTCGAAACTCAGAAACTACTGAATGAAATCAGGGGTCCGTCGCATAGCCGCCTGCCGCTGCGGCCACCGCAGCCAGTGCCGCCGGCGGCAGCACCGGACCCGGTCGACCCGCCGGTCGTCGAACCGCCCGTTACCCGGGAAGTCGCCATCGCGATCGATCATACCGCGCCGGCACCCCGCAAGCGCGATCCGGCGGCGTCCCGCGGCGGCGCCCATATCGGGGTGATGCCGTTCCGCCTCGTCGGCATGCCGGATGAGGACGCCCATCTCGCCCCGGGTCTCGCCGATGAGATCACCAACGCCCTCTCCCGCTTCCGCTGGATGTTCATCGTTTCCTCCAATTCGCTCGGGCGGTTCGCCGAGGAGCATCGGGACGAGGCAGCGATACGGCGCGAATTCGGGCTGGATTTCCTGCTGGACGGTTCGGTCCAACGCGCCGGCAGCAAGATCCGAATCAGCCTGCGCCTGCTGGACCTGCGCGCCAACAACCAGATCGTGTGGGCGCGCCGCTTCGATCGCGAGACCAACGACCTGCTGTCGCTGCAGGATGAGGTCGCCGCCGAGGTCGTCGCCCAGATCGACCCGGAGATTCTGCTGATCGAGGCAAAGCGCAGCAGCAACCGCAGCACGACCGATTCCACGGCCTACGATCTGATGCTGCGCGCAATTCCGCTGATCGGGCGCATGGAACACGATCCGTATATGCAGGCGGGCGAACATCTCGCGAATGCGATCACCTTGGATCCGGATTACGCGGCTGCATATGCGTGGTACGCCTATTGGCATATTTTCCTGGTTGGACAGGATTGGGCCGAGCATCCGAAGGCGATGATGGAAAGGGCGGGTGAACTCGCTGAGCGGGCGATCATGCTGGATCCCTTCGATGCGCGCGGCCTGGCTATCAGCGGACATGTTCGGGCATTCCTGCATCGCCGGTTGCGAGAAGCAATGGTGCTGCACGAACGCGCATTGTTGCTAAACCCAAACCTCGCGATGGCTTGGGCGCTCTCTGCGGTGACCTATGCCTATGCCGGCGATCTGGACGAGGCGGAGCGGCGCAACAAGCGTTATAAGGCCCTGTCTCCGCTCGATCCGCACGCCTTCTTTTTCGATGCTTTCTTCGTGCTTATTCACTTGATGAAGCATGACTATGAGACGGCCATAAACATAGGCCAGAGGGTCAGCGAGCTTAACCCCTCTTTCACAGCGGGTTACAAACCCTACCTGGCAGCCTTGGGACATCTGAAGCGCGACGAGGAAATCGCCGTTGTCCGGCGACGGTTGCTTGCACTGGAACCAGACTTCACCATCGAGCGGTTCCTGGACAACAATCCGATGGAGCGCGATGCAGATAAACAGCACTATGCCGAAGGGCTGCGACTGGCAGGTATCCGTGAACGCGACCCGCCCACGGCGAACCCGCCCATTGTCCTTAGACCGAACTTGGGCTGAAGGCGCTTTGTATTTGGCGGATACCGCGACAGGATGATGGAGCGCGGCCACGATCAGCCGGGCAAGAGACTGCATAGTACAAGTGTACCCACGATCATTCTGGTGCAGCCCGTCGGAGGCGATAAACTGTCTCGGTTTGGCGCCTTCACCGGACGAAAAATCCACCAGGTGGCTTCATGAGAAAAGATCGACGCCCGTTTCCGAGGCAACTTCCGGGAGCGATCGTTCCAGAACGATATGCTCGACAGCCGCTTGTATCCTCGGGGAGCGCTGGTTGTCCACCAGGATCACGTCAATTCCCGCTCTGAGCAGCCGATCCACACCCTGCCTGACAAGCCGATGGAACACAGACGGCTCGTCATGACGCATTGCACCATTCGCGCCTACTTGCCAAATCGCTAATTGTGGACGGAGAGCGATCACGTCGGTGTCCAAGCGAGCAAGTTCCTCGGGCGCATCCTGGCCTCCGACGCCGCGGTTGATCACGGCAACATGGCCCCCGGAAAGGGCCTTGTTCAGCTCGGCCTGTAGAATCGCCGGATAGGTATGGCAGTATCGGAGGCGTTTACCCCCTCGGTCAAAGATGACCCGGGGGCGACGATCAAGCCCTCGGTTCGGGCGGAGATGGCTGCCCGCAGATGCTGCAAATGAAACGGCTGCATCGCCGGGTCCACCGGACCCTTTGTTGCCGCACGGCCTAGCATCGCGCCCAAAAAGCCGACGGAAAGGCATCCGGCCAGAAGCAGAGCTCGACTCCCGTGCATGGAAAGAGCGTGCTGGAAGACGCGCGCCTGTCCAGCATGCGGTCTGTTCGCGACCAGAAACTAGCCCGATGCGTCCTCGCTGCTTCGCCGTTTGCGGGCCGCCGCGGCGTATTGGCCACGGGGGCGTACGACTTGGGAATTCGGGCGCACGACAGTGTCGTAATAATCGTCCCAGTCCTCAGGCGTGAACTGCGTGATTTCAGGGACTATTTCATAGTTGTTTAAGTGGGAATCCTCATAGGCTTGGCGAGGTATGGGTTGGACCTGTAACAGCGGATAGTCCGGTTTGAAGTCGATCGGCACATTGGTCTTGGTCAGCCGCAGATTGGTGATCAGGGGACCGAACCAACGGTCGGTTTCGACGATTCCCTCAAACGGTTCCCACCCGCCGCTGCGTGGCAAGTTGGCCGGGCTGCGAACCAACAGGCTCCACCCGGGGGCGGTCCGAACCGTCAGACCCATCCACAACTGAATCAGGCCGGGTTCCTGCAACACACCGAGGAACGGCGGAGAAAATTCCTTGATTTCATCAGGGGCAACCGAATCAAAATAATCCCGGTAACCCGGGAACTGGACCGCACCGTTGAGGGGAAACCAATCGCCGGCCCCCTCGAACGTCCACATGATGTCATGCCCGTCCCACTGAACGGAAAATGCCATCGGTGGAAACAGATAGTAGCCGAAAGCGGCGGCGGAGGTCGCGGCCTCGCAATAGCGGAACGCTCGGGTTGGAAGCGAGCCGGCAGCGGAACGATCGGCACGCTGTGGCATCCGCGCGGTTGGGATCATGCGATGGAACGTGATAAGCTTCTGCTTGGCGGCGGGCTTGCCTGCGGTGTCGGCCGGGTCCGTATCGTTCACGGCGGCGAATCCTTGAGTTAAAATATCGAACAGACCGGCTGCTTTCGAGCACGGTCTGGTCTCTTATAGACTGTGGGCGCGGCGATTGCTCGGCTAGTCGGGTTAATATTAGCCGCGTGTCGCCAGCGTCGGGGCGAAGCCACCCAGGCGGACCTTGGACGCATCGGCCGTGGACAGGGTCGGCGCGAAGCCACCCAGGCGGACCTTGGACGCATCGGCGGTGGACAGGCTCGGCGCGAAGCCACCCAGGCGAACCTTGGACGCATCGGCGGTGGACAGGCTCGGCGCGAAGCCACCCAGGCGAACCTTAGACGCATCGGCGGTGGACAGGCTCGGCGCGAAGCCACCCAGGCGGACCTTGGACGCATCGGCGGTGGACAGGGTCGGCGCGAAGCCACCCAGGCGGACCTTGGACGCATCGGCCGTGGACAGGGTCGGCGCAAAGCCACCCAGGCGGACCTTGGACGCATCG
>JAJZEV010000178.1:0-20412 GCA_021805665.1 Pseudomonadota bacterium
CTGCTCTCCCACCAGACGCGATCGATCCCCGCCAGCTCCGCCAGACGGTCGAGATCGCCGTCATTGCTTTGCCCCGCCGATGCCGGCGCGGCGTCCGCGACATCCGGGGACAACGCGGCTTCCCGGAACACGACGACGGATCGGGCGGCGACGGCCAGACCCGCGGGCGCGCCCGTGGCGGGTTCGGCGCTGTCCAGCACGCGGACCCAGGCGAATCCGGTGCGTGCCGGGGGCAGGCCGATGGTTATCGCCGTATCGCGGGCATGGAACACCAGTGCGGCGCGCACATTCCGGGCGAACAGCACCGCGATCAGCGTGCCGTCGCTGTCGCGTCCCCAGTCGGCGATCGGCGCGCCCTCCGCCCCGCACCAGAGCACATCCGGCAGCATGTCCGTCCCGGCGGGCTCGCCCCGCAGTGCCGCCCCGTCGAACATCGGGCCGAGTTCCCGCCGCATCGCGATCGCCGCGGCGGCGAACCCGGTCAACGCGTCGTCGGCGTTCGGCCAATCGACCCACGACCCGGCGTTGTCCTGCGCATAGGCATTGTTGTTGCCGTTCTGCGTGCGCCCAAGTTCATCGCCCATCGACAGCATCGGGGTGCCGCGCGACAGCAGCAGGGTCGCCAGCAGCGCCCGCACGTCGCGGGCGCGGGCGGTCCGCACCGCCGGATCGTCGGACGGGCCTTCGGTCCCGTTGTTCCACGACAGGTTGTCGTCCGTCCCGTCGCGGTTGTCCTCGCCATTGGCGCTGTTGTGCTTGGCCTGGTACGAAACCAGGTCCGCCAGGGCGAATCCGTCATGCGCGGTGACGAAGTTCACACTGCGGGACAACGGCCGCCGGGCGAACACGTCGGCCGACCCGGCGAAGCGTGTGGTGAAGTCCCCCAGCATGCCGCTGTCGCCGCGCCAGAACCGCCTGACCGTATCGCGGAACCGGTCGTTCCATTCGCCCCAGCGAGCCGGGAAGGCACCGAGCTGGTAGCCGCCGGGGCCGATGTCCCAGGGTTCCGCGATCATGGCGCAGTGCGACAGCACCGGGTCTTGCTCCACCGCTGCCAGAAAGGGGGCATCCCGGTCGAAGCCGTTGCTTCGGCGTCCCAGCGTTGCCGCCAGATCCAGGCGGAACCCGTCCAGTCCGCCGTAAACCGCCCAGGCGCGCAATGCATCCATGCCCAGGCGCAGGGCAATCGGGCGGTCCATCGCCAGCACGTTGCCGCAGCCGGTATCGTTCGCATACAGCGACCGGTCGGCTTGCAACCGGTAGTATCCGGCGTTGTCCAGCCCGCGCAGCGATAGTGTCGGCCCCAACTCGTCGCTTTCGCCGGAGTGGTTCAGCACCACGTCCAGGATCACGTTCAGTCCGGCGTCATGCAGGGCATCGACGGCGGCCCGTACCTCGGTCCATCCGCCGGGTGCCAGCCGGGGATCGGGTGCGAGGAAGGCCATGGGGTTGTAGCCCCAGTAGTTGGACAGGTTCAGCGGCGGCAAATGCCGTTCGTCGATCCACGCTGCGCAGGGCATTAGTTCGACCGTGGATATTCCCAGCCGGAGCAGGTGCGCGATGCTGGCCGGGTGCCCCAGGGCGGCGAAGGTCCCGCGAATCGAGGACGGAATGTCCGGGTGGGTCATGGTGAAACCGCGAACATGCAGTTCGTAGATAACCTGCCGGTCCCAGTCGAAGGCCGGGCGGTCTCGTACCGGGACGATGGGCGGCGAGCCGACGATGCCTTTCGGCACCAGCGGCGCGGTATCCTCCGGCCGAGGGGCGTCGCGGTCGAACAGCAGATCGTGCAGCTTGAACGGCCGGTCGATGGCGGTGGCCCACGGGTCCACCAGCAGCTTGGCGCCATTGAACCGAAGCCCGGCGCCCGGATCCCACGGTCCGAACGCGCGCAGCCCGTAACGCGCGCCGGCCGATACGCCGTCGATGTGCCCGTGATGGACCGGCCCGGTGCGTTGTGGCAGCCGGATGCGGCGGATTTCGTTGTCAGCGGCGTCGAACAGACAGAACGCGACGGCTTCGGCATCCGGGGCGTGGACCGCGACATCGATCCCGCCGCCAACGATGGTTATTCCCATCGCGGGCGGGGCGGCTGCGTCATTGACCGGCATTCAAGCCCCATTCGGTGTGTGCTGAACCGGCGCCGGTTCCGGTGCGGGGCAAACCTAGCCCCGTTCCGCCAGGATGGACCGGTACAGCGCCACATACCGGCTGGCCGGGCCGCGCCAGGATACATCCGCGGCCATACCGTTGCGTTGCATCTGCGCCCATGTCGGCTTGTCCAGCCACAATGCCATCAGGCGGCGCAATGCGGCTTGCAGTGCCGACGGCGTGGCCGGCCAGAACTGCAGGCCGGTCGCCACGCCGGCCGCCAGCGCGGCTTCGTTGGCATCGATCACCGAATCCGCCAGACCGCCGACGCGAGACACCACCGGCACCGCGCCATAGCGCAGCGCGTACAACTGGGTCAGCCCGCAAGGCTCGAACCGCGAGGGCGCCAGAAACGCGTCGCTGCCCGCTTCGATCAGGTGGGCCAGTGCCTCGTCGTAGCCGATGACGCAGCCGACCGACCCCTGGTTCCACTCGGCGGCGGCGACGAAAGCATGCTCCAGGTCCGGATCCCCGGCGCCCAGCAGGGCCAGTTGAATGCCGTCGGACGCCAGATCGTCCAGCAGATCGACCAGCATGTCCAAGCCCTTCTGGGTCGTCATGCGGCTGACCACCCCGATCAGGAGTGCGTCCGGGTTGGGCTCCAGGCCCATGCGCTGCTGCAATTCTGTTTTGTTCAGCGCCCGCTTTGCCAACTTTCCGCGCCCGAACCGGCCGGGGATCAGCGGGTCGGCCGCCGGATTCCAAATGGTGTCGTCGATGCCGTTCATGATCCCCGATACCGCATCGGCGCGATAACGCAGGACGCCATCCAGCCCCATGCCGTTCTCCTCGCCCATGATCTCCCGGGCATAGGTTGGGGACACGGTGGCGATTCGGTCGGCATAGGACAGGCCGCCCTTCAGAAAATTAATGTCGCCGTGGTATTCCAGCCCATTCAGGGAGAATGCCGCGTCAGGCAGCCCAAGCCGGGGAAACAAGGCGGCGGGATAGCGGCCCTGGAATGCCAGGTTATGGATCGTCAGCACGGTTCCGGGCCGCTCGCCGGGATGAAAATTCAGGTAAACGACCGCCATCGCCGCCTGCCAGTCATGCGCATGCAGGATGTCGAAACCGTGCCCGGGTGCGACACCGACGGCCATCGCCGCGGCGGCGGCCCCAAGTCCGGCGAAGCGCAGGCCGTTGTCCGCCCATTCCTTGCCATCGGCCCCGAGATACGGATTGCCGGCGCGCGCATACAAATGCGGCGCGTCCACCACCATCACGTCCAGCCCGGCGGCGGACCCTCGCAGAACCGTCGCCGCCCCGCCGAACAGGTCGGGGAATTCATGCACCGGGCTGGCATCGCTCAATGCGGCCATCGCCGCCGGGTAGCCCGGCAGCATGGTGGTGGTCTCGGCCCCCGCGGCCGCCAGCGCGGCGGGCAGCGCCCCGGCGACATCGCCCAGGCCACCGGTTTTCAACACCGGAAACATCTCCGAAGCGACAGACAGAACCCGAACCATCCTAGAGTGCCAGACGATCGATCATCGGCTGGGTGACCAGGCAGATACCACGGTCGGTGCGGCGGAAGCGCTTCGCGTCGTCGATCGGATCCTCCCCAACCACCAGACCGGCCGGGATTTTCACGCCCTTTTCCACGATCACGTTCCGCAGCCGAGCCCCGCGCCCAATATCCGCGCTTGGCAGGATGACCGCGTTCTCCACCCGGGCGTAGGAATGGACATGCACCCCGGTGAACAGCAGCGACTGCCGCAGGAACGACCCGGACACGATGCAGCCGCCGGACACCAGCGAGGAAATCGCCTCGCCGCGCCGCCCAACTTCCTCATGCACGAACTTCGCTGGCGGGCTGATCTCGGCATAGGTCCAGATCGGCCATTCGCGGTCGTACAGGTCCAGCGCCGGCACGATCGCCGTCAGGTCGATATTGGCTTCCCAATAGGCATCCAATGTCCCGACATCGCGCCAGTACGCCTCCCGCTCCGCGCCCGAGGTGACGCAGGAATTGGTAAACCGGTGGGCGACCGCTTTGCCGTGCTTGACCAGATACGGGATGATGTCCTTGCCGAAATCCCGCTCCGAGGCCGGATCGGCGGCGTCGCGGTGAAGTTGCTCGATCAGGAACTTCGTCTTGAAGACGTAGATGCCCATGCTGGCCAGCGCCATCGCCGGATTGTCCGGCATCGGCGGCGGATCGGCGGGCTTTTCGATGAATGCCACGATGCGGTCCTGGTCATCGACATGCATCACGCCGAAGCCCGTGGCCTCCATGCGCGGTACTTCGATGCACCCCACGGTGACGTCGGCCCCCTGTTCGGCGTGCTGCACCAGCATCGGCGCATAGTCCATCTTGTAGATATGATCGCCGGCCAGGATCACGATGTACTCGGGGTCGTAACCCTCGATAATGTCGATGTTCTGATACAGCGCGTCCGCTGTCCCGGCATACCAGCTGTCGCCGGATCGCTGCGACGCCGGGAGGATATCGAACCCCTCGTTGCGCTCCGGCCGGAAGAAATTCCAGCCGCGTTGCAGGTGCCGGATCAGGCTGTGCGCCTTGTACTGGGTTGCCACACCGATGCGGCGGATGCCGGAGTTCAGTGCATTCGACAGCGCGAAGTCGATAATCCGGCTTTTGCCGCCGAAATACACGGCCGGTTTGGCGCGCATGTCGGTCAGTTCCAGCAGGCGCGAACCTCGCCCGCCCGCCAGCACATACGCCATCGCGTCGCGGACGATCGGTGCGTACAGTCCCGGACGCTGAGCCATCAGGCCGTCTCCTGGTTAGGCGGTTCTTGTTATTCTTCCACGTTAACCGCCCGGGCGGCGATACGCCAGCGGGGTCATCCACGCGCATACCGTATTGACGGCTAAATCAGGGCTCGGCGCCGCGATACGCCGGCACGTCCCAGACCAGGCTGGCATATTCGCGGATCGCCCGGTCGGAGGAGAACCAGCCGACATTCGCCGTATTCAGGATAGACGCCTGCCACCAATCTTCCGGCCGCCGCCACAAATCCGCGATATTGCGCTGTTTAGCGTAATAGTCGTCGAAATCGGCGCATACCAGAAAGTAGTCGTGATACCGCAGGGCGTTCACCAGCCCGCGATAGCGATCTGGCTCATCCGGGGAGAACACGCCGGATTCGACGCTCGCCAGAACCTCCCGCAGCAGCGGGGAGGCGGCGATCAGGTCTTCCGAACTGTCGCCCGTGCGCCGGCGCGCTTCCACCTGCGCGGCGGTCAGGCCGAAGATGAACATGTTGTCGTCGCCGACCCGTTCGTGCAGTTCGATGTTGGCGCCGTCCATCGTGCCGATTGTCAGCGCGCCGTTCAGGGCGAATTTCATATTGCCGGTGCCGGAGGCTTCCATGCCGGCGGTCGAAATCTGTTCCGACACGTCGGCGGCCGGAATGATCACCTCGGCCAGACTGACCGAGTAGTTGGGCAGGAACACGATTTTCAGGATATTGCGAACCGTGGGATCGCTGTTGATCACCTTCGCCACGTCGTGGATCAGCTTGATGATCAGCTTGGCCTGGTGGTAGCTGGCCGCCGCCTTGCCGGCGAAAATCTTCACCCGCGGTGTCCAGTCGTCCATCGGGCGCGCCCGGATCGCGTTGTACAGCGCGATGGCTTCCAGGATGTTCAGAAGCTGGCGTTTGTATTCGTGGATCCGCTTGATGTGGACATCGAAAATCGCCGCCGGATCGACGCGGATTTCCAGTTCCCGGCGGATCAGGTCCGACAGCGCCAGCTTGTTCATATAACGGCTGGCGGCAAAGCGCTTCTGAAACGCCCGGTCGTTCGCCAGTGGGCGGAGCTTCTCCAGCGCGTTCTCGTCGTCCAGTACGCGCGGCCCGATCGTATCGACCAGCAAGCGCGTCAGCCGGGGATTGGCCTCGTGCAGCCAGCGCCGGAACGCGATGCCGTTGGTGACGTTGACGATCCGATCCGGAAACAGGGTATGCAGGTCGCGGAACACGGTTTCGCGCATAAGGCCGGTATGCAGTGCCGACACACCGTTCACGCGGTGGGAACCCAGGAAGGCCAGGTGGCTCATGCGGACCCGCCGGCCCTGATGTTCGTCGATCATCGACACGCTGGACAGCATCGCGTCGTCGCCGGGATATTCCTGCCGTACCTGACCCAGATGCAACGCGTTGATCAGATAGATGATTTGCATATGGCGGGGCAGCAGGCGTTCCATCAGCGGAACCGGCCAGACCTCCAGCGCCTCCGGCAGCAGGGTGTGGTTGGTGTAGCTGAACGTCTCCCGCGTCATCCGCCATGCGTCTTCCCAGGGGATATGATGCAGGTCCATCAGGATGCGCATTAGTTCGGCGACGCCGATCGCCGGGTGCGTGTCGTTCAACTGGATAGAGGTTTTCTCCGCCAGATTGCCGATATGACCGAATGCCTTGATGTGCCGCCGTACCAGATCCTGCAGCGAGGCAGATACGAAGAAATACTCCTGCCGCAGCCGCAACTCCTGACCCGCCGGGGTTGCGTCGGACGGATACAGCACCTTGGAGATGGATTCAGCCCGCACCTGTTCGGCCAGCGCACCCGCGTGATCGCCATGGTTGAACGCATCCAGCCGCAGTGGATCGGCCGAACGGGCGGACCACAGGCGCAGCGTGTTGACCCGGCGGCCACGCCAGCCGACGGAGGGGGTGTCATAAGCCACGGCCTCGATGGTTTCCGCCGGGTGCCAGACATGGCGCACCGCGGCTTCCGAGATCGGCACCGCCTCGATCGCGCCGCCGAAGCCGATCGGATAATTCACCTCCGGCCGGTGGAACTCCCATGGATTGCCCAGGGCCAGCCAGTCCTCGGGGAATTCCTGCTGCCAGCCGTTTTTCATCACCTGGCGGAACAGTCCGTGTTCGTAGCGGATGCCATAGCCGTAAGCGGGAATATCCAGCGTGGCCATGCTTTCCATGAAGCAGGCGGCAAGCCGCCCAAGGCCACCATTGCCCAGCGCCGCATCTGGTTCCAGCGCGCGCAGCTTGTCCAGGTCCACGTCCAGCCCGGCCAGGGCGGCCCGAATCGTGTTCAGGCTGTTCAGATTGTTCAGGTTATCGAATAACAGCCGGCCGATCAGGAATTCCAGCGACAGGTAATAGACCCGCTTTGAGCCGCTTTGGTAGGTTGCGTCGATACCGGCCAGCCACCGGTCCACGATCCTGTCGCGCACGGCATAGGCCGTGGCCATCAGCCAGTCGCGTTCGGTGGCGATCGCCCGGCGCTTACCCACCACATAGGTCAGCTTATCCAGGATCGCGGTCTGCAGCAGGGCGACGTCGCCGCCGCTGGCTGAGGCTTCGGTATCCATGTCCTCGACGACATTGGCAGACACGTCCGATTCAAGCTCCACGCGGCTTCACCTTTGTGTTTTTGACAGTCATTGGAACGAAAGCATGTTTGCGGGGTCGGCTTCAACCTTTTGCACGGGATACAGCCATCGACACTGAGATTTGTGGCATTTTTGATCGGTTTCGATTGCTGTGATGCGAAAATAGGCTGCAAGCAGGGGGTTTAGCCCCCGATATCCGTGCCGTGGCGGCTATTTCCGGCCACCTTCCGGCGTATCCGCCGGGGTATCCGCCAGGTGCTGGTTCTGGATTCCCAAAATTCGGGCGCTTGGTGGCCACGCATGGACAATATCCGCACGCCACACGATCGCGGCCGCGGCCGCGGCGATCAGGACGCCAAGGGTTAAGACCCAGGCCGCCATCAGAGCAATTGAACGCTTTGGCTGCCGATAGTCCGCGACCAGCCGGTCCATCGCGGTAAAAGCCGGCAACGCGGCGGCCTGCGCCGCGGTGTTCGCGGGGGGGGCGTCCGCCGGAGCCGGTGTGTGTTCTATGTCCTTTACCGCTGCCCATTGTTCGTCGCAGCGCGCACACCGTACCGTTCGCCGCTGCTTCAGCCGGTCGGCGGGCACTTCGTAGGCGGCGGCACATTTGGGACAAACAATTCGCATCGTAATCCATCATGGTTTGACACAGGCCGTCATCGGACCCGCCGTTACTGTCATCCGGCGGCGAAGCCGGCTTATCCCAACACATCGGCGACAGGCTGACCACAACGATCGCCGCCGCTGCGAACGTCATTGTCCGGGTTCGGCGGCCGGGTGGCGTCAGGCGCGATGACACCGCCCGCGACAATCGGTAAACAGCTTCCATGCTACGATTCGAAGCGGTCGGGTTGCGCTATGAGAGAACCGGCGTCCGAGCGACAGCGCAGGCGGGGCCGGAGGTTCTGCATGATATCACTTTCCGTTTGGAGCCGGGTGCGTTCCGTTGGCTGCTGGGTCCGTCCGGGGCCGGCAAGACCAGCCTGCTTCGGCTGCTGTACCTCGATGTCCGGCCAACCCGCGGGCGTCTGACGCTTCTGGGCACCGACGTGACGGCGGCACCGCGGCGCGGCCTGCCGCCGCTGCGGCGGCGGATCGGTGTGGTATTTCAGGATTTCAGGCTGCTGGCGCACCTGTCGGCCTTCGACAATGTGGCGCTGCCGCTGCGCCTCGCTGGCCGGCCAGAGGGACAAATCAGGGCGGATGTGGGCGAACTGCTGCGCTGGGTCGGGCTGTCGCGTCATACGGATGCGCGCCCCGCCGAACTATCGGGGGGTGAGCAGCAGCGCGTGGCCATCGCCAGGGCTGTGATCGCCCGCCCGGCGCTGCTTCTGGCCGATGAACCGACAGGCAATCTGGACGATGCCCAGGCGGAGCGGCTGATGGTGCTGTTCAAGGAGATGAACCGGATTGGCACCACGGTGATCGTGGCCACGCATAACGAAACCCTGGTGGCCAGGCACCCGGCGGCCGCGCTGCACATCCAGGGCGGGCGGCTGGTCGAAGACGACGGGTTCGGGCTGTGATTTCCTTGCGTCCAGCCGGGTTCGACGACCTGGGACTGCGCCGGGCCATGTCGGACCGGATGCTGCCGCTGCTGGTGGCGGCCATGACATTCCTGGCCACGTTGGCGCTCGCCGGCTGGTTCGGGTCCGCGGCGTTGTCGCGCCACTGGCAGCAAGGGGCGGGGTCGTCGCTGACGGTCCAGGTGCCGCGTGCCGGTGAACCGGCCGCAGGCGTCCACGGGGGTGCGGGTCAGACACGGCTGGCGGCGGTTCTGGTACTGCTGACCGGAACCCCCGGCGTTGCCTCGGCCAGGGCGCTGTCCGACCAGGAACTTGCCGACCTGCTGCGACCCTGGCTGGGTGCCGCATCGGATCGCCTGGCCATTCCGGTCCCTGCGGTAATCGCGGTGCGTCTGACCGATTCCGCCACCGATCTGGCATCGCTGTCCCAGCGCCTGAGCGAAGCCGCGCCGGACACGTTGGTGGAGGATCACGGCGTCTGGATCCGTCGTTTGGCGGTGCTGGCCCGCAGCCTGCAGGCCTGTGCCGCCATGGCGTTGCTGCTGGTCGCCTTGGTTGCGGCGGCGGTGATCGCGGTAGCCACCAGGGCAGGGCTTTCGACCCGGCGGGAGGCGATCGAGATCGTGCATGGGCTGGGCGCCACCGATGCCTATATCGCCGGGCGCTTCGCCGCGCGGGCAACCGTTCTGGCTGCCGCCGGGGCAGGCTTCGGGACGTTCGCCGCCTTGCCGGTGCTGCTGACCCTGGCTCGGCTGGCCGCGCCGTTCGCCGGGGATGCGGGTCATGCCGGGGGCTCGCTGATTGACACGCTGGGCGCATTGCCGGTGCCGTTGTGGCTGGCTTTGCCCTGCCTGCCGCTAGGATCGGGGGCGATCGGGTTCGCAACCGCGCATGCGGCCGTGCGCCGCTGGCTGCGCCGGCTGCCATGAGGCCGCGGCAGGCGTTGCGGCTGGCCGGCACCGTGTTTCTGGCCGCGGCGGTGGCCTGGGGTGGCGGATTCATCTGGTTCGTTCACGCCGTGCGGCGGCTGCCCGACGCGCCGCCGCCGCATACCGACGGCATCGTCGCGCTGACCGGCGGGGCAGGGCGGGTTGAACTGGCGCTTCGCCTGCTGGCCGCCGGTCAGGCCAGATACCTGCTGCTCAGCGGCATCGGCGGCGGCACGGACCTTGCGACCCTCGGGCGGCTGGCCGGCGTCGATACCGCGCCGCTGGCGTCCCGGATCACGCTGGGCCGCTACGCCGCCTCCACCCGCGGCAATGGGGTGGAAACAGCGGTGTGGGCCGAACAGCACCGGATCGGATCGCTGATCGTGGTGACCGCGGCGTTTCATATGCCGCGCGCCCTGGCCGAATTGCGCCAGGCCCTGCCGGGGACGGCGTTCTTTCCGTTGCCGGTTGGGCTGGCCGACGGCCAGGCCGGTGTCGAAAAAGGTGTCGGCCTGCGGCTGGAGGCCGAGGAGTATTCCAAGTATCTGTTAACAGTGTCCGGCCTGTCCGCATGGTTCCCGCACCGGGAGCCAGCGTCTGCCGCGGCTGTGCCAGCGAGTACCGGTGGATGATCTTTGTGCGTTCCGCGTTGTTCAATGCAGCCTTTTTCGGCATCACCCTGATCGCGACCCTGGTCGCGTCGGTGGCCCGGCTGACCTCCCCGGATCACGTCCTGGCCATCGCGATGCTGTGGGCGCGTGCCTTGAGGCTGGCGGTTCGGGTTATCTGCGGCATTAAGGTCGAGGTCACCGGGCTGGAGCATATCGCGCCCGGCGCCGCGCTGATCGCGTCCCGCCACCAGTCGGCGTTCGACACCTTCATCTGGCTGACCCTGGTGCCGCGCGGTTGTTATGTCTTCAAGAAAGAGCTGCTGCGGATTCCGTTGTTCGGCGCCCTGATCCCTGCTTCCGGCATGATCGCGGTGGATCGCGATGCGGGCGCCGCCGCGATCCGTACTCTGCTGCGGGAAACCGACAGGGCGGTGCGCGAAGGCCGTCAGGTGGTGATTTTCCCCGAAGGCACGCGCAGCGAACCGGGCAGCAAACTGGTCATGCAGCCGGGTATCGCGGCGATGGCGTCGCGTAGCGGCCTGCCGGTGATTCCGGTTTCCACCAATTCCGGCAGCTTTTGGGGGCGCCGGTCTTTTCGTAAGCTGCCGGGCACCATCCGGATCGTGATCGGGGCGCCGATTCCCGTGCACACCGAACGAAAGGCCCTGATGCAGGCGCTGGAACAGGGGCTGACGGCGATCGACCGGGCACCATGAAACCGCCCCGGCGCATCGGGACTGTCCGATAAGCGCTTGACTCCAGATGGGTGCCGGCAACCGGGATAACCCTGTGGAAAACTCTGTGCAGAGTTCCGAGGTGGTGTTGCCAGAAGGTCTGAGGGGTTTTTTATAATTCATTGATATATATAACAATATATAGTGGAATTCGCGGTGTTTGGGCAGGTTGCCCGCCCGGGGACGAAATTCATACACTCGCCTTGCGGTTGTGTGTCACGGGGCCGATTGTCTGAATTTCGATGATTCGCCACCC
Organism: Pseudomonadota bacterium; assembly: GCA_021805665.1. GTDB lineage: Bacteria > Pseudomonadota > Alphaproteobacteria > Acetobacterales > Acetobacteraceae > Rhodopila. Next base: position 11,531 of record JAJZEV010000178.1, read on the forward strand.
GGTTCGGTTTGGTGTAAACGCCCGCGCTTGTCGTTTTAGAATCGTGATGCGCCGCACCCACTGGATTACCGCCGCTGCTATGCTTTTCAGCCTGCTGGCCGGCGATGTCGCCTACTGGCGGGTTGCTGCCGGGCGTCTGAAGGCTGGGTACCACCACTGGCTCGCGGGACGGGTGGCAGAGGGCTGGGATGTCCATTCGGGTGTCCTGTCGATCGGCGGCTGGCCGGGGGCTGCCCGGGTTTCCGTGCCAAATCTGACCCTTCGGCATGTCGGCGGTGCTATCCCGTGGGATGTGCAGATCGCAGCCGCGGCGGTCGATCTGTCGGTGCCGTTGCTGGACCCGGCGTCGCTTCGGATATCGCTGACCGGTCCGGCCCATGTTCGCGCGGGCGGGGCGCCCGATATGATCGTGACCAGCGAGGAGAATACTGTTTCGGTCCCGCTGTTGTCCGTTGGCCGCCGTCGCATCGAGCTGAATGTTCGGAACCTGCGGATCGATCCGGCGAGTGGCGACTGGCACACGACTCTGGGCTTGTTGAACGCGTCCATCGATGCGCCAAGCTTGATTGAAGCCAGCCAGCCCGGTTCCGCCGTCGCATTTTCGGCGAGTGCCGAGGCCATCGCGCTGCCGGCACTGGTGAAATGGCCGCTGGGTCCGAATATCTCCTCGGTGACGCTGGGCGGGTCGGTGAACGGGCCAATGCCGATGACTCGCGACCCGACCGCTTGGGCTCGGGCCTGGCGCGACGGCGGCGGGTCGTTTGCGATCTCTCATTTCACAATGGGGTGGGGTCCGCTTGGGCTGACCGCCTCCGCAACGCTGGCTTTGGACGATCAACTTCAGCCGATGGGCAGCGGCAATGGCCGTCTGGTCGGTTACGCCGCGACGCTGGACAAGCTGGCAGAGGCCGGAATCCTGACAAAATCGGCAGCGACAGCGGCTAAGGCCGTATTGTTGCTGATGGCCGGCGCAGGCGACCCCGATCAGCCGCCAGCCGTCGATGTACCGCTGACGCTGCAATATCGCACACTTTCTATGCGCCAGGTGCCGCTGCTCCGCCTTCCGGAACTCGACTGGCCTGCACATTAGTGGTATAGACTGTCCATGCGCATCGGAATCCCAAGCATTCGAATTAGCGGCCCGGCTGCCTAGCAGCCGGGGGTTGTCCCGCTTTTTCGACCTGTTGCCTGGAGATTTCGTCCATGTCCGCCGATATGAATCCTGAATGCCCGCAGACGGTTTTCGTCCGTTTTCTGCTCGATGCCGATGTTTCGCCCGGTCTTCTGCCGCGGCTGCTGCAACCCTATGCCAAGCGCGATCTGGTGCCGGATCGGATGTGGTCGCACCGCTCCGGCGATACGATCCATGTGGAAATCGCGATGGAAGCCATGCCGGCCGAGGTTGTTCACCTGGTCGAGGGCAATCTGCGTCAGGTCGTTGGGGTGCGCGCGGTGTCCCGGGTCGCCCGGTCGTGCCTGCGGCAGGTGGCGTGATCGCCGGTTGAGTCCTCGGTCGCCGGGGATTAGTCTCCGGCATGGCCAGACTCAGCGTGAATTTGAACAAGATCGCCCTGCTGCGGAACTCCCGCCGCACGGGTGTCCCCGACCTCGCCCATTTCGCCCGGTTGGCACTCACGGCAGGCGCCCGGGGTCTGACTGTGCATCCGCGCCCGGATGAGCGTCATATCCGGGCGACGGACGTGCCGATGCTGGCGGCGTTGATGCGTCCGCACCGGCCCGCGTGCGAATTCAATATCGAAGGGTTTCCGGACGAGCGGTTGCTGCGGATCGTCCGCGACAACCGGCCGGAACAGGTGACCCTGGTGCCCGATGCGCCCGAGGCTTTCACCTCCGAGGAAGGCTGGCACCTGGATAGCGCACAGGCAGCGCTCGCGGTTCCGGCGATCGCGGCGATGAAGGCCCCGGCCTGCCGCGTGATACTGTTTATCGACCCCGATCCCGATGTTATCGACCGGGTCGTGCAATCGGGCGCCGACGGGGTGGAAATCTACACCGGCACCTATGCCGCTGAATTCCGGGCTGGCCGTCACGCCGCGGTCCTGGACAAGATCGCGGCCACCGCTGCGCGGGCGAAGGACGCGGGGCTTGCGGTCAATGCCGGGCACGACCTGAATCTGCATAACATCCCGCCTTTGATGCGTGCGGTGCCATTCCTGTCCGAAGCGTCGATCGGCCACGAACTGACGGCCGATGCCCTGGAACTGGGCTTTGCCGCGGCTGTTTCGGCATACGCGAAGGCGCTGGCATCCGGCTGACCGGTAGGCTGGCGTCCGAGCGCGCATACCGCGTGGGCCTAGGCGGCGCGCACTTCGCGTAGGAAAACACCGACCTGCGCTTTCAGGGTCTCGCCATTGCGCGACAACTCGCCAGCCGCCGCCAACACATCGGCCGCGGCGGCACCGGTCTGCTGCGCGGCATCGGTGACGCCGGCGATACTGCTGGAAATCTCCCGCGTGCCTTCCGCGGTTTGCAGCACGCCGCGGGCAATTTCGCGGGTGGCCGAACCCTGTTGTTCGATGGCGGCGGCGATGGCCGAAGTTGTCTCCTCAACCTGACCGACGGTGTCGGCGATGCCCTGGATCAACATGGCGGACGATTGGGTGGCATCCTGAATTGCTTTGATCTGGGCCGCGATTTCTTCGGTTGCCTTGGCGGTCTGGGTGGCCAGGGCCTTGACCTCCGATGCCACCACCGCGAAGCCCTTGCCGGCATCGCCCGCGCGTGCCGCCTCGATCGTGGCGTTCAGTGCCAGCAGGTTCGTCTGCCCGGCGATATCGCTGATGATCCGCACGACGTCGCCGATTTTGTCCGCCGCCTCGGTCAGGCTTTTGACCTGGTCGTTCGACAGGTTGGCCTGCCTGACACTGTCCCTGACCATGCTGCTGGCCCGGCCGATTTGCTGGCTGATCTGCGCGATGGACGCGGTCAGTTCCTCGGTCGCGGCGCTGACGGTCTGCACGTTGCGGGTGGCCTCATACGACGCACCGGTCACGGTCTTCGACTGCCGGGTGGTATCCTCGGCCGTCGTTGCCATCGCCCGGGAGGTGGCCTGCAGTTCGGTAGCCGCCGCGGCAACGCCGTCCACGATGTCCCCGACGCTGGATTCAAACCGAGCCGACAGATCCAGCATGGTGCGCTGGCGGATTTCGGTCGCCTGCTTGAGGGCGGCCTCCTGACCCGCCACGGCGGCTTCGATCCGAAGCCGGGCGGCATCGGCTTCGCGCAGGCTGACCGCGTTCGCGGCGATCAGGTTCGCCAGATAGCCGGTCATCCAGAACAGGCTGGCGGCTTCGATCACCAGAATACCGGCATGGAGAAAGACGCGGCCGAGATCGCTGCCGCCGGAGAACACAAGACTTGGGGCGATAAAGCTGAGGGCGAGATGGTGAACCGCGGTGACAAGCGTCGCCGCCAGGATGACGTTGCGGTCGCACCAAGCCGCCAGAACCGCAAGTAAGGCAAAGTAGTACATATGAATATCGGTTTGCCAGGCGCCCCCGCTGCTGGCGGCCAGCAGCAGGGACACCATCACCACCGCCGCGATGCCGATCATCACCCGGCGCGCGGTTTCCGCGGGCCAGGAAAGGCGCGCCAATGTGGCCGCCCCGGCGACGGCGGCCGCGGCGGCGCCCAGGCCCCATGCCGGGTTTCCCAGGCTCCATGCAACCGCCGCGATCAGTGGGACATGCAGCCAAAGTGCCGCTGTCAGCATTTGGTCCACCTGGCCGCGAAGCCGCTGCAGTTCATCGGGTTGAGTGTTATTGAGCGCCATTCGAATTCACTCCGGTTACGATTGTGCAGCCTGCCAGACTGCTTGGATCGATCAGCAGCCATGCCCCGGCGTGCCGCAGACGCTGCCGTCCGTTCGGTTCTTCGGGGGCTACCAGAACGACAAAGTCGCGAAGGCCCATCCGGAGCACGGGTCCGCCTGTTGCGGCGGCGGCGATGGCGTGCGCGCCATCCCACCACGGCGGGAAGACGGCCGCGACCGGGCCCAAGTCTTGTCCGGCGGTCAGTGCCGCTATCAATCCGCCTGTTGCGGTGGCCGCGATGGTCAGGCCGCGTGCAAGGCCATGCAGGGGTGAAGCAATCTCCATACGACCTTCATGGCAGGTCGAGGTAAACAACCGGTTAACGTGAATTGACTTTTTTCATGTGGCTTGAAATGCCGGGACCGCGGCCATGACGGCCTCCACCGGGGCGCGTCCTTGGAATGGGTTATCCTTCCGGAGGCTTTAACCCGATACGGCGGCAACCCCGGGATTGGGCAGCTGATCCCCCGGCAGATCGATCTGCATCACGCGCCCACCCCAGCCGCGCACCAGATCGCCGCCCACCACGTGCTCGGCGGCGTGATTGGCGCCCTTGATCAGCACATCCGGCCGCAGCGCCTCGATCAGCGCCTCGGGCGTGTTCTCCTCGAACAGGCACACCTGATCGACGCAGGCGAAGCTGGCCAGCACGGCGGCCCTGGCGGCCTCGGGCTGCACCGGATGCGGCAAGCCCTTCTGGCGATGGACGCTGTTGTCGGAGTTCAAGCCCACGATCAGCCGGTCGCAGGACGCCCTGGCCTGTTCAAGCAGTTGGATGTGGCCTTGGTGCAGCAGGTCGAAGTAACCGTTGGTGAACCCCACCCGCCAGCCGCGATGGCGCCAGCGTTCGGCTTGTTCCACCGCCTCCTCGCGGGTGACGATTTTGCGCAGCGCGCTGTGCTGCGGTGTCAGCGCGGCGAGAAAATCGGCCTCCCGCACCACCGATGCACCGACCTTGCCGACCGAGATTCCGGCCGCCAGATTCGCCAGCCGCACCGCGACGGACAGATCCAGTTGCGCCGCCAGTGCCGCGCCGAGGGCCGCCAGCGCGGTGTCGCCCGCGCCGGAGGTATCGAACACGTCCGCCGCCTCGGCCGGGAAATGCTGCGACCCGTTGGCATCGACCAAGGTCATCCCGTCGTTGCCCCGGGTGACGACCACGGCGCCAAAACCGTGCTGCCGAAGCAGCCAGGATGCGGCCGCGACGATCTGGGCCTCGGTCTCCACCGGCATGCGCGCGGCCGCCGACAGTTCCTGCCGGTTTGGCATCACCACATCCGCGCCGGCATACCGGCCGAAATCGCTGCCACGGGGATCGACGATCAGTTTGCGGCCGGTCTTTTTCGCGGCTTCCACCAGCCGCGCGGGAACATCGGCGGACAGCACGCCCTTGCCGTAGTCCGACAGCACGGTGACGCTGGTCGCCGCCATCGCGTCCACCGCGATCCGGATCAGCCGGTCGGCCAGCTTAGGATGGATCGGGTCCGTCTGCTCCCGATCCGCGCGCAGCAATTGCTGGCCCGCGGCGATCAGGCGTGTTTTCAATGTCGTGGTGCGGCCGCCCTGCACCAGCAGCCAGGGCTCCACGTTCGGCTGGCCGCCCACCAGACCCGTCAGGTCTGACCCGGCCTGATCGTCGCCGACCACCGAAATGAATGCCGTCGCCGCCCCGAGTGCCGTCAGGTTACGCACCACATTGCCGGCACCGCCGGGCAGCGCGACTTCCCGCTCGATGGCCAGGATCGGCACCGGCGCTTCCTGGCTGATACGCGTCACTTCGCCATAAGTGTACCGGTCGAGCATAACGTCGCCGATTACCAGCACATTGGTATGGGCCAGACGCCGGACAGAAGCGGCCAGGTCCGCATGAGGCTCGTCCGGGCGAGGCGCTGGGCCGGGCGTTATCTGATTCATTCAACCCGCCGTAACAAGGCTGTCGCGAAGGTGCAACCCATCTTCGCGTGCCGTCGCGCAAACAAGCAAGAGAGATCGTGTCCCCGGCCCCCGGACGGGCTCTTCAAGCCTGTAAAAATCCCAGCTTGTCCTCTTCCAGTACGACGCAGGTCAGCGACCCGCCCAATACCGCCCCGGTATCGATGGCGATGCGGTTGGGCAGCACGACCGGTTCCCGCTTGGGCGTATGACCATGCACCACGACCGCGCCGTGATCGGCCTTGGACGACAGGAAAGGCTCCCGTATCCAAAGCATGTCCTGCCGGCTTTGCTGCGCCAGCGGTACGCCCGGCCGGATACCCGCGTGAACGAACAGATACGGGCCGATAACTCGGCTGATCTTCAGGTCGCGGAGGAAAAACAGATGCGGACGGGGAATGCGCGCGGCCCACTCGGCCGGTGGAACGGTGCGCGAAATCCCCCAGCTCAGCAGCGAGTCCGCGCCGCCATTGGTCAGCCACTGGCCGGATGCCTCTTTGTCGATGCCAACGACCGCGGACAGCATCATATGCTCATGATTGCCCATCAGATTGACGATTTCGTCGGCCGGCACCGGCGGCTGATTGATCAGCCAATCGACCACCTGGGCACTGTCCGCGCCGCGATCCACATAATCGCCCAGATGCACCAGAAATGTGCGTTCGGCCGGGCGATCGGCGATATCCTCGGCGATCGTCTCGTGCAGCGCCACAAGGCGATCCAGACAGCCATGAATATCCCCGATGGCGTAGATACGGTCTCCGGGCGGCAGGGTCGCGGGTGCGGCGGTGAACTCTATCATCGCGGTGCAACTTAGTGCGGCCGGGCTGCTGAATCCAATCGTCTCTTGGCGGATGGCGCCAATCGCCGTATCCGAACCCCATGAACGCGATCGAAGTCGAGAACCTGTCGAAGCGATACGGCGGCGTGCATGCCGTCAACGCCATCGGCTTCATCGTCCCCCCGGGTGCGACACTTGGCTTGCTGGGCGGCAATGGGGCCGGGAAAACCACGACGATCGCCATGATGCTGGGCCTGCTGATCCCCACGTCCGGTCGCATTTCCGTCCTCGGCCACGACATGGCCAAGAACCGCTTCGCCGCACTGGCTCGGATGAATTTCTCCTCCCCCTATGTCGCCCTGCCGTCGCGGCTGACAGTGCGGGAGAATATGGAGGTCTATGGCCATCTCTATAACGTGAAGGGGATGAACCGGCGCATCGCCGAACTGGCGCGCGAACTGGACCTTGGCGAAATACTCGACCGCCCGGCCGGCCAGCTGTCCGCCGGCCAGAAAACCCGCGTCGCCCTGGCCAAGGCGCTGATCAACCGGCCGGAGGTGCTGCTGCTGGATGAACCCACCGCCAGCCTGGACCCCGACACCGGCGACCTGGTCCGCACCTGGCTGGAGCAGTACCGTGCGGAAAGCGGCTGCACGATCCTGCTGGCGAGCCACAACATGGCAGAGGTGGAACGCCTGTGCTCCCGCGTCGTGATGCTGAAGAAAGGGCAGGTCGTGGACCAGGGCAGCCCGGACGATCTGCTGCTGCGTTACGGCCGCAAGGACCTGGAGGACGTGTTCCTGGATATCGCCCGCGATCGCCGGCAGGCGATGCCGGCATGACCCGCACCGGCTGGGGGATATACCCATGACAGCGATGTTCCGCCGTATCTGGGGCCTGATGTACCGTCACCTGGCGCTGTATCGCCGGTCCTGGCCGCGCCTGCTGGAGCTTGCCTACTGGCCGGTGCTGAACATGTGCATCTGGGGCTTTACCTCCAGCTTCCTGCAAGCCCGCATGGGCAATCCGGCGGTTATGGCTGGCGCCACGCTGCTGGGCGGCGTGCTGCTGTGGGAGGTGACGCTGCGCAGCCAGATGGGCATGTCGATCTCTTTCCTGGAGGAAATGTGGTCGCGCAACCTGGGCCATATCTTCGTCAGCCCGCTGCGACCGTTCGAAATGGTTCTCGCGCTGATCGGCATGTCGGTCATCCGCATGATGCTGGGCGTGCTGCCCGCGATGCTGTTGGCTTGGGCGTTCTATGCGTTCAACCTGTTCGCGGTCGGGCCGGTGCTGATCCTGTTCTTCGTCAACCTGATGATCATGGGCTGGGCGGTGGCGCTGGGTGTCGTTTCGCTGGTGCTGCGGCACGGCGCGGGTGCCGAACCCCTGGCTTGGGCGTTTCTGTTCGGCCTCGCGCCATTCTCCGCCGTATTTTATCCGGTTTCCATCCTGCCATCCTTCATCCGCCCGGTCGCCTACGCCCTGCCGGCGACCCATGTGTTCGAGGGTATGCGCGCGGTGCTGCTGCAAGGCACGATCCGTTGGGATCATCTGGCTGCGGCTTTTGCCTTGAACATGCTATGGCTGGCTGGTGCCGCGTTGCTGTTTACGCGGCAGTTCCACGCGGCCCGCGACAGCGGCGCCCTGATAAGTATTGGTGAATGATGGAGACTTCCTTCTGGCTGATCCGCCACGCCCTGGTGGCGGAGGATGCCCGTGCGGTGCTGTACGGCGTGATGGACGTGCCGCTGTGCGAAACAACCCTGCTCGAACAAGCCCCCATGTACCGCGCCCTCGCCGCTCGGTTGCCCAAACAGGCGGAGTGGCTGGTCACCCCGCTGTCGCGCACCCGCCGTACGGCGGAGAGCATTTTCGCCCAAGGCTACCCGCGCACCGATCTTGGGGTCGAGCCTGGCCTGATCGAACAGTCCCTGGGCGATTGGCAGGGATTGCCGCACCATGAACTGCCGGCGAAGCTGGCCTATCCGGCCCACGCCTTCTGGCCGCTGGCCGGTAACGAGAAGCCACCGAACGGCGAAAGCATGGCCGAGGTCATCGCCCGCGTCGGCATGGCGATGGAGCGGCTGGCCGAAACCCGCGCGGGCCGGGATGTGGTGATCGTCAGCCATGGCGGTGCCATTCGCGGCGCCATCGCCCATGCCTTGGCGATCGGTCCGGATAACGCGCTGCACATTTCGATCCAGAATCTGTCGCTTACGCGCCTGCAACGCACGCCGGATGGCTGGCGGGTCCAGTGCGTGAACGAGTTGCCGGGGTATTAACCCCGGTATCGCGCCGCCGCGGCCCTTTCAGGCTCGCTTCCGCAGCTTTTT
>JAJZEV010000178.1:20932-27285 GCA_021805665.1 Pseudomonadota bacterium
CGATTGTATCGTTTTCCCTTGCAGGTATCGCACGTCACATACACATCGGGCAGGAAGTGCATTTCGATTTTCAGCAGCCCGTCGCCCTGGCACGCCTCGCACCGCCCGCCCTTGACGTTGAAACTGAAACGTCCCGGCTTGTAGCCGCGCGCCCGCGCTTCCGGCAGTTCCGCGAACCAGTCGCGGATCGGGGCGAAAAGATCGGTGTAGGTCGCCGGATTTGATCGCGGAGTCCGGCCGATCGGCGACTGGTCGATGTCTATGATCTTGTCGATCTGGTCCAGGCCCTCGATCCGGTCATGCGCCGTCGGCACCGTGCCCGCGCCCATCAGGCGACGCGCCGCCGCTTTATACAGCGTGTCGATCACCAGTGTGGACTTGCCGCCGCCCGACACGCCGGTAACGCAGGTAAACGTCCCCAGCGGGAATTCCGCCGTCAGGTTCTTGAGATTGTTGCCGCGCGCGCCGACCACCCGCAGCACCCGGTCCTTCTGCATCGGCCGGCGCAGCGGCGGCGCCGGAATCATCCGCCGTCCCGACAGGTAATCTCCGGTCAGGGACTTCGGATTTGCCGCGACCTCCGCCGGAGTGCCCTCGGCGATCACATGCCCGCCATTCACCCCGGCGGCCGGACCCATATCGATCAGATGGTCAGCAGCCCTGATCGCATCCTCGTCATGTTCCACGACAAGAACGGTATTTCCTAGATCCCGCAGGCGCCGAAGCGTTCCCAGCAGCCGTTCGTTATCGCGCTGGTGCAGCCCGATCGACGGCTCATCCAGCACATACAGCACGCCGGTCAGTCCGGAGCCGATCTGACTCGCCAGCCGGATGCGTTGCGATTCACCGCCCGACAGCGTCGCCGATCCGCGCGCCAGCGTCAGATAATCCAGCCCGACATCGACCAGAAACCGCAGCCTGTCCACGATTTCCCGCAGTATCCGCCCGGCGATTTCCTGCCGTTGCGGCGTCAGTTGCGGCAGCACCCCGGCAAACCATTCCAGCGCATTGCGGATCGAAAACTCCGACGCCTCGGCGATATTTTTGCCAGCCACCCGGACGGACAGGGCCTCGGGCTTCAACCTGGCGCCGTTGCAGACCGCGCAGGGTTTCTCGGCTTGATACCGAGCCATTTCCTCGCGCACCCAGACGCTGTCGGTTTCCTGCCAGCGCCGTTGCAGGTTCTTCAGCACGCCTTCGAACGGTTTTGTTACTGTGTAGCTGCGCACGCCATCTTTGTAGGTGAACGCGATTGGCTCCTCGGTGCCGAACAGGATCGCGTGGCGCACGTCTTCCGGCAGTTCGTTCCAGGGCGTTTTCGTTGTTTGCTTGAAGTGCCGGGCGAGGCTTTGCAAGGTCTGGTCGTAGTATGGCGATTGCGCGCCGGTCCACGGCACGATCGCCCCGTCCGCCAGGCCCGCGCGATCGTCCGGCACCACCAGTTCGGGATCGAAAAAGCTTTCGACGCCCAACCCGTCGCAGGCCGGACAGGCGCCATGCGGCGAATTGAAGCTGAACAGCCGGGGTTCGATTTCCTCGATCGAAAATCCACTGACCGGACAGGCGAACTTGGAGGAGAATACAGTCTGTTCCCCGCCATCGGCGTTCTCGGCGTACACCACGCCGTCCGACATGCTCAACGCTGTTTCGAAACTATCCGCCAGCCGGGAGGCGATGCCGTCGCGCACCACCAGACGGTCCACCACCGCCTCGATCTCATGCTTGGTCTTGCGGTTCAGGGCCGGGACATCGGCGATTTCATACAGCGTGCCGTCCACTTTGACCCGGGTGAAGCCGCGCCGTTGCAGTTCCGCCAGTTCCTTGCGGTATTCGCCCTTGCGGTCGCGCACCACGGGCGCCAGCAGCAGCAGGCGTGTGCCCTCTGGCATCGCCATCACGCGGTCCACCATTTGGGACACGGTCTGCGCTTCGATCGGCAGCCCGGTCGCCGGGGAATACGGCACGCCGACCCGGGCCCACAGCAGGCGCATGTAGTCGGCGATTTCGGTCACCGTGCCGACGGTGGAGCGGGGGTTCTTCGACGTCGTCTTCTGTTCGATCGAAATGGCCGGCGACAGTCCTTCGATACTATCGACATCGGGCTTTCCCATCAGTTCCAGGAACTGCCGGGCGTAGGCGGACAGGGACTCGACGTACCGGCGCTGGCCCTCGGCGTAGATCGTATCGAACGCCAGCGAGGATTTCCCCGACCCTGACAGTCCCGTGATCACGGTCAGCGTGTCGCGCGGAATCACGACATCGATGTTCTTCAGATTATGTTCCCGCGCGCCGCGCACGAGGATGTTGCCGGCCATGGATCGGTGATGCCCTTGTGTGTTCCGCTGATGTTCCCGGTGTGCCACACTCCGGGCGGGACGGAAAGCCCCGGTCTTATGTGGTCCTGGATATCAGGAAGGCTAGTGGACAAATCCCGGCAGACGTATCCCAGCGGTCGGGTGAAGCGGCCCGCCGCGCGGCAAACGAATGGCTGGCGTCTGACGGATTTTCCGCCGCTAGTCCGCCTCGCCGCGTCTTCGTTCCGCCGGTCCGGCATGGGTGTCCAGGTTCAGCGCGGTATTGATCAGCGCCAAATGGGAGAAAGCCTGCGGGAAATTGCCCAACTGACGCTTTCCGGCCGGATCGTACTCCTCGGCCAGCAATCCCACATCGTTCGCCAACGCCAGCAGCCGCTCGAACATGTCCCGGGCCTCCTGGAGGCGGTTTTGCAGCACGAGATTATCGACGTACCAGAAGCTGCAGGCCAGGAACACGCCCTCGTCGCCCGAAAGCCCGTCGACGGTCTCGTGCGTATGGTAGCGCCGAACGAGCCCATCGATCATCAAATCGCGTCCGATCGCATCCACCGTGCCGACGATCCGCGGGTCCTCCGGCGGCAGAAATCCGACTAGCGGTAGCAGCAGCAGACTGGCATCCAGCGTATCGCCGCCGAAAGACTGCACGAAGCTGCCGCGCTTTTCGCTGTAGCCCTCACGGCACACCGTTTCATGCACCCGCGTCCGCAGCGCCTTCCACCGCTCCAGCGGCGCCGGGAGACCAAACTCCTCAGCTCCCCTCACCGCACGGTCCAATGCCACCCAGACCATCATTTTGGAAAAGGTGAAATGGCGGGCGCCGCCGCGTACCTCCCAGATGCTTTCGTCCGGCTGTTCCCAGACTTTCTCCAGATGACCGACCAGGGCGCGTTGCAGGTCCCAACTGGCGCGGGGCTGCACCAGCCCCATGGCGGACTCCTGGTACAGCGCGTCGATCAGTTCGCCGAACACATCCAGTTGCAACTGTCCGCTGGCGGCGTTGCCCACCCGCACCGGGCTCGCACCCTGATAGCCGGCCAGCCACGGTACTTCCCACTCCTGGATCCACCGCTCCCCCGCGAGTCCATACAGCGTTTGCAACTGCCCCGGCGTTCCCCCCACGCTGCGCCGCAGCCAGGTGCCCCAGGCCTGCGCCTCCTCCCGGTACCCCGCGTGCATCAATGCAATCAGCGTGAACGTGGCATCCCGCAGCCAGCAATAGCGGTAATCCCAGTTGCGGCTGCCGCCAGCCTGCTCCGGCAGCGATGTCGTGGGCGCCGCCACGATCCCGCCGGTCGGGTAGTAACTCAGTGCCTTCAGGGTCAGCAAAGACCGTTGCACGTCATCGCGATAGGTTCCGCGATACGTGCCGCGCGCCGACCAGCCGGACCACATGGCTTCGGTTTCCGCCAGCGCCGCATCCGCGTCCGGCGATACCGGTACCGGCAGGTACGACGCTGCATGGGTCAGCACGAACCGGGTCCGCTGGCCGGCTTTGGCGGTAAACGCCGCTACCGTGGTCATGGCGCGACCATGCAGCCTGACATCGCTTTTCAGCACGACCTGATCCGGTCCGGCGATCGCCAGGATGCCGCTGCCATGGTTCAGCCTTGTCACCCACGGCACGGCGGAGCCGTACTCGAACCGCAGCGCCAGTTCGAACGTCATTTCCACCGATCCGCTGCGCCCTTCGACGATCCGTACGATGGAACTCTTTTCCACCGCCATGAAGTCGATCAGTGCGGCCGCCCCGGTTTCGGTTTCGAACAGCGTTTCCAGGATCAGCGTATCCGGCCAGTAGCGCCGCGTCACCCGAACCGGAGTCCCGTTCGGAGCGATCTTCCAACGCCCGTTGTCCGGTGATCCCAGCAGCGCGGCGAAACAGGCGGGGCTGTCGAAACGCGGCCAGCACAGCCAGTCCAGCGACCCGTCCCGGCCGATCAGCGCCGCAGTGTAGCAGTCGCCAATGATGGCGTAATCCTCGATCGCCCCGGCAGCCTGTCGAGGAGCCAGCGCCGGCTTGGACTGCCGCCCGTGCGTCGCCGTCATCGGCTGATACGGTAAGCGACAACGGCGTGGACGGCCGGGACGGCGATTAGATCGTGGAACAAAACAACGCAACCTGACATCGTCTATGCGATCCCCTTGATGGTGAAACCAATAAGCCGGCAGACGACCGCAGCGAGCCTCCGCCGTCCTGGCGGGACTTTGCTGGAAGACGGAGGCGCCGTCGGAACCCAACGCCGCCATAAGCGCATATGCCGGCAGTATGGTTGACTCCGATCGCCTTGCAAATCGCGATCGGTGATTGGCGTTGGCTCCCGATTCGGGGGCGATATTCGGATAAGGTGTTGAAATAGCGCTACATGCCGGCTGCCTATTACAGCGCGGGCGCGCGGCCGGCGGGGTTAAAAGAGGGACAGGAACCGCCGCCAGCCGTCCAGTTTTACATCTTCACCGTCCGGGGGTGCTCAACACCCCGCCACAGCGGCGCTTGGACCGCGCCCACCGATCGACGGCCCGGCGCGATCATCGTTGGGCTTTGCCCGGGCATCCGCGTGCGTGCAGTCCGGGTGGTGACCGGTGTTACCCGGCCGCCGCCGAAGATCCCCGATTGCCGATCATTGCCATGAGTTCCCTTCGCGTTTCCGGGTCGTCGCGGAAGGCGCCAAGCATCCGGGTGGTCACCATGGTCACGCCGTGTTTGTGGACACCGCGCGTCGTCATGCACTGGTGCGCCGCGTCTATCATAACCGCCACGCCTCGGGGTTCCAGCACGTCCTGGATCGTGTTGGCGATTTGCGCGGTCAGCTTTTCCTGAATTTGCAGGCGCTTGGCATAGGCATCCACCACCCGGGCGAGTTTGCTGATCCCGACTACGCGGCGATGCGGCAGATAGGCGACATGTACACGGCCGATGATCGGTGCCATGTGATGTTCGCATGTGCTTTCCAGCCGGATATCCCGCAGGAGAACGATTTCGTCATATCCTTCGGTTTCTTCGAACGTACGTTCGAGAACCGCCGCCGGGTCAGTGTCGTAGCCAACGAAAAACTCACGGTAAGCCCGTGCGACGCGCGATGGCGTATCGCGCAGTCCTTCCCGGTCCGGATCGTCGCCGGCCCAGCGCAACAGCGTGCGAATGGCGACCTCCGCCTGTTCCCGTGTTGGCCGGGTTCCCGTGGCCGCATGCGCGGATCGGAGCGCGGCTGGTGTGACAATGTTCATCGCGACGTATCCTCCTGAATGCGCGGCGGGTGACTCGATTCCCCAGCCGGCGGTATTGGGCCGGTTACCCAGCCCGAAACCCGTGTATGTCCTGTCTGATTGCGCTGCTTCCGCACGGACGAGCCGGAAGCATCGGATGCCATCACCATTGCGTCTCATAATTGATCTTAGGTGCGGATGAGTACAATCATAGGTTGCAATATTGTGTCAATGAACAACCTACTTTCCCGAAGTTTTATTGGCCAATAAACCCGTCTGCCAGGACGCAGACTGCCCGTGTCCGGAACGACGAAGGGCATCGCGCAGCCAGCCAGCGCCGCCGTCGGATGCCCTGTCCCATCTTTAAGCGGGCGCCCCTCCTGGAGCACCGGCGGGGTCACGCGTTTCTTCCCGCCCATCGTGGCGAGGACGGCGGGGGTGTTCAGGGGTGGACGATCGTCCGCCAGCGTCATCGGAAATAGCCCTCGCGCATTTTCTGTTCGAGCGAGCCGCCCTCCTCTCCGTCGCTGATCCGTCCCTGCCGCTCTGAGGATGAAGCCCGCGGGGTTTCATCGACGGCGACCGCGAGGCCGGTCGCGCCGGATGTGGATGGATTCCGATTCCAGCCAGGACAGGTTAGAGCCGGCGAATTTCACCATTGAGCTTTCCATGTGAGTTCTCGAATTCGTCAATGATGCACGGTTCAGACCGCCATCTTCAGGGTGGGCGCCGGATCGGCCGCAGCACTCACAGCGGTCCATTGGAGACCGCCCGCGTAGCGCCATGCCATCCAGCCGGCCTCATCGAGGGCGAACAGGTGCAGCCAGCGATTGT
>JAJZEV010000016.1 GCA_021805665.1 Pseudomonadota bacterium
ACTGCCGAGCGTTCGGTTTCCGCGATGCGCGCGATTTCGCGCGCGCCACGCCCGGCGTAGGAGTGGCCGGCATGGGTCATCACCCCCGCGACCGCCGTCCCCAGCCGCGCCGCCAGTTCCAGCAGCATGTCGCTGTCCGGCAGAACCCCGCCGCGCTCCTCCCCGCTGTCGATTTCGATCAAGGTTCGCGGCGGTGTCGGCTGGGCGGCGATCAGGTCGGCCATATCCGCATCGTCCGTGATGACGATGATCGCTGCCCCCTCGGCGTTCAGCCTGCACACCTGCTCCAGCTTCTGCGGCGTGATACCGACGGCATACAGGATGTCGGTGATCCCGTGACCGATGAAGTATTCCGCCTCGGCCAGCGTGGAAACCGTAATGCCCCCTGGTTGTCCGGCCAGCACCAGGCGGGCAACGTCTATCGATTTCGCGGTTTTCATATGCGGGCGCAACGGCACGTTCAGCCGTGACAGCGCGGTGGCCATCGTCAGGATGTTGCGGTTCAGGATAGTCCGGTCCAGCACGAGGCAGGGGGTCGGCAGGTCGGCGAGTTTCATGCGGGCGGTGTCCAGTTGGCGGTATCGTCGATGGGCAGGACCGGGCGGGGCATATGCCGCCAGGCAAAGCGGGACAGGATCGGGCTGGTCAGGCCGGGTGCATCGACCTCGATGACCTGCTCGTGGCGGAAGAATTCGTCGAACCCGCCACGGAAATGGCCGCGCGACTTGACAACCACCACCCGGGCGGCGGCGATGTCCAGCCCGAACGCCTCGAAGAACATCGGGTCGGCGCATTGAAACCGGTGGGTCAGGACAACGACGGTCAGGCCATTCAGGGTCAGTGCCGCCGCCTTGCCGATGCCCAGCGTGTTCCGGGCGTAGATTCCCCGGCGCCCTTGGATCGGCGTGTCGAGCAGCTTCGCGACCGTGGCCGGTGCGGTGAACGGCTTGGAGAACGCGTCGCCGCCGTCCCGGTTGAAGCGGGCTTCGAAGCTGGCGCCTTCGCCTTTCTCATGCGCTTCCGCTGCCAGGGCCGGATCGTGGATGACGCCGACAAGGGCATTGCCGACGCCCGCTGCATGGAACGCTTGCAGGATCGCCATCGTATTGCCGCGTCCCCCGCCGCCCGGGTTATCGGCCACATCGGCGAAGATCAGCGGAGTCCCGGTCGTTTTCGCCAGCCGGACGGCTTCGTCCAGGCTGGTCAGGGCAGGGCGGAACTGGTCCCGCCGCGCCCAGGTCGCCTCCGCGACAGTCTTCGCAAGGCTGTCGGCGGCGTCCTGGTCGGTGGCGGTCACCACAACCGTCAGTCCATTGAACGGCGTATCGGCGAAGGCAAACCCCCCAAGCACGGAGACGTTCAGGACACGCCCCGCGTAAGCCGGTTCCGCCATCAGATGTTGGCCCAGGTCGATCAATTCGCCGTACGGCCGGTGCGGGGCGTCCTTTCCGGTAAGCTGGGTCACGGTCGGCGGCACGATCGGCAGCCGGATGCGCGCCAGGAAGGTGCGGGTGCCCGCCAGCAGGCGGCGCATCAGTGCGGCCGCCTCCGCGCCGCGTTCGCGCATATCCAGATGTGGGTTGGTACGGTAGCCGATGAAGCCGTTCAGCAGCGTCACATCGGCTTCGGACACATTGGCATGCAGGTCGAACGTGGCGATCACCGGCACATCCGGCCCGACGATGCGGCGCACCAGGGCCAGCAGTGTGCCCTCCGGATCGTGGTCCCCGGTCGTCAAACCCGCCCCGTGCAGCACCAGATAGACCCCGTCCAGCCGGCCCGCTCCTGTAAGATCGGCGCCCCACCGCTGCATCAGCCGGTCGAAGAACGCCTGATCGACCGGACCGTTCGGTTCGGCCATCGCCAGCAGCCCTGGAACCGGTTCCCACGGACCGGACGCATCCATGGCGGCGATGAAGCCCGGCATTTCGCCCAGCATGCCGGGGGCAGGGGACCGCGCATCGGCGACCATCGCCGCGCCGCCGATCAGCGTGCGGGTCTGAAAATCCGCCTCGGTGGCGATCGGGGCGAAGCGGTTGCACTCGATGGAAAAGCCCAGCAAAGCGATCCGTGGAGGCACGCTCACAGTGCGATCCCCAGCAATTCCGCGATCCGCGGCGTCGCCTTGATACCGGTCCCGGTCATCACCAGCACCGTTGTCTGTTCGGGCGTGATGGTCCCGGTTGCCAGCAGTTTGCCGAACGCGGCCGCCGCCTGGGCGCAGGTCGGTTCGACGTAAATGCCGATCCCGGCCATTTCCAGCGTCGCCCGCCCGATCTCCTCCTCGGTCAGCGTCACCGCGCCGCCCCGGGTTTCCCGCAGCGTGCCCAGAACCTCGCGCATACGGATCGGCCGGGCGATGGCGGTGCCCTCGGCGATGGTGGGGGAAATCGTGGTTGGCACGGCATCGTCCGCCCCGGCCATGAACGCGGCGGCGATGGGCGCGCAATTCGCCGGCTGGGCGGCAAAAATCCGCGGCATGCTGTCGATTTCGCCGGCACGCAGCAGTTCGGAGAACCCGATTTCGCACCCCAGCACGTTCGACCCCGCGCCGCATGGTACGATGACATTGTCCGGCGCCTGGAAGCCCAGATCCTCCCACAGCTCATAGGCCAGCGTCTTGGTGCCATGCAGAAAGAACGGGTGCCAGTTGTGGCTGGCATAGAACACCGACTCCGATCGGGCCACGGCCGCATCGGCGGTGTCCTGGCGCGATCCGGGGATCGACTCCACCGCCGCACCGTGCGCCCGCATCTGCACGGTTTTGGCCGCGCTGGTGGATGCCGGCGCCATGATGGTCGCCGCCATATCCCCCGCTGCCGCATAGGCCGCGACCGCCGCCCCGCCGTTGCCGGAACTGTCTTCCAGCACATGCCTGACACCCTGTGCCCGCAGCAGCGACAGCATGACGCTGGCACCGCGGTCCTTGAAGCTGCAGGTCGGGTTGAACCATTCGCATTTCACCAGCACCGAAGCGCCCGCCACCGAACGGCGAATCAGCGGGGTCATGCCCTCGCCCATGGTAATCGGGTCGTCGGACCGCATGGGGAACGCCGCACGGTACCGCCACAGGCTGCGAGTCGTCGTGTCGATCTGCGTCCGGGTCAGCCCGGGCAGCGGCGTCAGCAGCAGCGGTGCGCGGTTCGGCCCGCACCAGCGCGGCTGGTCCAGTGGGAACGTGGCGCCGGAGCGCGGGTCGATATATTCAACAGGCATCGGCGGAGTGTGATCGGAACCGCGCCCGCGCTCAAGCGGGCCGGTGTTGCAACTTCGGCTGCACCCGGCATATCCAGACGCCATGACCGACCCAACCATGGCGATTGCCGCCCTGACCCGCGACCTGGTAGCGCTGGATAGCCGCGGTTCGCTGTCCAATCTGCCCGTCGCCGACCGCATCGAGCCCGAATTGGCCGGCTTCGAAATCGAACGCATCGACTACCGGGACTCGGCCGGGGTGGCGAAACGCTGCCTGGTGGCGCACCGTGGCGGGCATGGCGGCATTGCGTTTTCCGGCCATATGGACACCGTGCCCGACACCGGCTGGCAGGACGACCCATGGTCCGCCCGAATCGATGCCGATGGCCTGCTGCACGGCCTGGGCAGCACCGACATGAAGGGGCCGATCGCCGCCGCGATCATCGCGGTTCGCGGGCTGCCCGATACCGTACCCGTGACTTTCCTGTTCACCACCGATGAGGAAACCACCAAACAAGGTGCCATGATGATCGCCGAACGCTCGGCACTGGTACGCTCTGTGCAGCCAACGGGCATCGTGGTGGTGGAACCGACCGGCCTGCAACCGGTGCGCGGCCACCGCAGCCATATCCTGTTCACCTGCGTGGCGACCGGCGTGCAAGCCCACAGCGCCAAGGGAATCGGACGGAACGCGAACTGGGCGCTGATTCCGTTCCTGGCGGATATGAAGGCGGTGTTCGACCGGCTGCTGACCGACCCGTCCTGGCAGGACAACGCCTATGACCCGCCGTTCAGCGACTTCAATCCGGTGATCGACAACCACGGCACCGCCGTCAACGTCACCGTTCCCGTGGCCACAGCCCGGATCAAATTCCGCTACTCCCGCAAGATCGATCCGGCCCCCATCCGCGACGCGGTCAGGCAGGCCGCCGCCCGGTATGGCGTGACGGTTACCGAAGCTGAGGAAGGCGCCCCGCCCGAATTGGCCCTGGATCATCCGTTCGTGCGTGTCTGTGCCGAGCTGAGCGGGCAAGCGGCAGCCACCGCGCCGTTCGGCACCGATGCGTCGGTGTTGCAATCCATCGCCCCCTGCGTCGTGATGGGGCCGGGCGATATCGGCGTGGCCCATCGCCCCGGCGAGGCGGTGCGGCTGTCGGACCTGTCCGCCGCTGTGCCGCTGTTCCAGGCCCTGGCAACCCGATGGATCTGATCGCCGGTCTGCACACGTTTATCCGCGTTGTGGAAACCGGGTCATTTTCCGGTGTGGCGCGGGAAAGCAACAGCAGCCAGTCGGCGGTGACGCGCCAGATCGCCCAACTGGAAGAGCATTTCGATGTCAGGTTGTTCCATCGCACCACCCGCAAGCTAAGCCTGACCGACGAGGGCCAGGCCCTGGTCGGCCGGGCGCGGCATCTGCTGGAAGAGGCAGCGGGGCTGGAGGATACATTCGGCAAGAATGGCGGCTCCCCGACCGGGCTTGTCCGGGTCGGTATGCCGGTTGGTGCCGCGCTGCTGCTGGTGCCCGATTTCGCCGGCCTGATGCGACAGCATCCCGGACTGATGGTGGAAATCATCGTGAACGAGCAGCCGGACGATCTGGTGGCGGAGCGGTTGGACCTGGCGCTGCGCTTCGGCCAATCGGCTGATACTTCGCTGGTGTCGCGCGCGGTCGGCACATTGCAATCCGCCCCCGTGGCCGCCCCCGCCTATCTGGAGCGTTATGGCGCCCCGGAACACCCGTCCGATCTCGCTCGGCATACCTGCATCATCCACGATATGGGGCCGGACAGTAACCACTGGATTTTCGGCGGTCCCAAAGGGGCGGCGGATGTGGAAGTAACCAGCGCATTCCGGTCCAACAACAGCCTGGTGGTGCGGCAGGCGGCCCTGGCGGGCTATGGCATCGCGCTGCTGGGCGATGCGCTGACGATCCACGACATCCGCGCCGGCCGGCTGTATCGGCTGCTGCCGGACTATACGGCCCGCAAGCGCCAGGCCTACATCGTCTATCCGTCGCGGCGGCACCTGGCGCAGCGCACCCGCGTGGTCATCGATTTCATGGTCGAGGAATTCCGCCGGCTGGAGACGCGGTTGCGCGACAGCCGGGAATGGGGCGAGAACGAATCCACCTGGCTGGTCTGATCCGGGTCAGGCCAGCAGGTCCGCCAGTTCCGTCATGCTGGATACGATCAGATCCGGCTGATGCGGCCAGCGCGCGAACGGCCGCCTGCGGCGGTCGATGAACACCGTCCGCATGCCGGCGGCCTTGGCACCGACGCAGTCGAATTCGTGGTTGGCCACGAACAGGACTTCCTCCATCGCCACATCCATCCTGCGGGCGGCCATGGTATAGGTGGCGCGATGCGGCTTGAACGCGTTGGCCTCGGCCACCGAGATCACCGCGTCGAACGGGATGCGATGGTATTGCTTGGCCGTTTCCAGCATGTCGGAGTCGCCGTTCGACAGCACGACCAGTTTGTAGCCCTGCTGTAGGCGGGCGAGTGCGGCGGGCACTTCGGGGAAGCACTCCAGCCGCTCGATGGCGGCAACCAGGGTGCGGACGTCGTCCTCGGTATGGGCGATGCCGGCGCGGTCCATGACCTGACGCACCGACAGATGCCCGATCTCCCGGTACGGCATGTGCTGGCGTCCCAGCAGCGCGTCGATCATCGAGTTTTCGAAATGCGTGCGTCGCCACCAGGTGACGAAGGCGTTCGGGTCGCCGGTCCAGCCCTTTGCCTTCAGGAACGGGCCGGCGAAGTCACGCAGGCCACCCTGCATGTCCACTACGGTGCCGTACTGGTCGAACATGCACAGTTTGATCGTCGATTTCAGCGTGTCGATGATGGGCATGGCTGCGTCCGCTTCGGTGCGAGGATGACGCATGGGTAGCATCGCCGGTGCCGGCGAACCATAGAGAGGATTGTATTCGCATCGCCGGCTGCCGATCTTGGTTCGATCGCAGCGCGGAGTCAGGGCCATGAAGATCGGCGTTCCAAAGGAGATCAAGTCGCACGAATACCGGGTCGGACTGACCCCGTCCGGAACGCGCGAACTGGTTCAGCATGGCCATCGGGTCGTGGTGGAACACGATGCCGGTGCCGACATCGGCTACAACGACGATGCGTATCAAGCCGCCGGGGCCCAAATCGCCGAAACCGCCGCCGTCGTGTTCGACACGGCCGAGGCGATCGTCAAGGTAAAGGAACCGCAGCCCGGGGAAATCGCCATGCTGCGGCGCGGCCAGATACTGTTCACCTATCTGCATCTGGCCGCCGACAAGGCGCAAACGCTGGGGCTGATGGCCTCTGGCGCGACTTGCATCGCTTATGAGACCGTCACCGATCGAGCCGGCACGCTGCCGCTGCTGGCGCCGATGAGCGAAGTCGCCGGCCGTATGGCGGTGCAGGTCGGCGCCCACTGCCTGGAACGCGAGCAAGGCGGCGCCGGCATTCTGCTCGGTGGCGTCCCCGGCGTACCGCCCGCCAAGGTCGTGGTGCTGGGCGGCGGCGTGTCGGGCACGAACGCCGCGCGGATGGCCGTGGGGCTGGAAGCCAGCGTCACCATCATCGACAAGTCGCTGCCGCGGCTGAAGGAACTGGACCTGCAATTCGGGCCGCGTGCCACGACACTGTTCGCCACCACTGCCGCGATCGAGCAAGCCGTGCTGGCTGCGGACCTCGTCATCGGTGCGGTTCTGGTGCCGGGTGCGGCGGCGCCGAAACTGGTGACGCGGGACATAGTCCGCCGGATGCGCCCGGGTTCGGTGCTGGTCGATATCGCGATCGATCAGGGCGGCTGCTTCGAGACGAGCCGGCCGACCAGTCACTCCGATCCGACGTTCGTGCGGGATGGCGTTGTTCATTACTGCGTCACCAACATGCCCGGCGCGGTGGCCCGGACATCGACCTATGCGCTGACCAACGCAACGCTTCCGTTCGTTCTGGCGCTGGCGGGGAAGGGGTGGCGTCAGGCCATGCTGGACGACCCGCATTTGGCACAGGGTCTGAACATCGATGCCGGCCGGGTGACGCATCCGGCCGTCGCCCTGGCGCTTGGCCTGCCGCACACGCCGTTGCGGGATGTGCTGATGCCGGGCGTCGTGGTTTAGGCCGCCGGGTATCCAACCCGGCGG
>JAJZEV010000030.1:0-15870 GCA_021805665.1 Pseudomonadota bacterium
ATCCGCGGCGCGAAACAGCGGGACTTGACCGCCGGCCAGCCGCCCGACACGGTTCCATTCGTTCGGGCGGCAAAAGACCCGGCGAAGGAGGACTACCCGCATGGCTCGCTCGATTTCCCGACGGATTCTGTTTGGCACCGCCGCCGCGCTGCTGCCGCTGCCCGGCATTGTCCGCGCGCGCGGCGACGCGCCGGAGTTCGAAATGAAAATGGGGAACGACAACCCCATGACGCATCCGAACACGATCCGCCAGCAGGAAGCCGCCGATCGTATCCTGAAGGAAACCAACGGTCGGGTGAAGATTTCGATCTTTCCGAACAACCAGTTGGGCGGCGATACCGACATGCTGTCGCAGCTTCGGTCCGGCGCGCTGGAGTTCATGACGTTATCGGGGCTGATCCTCTCGACCTATACGCCGCTGACCTCGATCTACGGTATTGGCTACGCGTTCCCCAACTACGACAAGGTCTGGGCCGCGATGGACGGCGATCTGGGCAAGATGATCCGCGAGTCGGTGGACAAGGCCGGACTGTACGGCTTCGAAAAGATCTGGGACAACGGCTTCCGCCAGATCAGCAGTTCCACCCATCCGATCCGCACGCCGGAAGACCTGAAGGGTTACAAAATCCGCGTGCCGGTCAGCCCGCTGTGGACCAGCATGTTCGAAGCATTCGGCGCCGCGCCGGCCAGCATCAACTTCAGCGAAGTCTATTCCGCGCTGCAAACCAAAATCGTTGAGGGCCAGGAAAACCCCCTGATCAACATCGAAACAGCGAAGCTGTACGAGGTGCAGAAGTATGTCTCGATGACCCGCCATATGTGGGATGGGTTCATTATGCTGGGGAACGGGCGCAACTGGAAAAGCCTGCCGGAGGATGTGCGTACCGTTATCTCCCGCAACCTGAACGGATCGGCCGAGGATCAGCGGAAGGATTACGCCGATTCGGATATCACGATGCGAACGACGCTGGAAAAGCAGGGGATGACGTTCAACGAACCAGATCCGGCGGCGTTCCGGAAAACCCTGATCGACGCCGGCTTCTACGACAAATGGAAACAGAAGTACGGCGCCGCGGCCTGGTCCGTTCTGGAAAAATATACCGGCAAAATAGGCGCTTAGCCGACCCGGCGGGATAAACGAGCCGCTGGGCGGAAATCACTGACCTTTCGTCGTCATGGCGGGCCCGCGCCCGTCACGACGGACTGAACCGAACGTGCATCAATGGAGGCGGTTATTCCTCCGCGCCCCCTGGACCAACGGACATATCAGCCGGATTTCACCGATCGGGCGTTGATTCAGTGCGCCAGTTCACCCGGCCGCATCCATGCTGCCTGTGGGTTCTGACCATTGGTAAAGCCCCCCGCCCCGTACCCACCATCCCGGCCGTGCGAGGGAAGCCGCGACCACCCGGGCAACCTCGGCCGATGCGAACAGGCCGAAGCAAGTGGCGCCGGAGCCGCTCATGCGCGCCAGTAGGCAACCGGGGGCGGCTGCCAGTGCGTTCAGGCAATCGCCGATAACCGGCGCCAGCGCGCGGGCCGGCTGCTCCAGGTCGTTGCGCGTGGCCCGCAGGCTGTCCGCCAGGGCTTCGGCCGAACGCCAGCCTTCCAACGGAAAGCGGGCCGGCGCCGAAAACGCGCCCGACCGGGTTCGGAAGACCGCCGGGGTGGAGATCGCGACACCCGGGTTCAACAGCACCAGACCGGCCGGCGGCAGTGCGGGCGCGGGCGTCAGGACTTCACCGATGCCAGTCATGATCGCGGGCTGGCTGGCGATACAGACCGGGACATCGGCCCCCAGCCGCAGTCCGATCCGCATCCGATCCGCCACCGCCGGCTCGATACCCCAAACCCGGGACAGCAGCCGCAAGGTGGCCCCGGCATCGGCTGATCCGCCGCCGATACCGGACGCGACCGGCAGGTTCTTCTCCAGCACCAACGCGCCCGTGGGCCGAATCCCCACCAGTTCTCCCAGGGCCCGGGCGGCGCGCAGCACCAGATTGTCGGCCTCCGCCTCCAGCCCGGCAGCGAAAGGCCCGGTCAGCCGCAGCGACAGTTCATCCGACGGCGACACGCTCAGCCGGTCGCCAATCCCGGCAAACACCGCCAGACTGTCCAGCAAATGATAACCGTCGTCGCGCCGGCCAACGACATGCAGATGCAGGTTGATTTTCGCCGGAGCGAATTCCATCGGATCGGACACGGCAGAGATTACGCTACTGCCCGCTGAGTACCGCGCCCGGGTGGCCGGTGTTCAGCTTGGCTTCCAAACTTACCGCATCTTCCGGGGTCGGGTTCAACGTCAGCGCGCGGCGCCACTGATATTGAGCCTCGATCTTCCGGCCCGCCGCGAAATAGGCGTCACCCAGATGGGCGTTGATGGTCGAATCCTCGGGTTCCAGTTCCACGGCGCGTTCCAGGGTGTTCACCGCCTCCTTTGTGTGGCCCTGCCGGAACAGGACCCACCCCAGACTGTCGGTGATCGCGCCGTCGTTCGGGCGGCGGGCGGCGGCGAGCTGCACCATTTGCCGAGCCTGATCCAGGTCGGTGCCCATGTCGGCGAGGGAATACCCGAGATAATTCAGCACGAACGGCTGATCCGGCGAAAGCTGCAAGGCGTGCTGAAAATCGGCCTTCGCTAGTGGCCACTGGTGCGACTGCTCTTCGGCGACACCCCGGTCGTAATACAGAATCCAGTTGGCGGAATCGGCAGCATTCGAAATTCGAGCGATCCCTTCGTCGTAGGCGGCGACCGCATCGGTGAACCGGTGCGTCTCCCGCAGGATGTCGCCCCGCCTTTCATCCGGCAACGGGCTGTTCGGATAATCGTGGGCCATGCGTTCCAGATCGCGCATGGCTTCGTCCGGGTGACCCAGCAGATCGACCAGCGCCGCACGCCGCAGCCGGACCACCGGCGCGATCGGATCGCTGGCGGGCACTTCGGTCAATATCTGATAAGCGGCCCGCGGATGATGGTCATTGCCAAGGATTTCGGCCGCCAGCAGCCGCGCCGCCGCGAAATCAGGCCGCAGGTCCAAAGCCAGCCTGATCATAATCAACGAGAAATCATTGGCATCCTGCGACCGCAACAGCGCGGCGAACGTGAAATAGGCTTCGGCGATGCCATCCGCGGCCCCCGGAACCGGCCTCTTGGTGACGTTGGCCAGCAAGGCCGGCATTGCGATTCCCAGTTCCGGCGCGGCGGACTCCAGCGTCACAAGCGTATGTTCGGCTTCGGCGGCTTGATGCGTGCGGGCCTGCCAACTCGCCAAAATCTGCGCCACCCGAAGGCTCGGATTGGCCATGTCGGCCTCGACGCCCCGGTACAGCCCCGCCGCCTCCTCCGGCCGATTGCCGAGATCGGCAATCATCGCCGCCTCCAGCGCGAACAACGCCCTGAACCGCGGGTTTTCGACATACGGCCGAAGTGTGGACAGCGCGGTGTCGGTGCGGCCGTCGCCCTGTTCTGTCCAGGCAACCAGCAACGGTTGCAGCAACTGGCTCATGCCCTGGCGCGGCATTGCCCGGAACCGGGTTTCAGCGTCCTGCCATCTGCCGGCCGCGATATCGGCGTCCGCCAGCACGAGTTGCGCGATCTGGTTGTCCGGCAATTGACGCGCCAGCGTCACTGCCTCCGGCCGGTTGGCGTTCACGCAGGCCAGAAAGGCTTCAAGCGTCAATTCCGGCGCCGGGGGCAATTCACCGACCGCCTTCAGCAAATCGTTCGCGGCGGTTTTGGTATCGCCTTCCGACATTGCAAAACGGCCGGCCAGGTAATTCCCGAGTCCACCATCCGCCCCCCGCCCCCAATCGTCGCCCTTGGACGGATCCGATGCAGCACAGGCTGACAGAAGAGTAAGCGCGATGAGGACAAACCGCCGAGCGGTGCGGGCATGTTGCATAAGGTTCTGTCTAGCAGCGGGGATTGCCAATGTCATTCGGCTTGCGCCGGTCTTTGCATGAATAATAGCAAAGGTTGGGCCACCCGCCGCTATCGCACCCGACGACGACGGCATGCCCGTTCCGGCTACATTCCGCCCGGATAGCTGGGTCCTCCGCCGCCTTCCGGCGGAACCCAGTTGATGTTCTGCGTCGGGTCCTTGATGTCGCAGGTTTTACAATGCACGCAGTTCTGCGCATTGATCTGCAGCTTCGGGGCACCTTCCTCGACGCCAATATACTCATAGACACCGGCCGGACAGTACCGCGTTTCCGGGCCCCGGTACTGGTTCCAGTTAACGCTGACGGGCTTCGACGCATCCAGCAAGGTCAGGTGCGCCGGCTGGTTTTCCTCATGGTTTGTATTGCTGATGAAGACCGAGGACAGCTTGTCGAACGTCAGCACCCCGTCCGGTTTCGGGTAGGCGATCTTCGGCGCGGCGTCGGCTTCCAGCAGCGTTTCGTTATCCGCATGCGGGTGATGCATCGTCCACGGCGCCTTGCCGCGCAGCACATATGTGTCCAGCGCGCTGTAGGCCAGACCGCCCCACATGCCGAATTTAGCGAACGCCGGACGGATGTTGCGGACCTTGGACAGTTCCTCCCACACCCAGCTTGCCTGCATCATGTCGGTATAGGCGGTCACCTCGGCCGGATGGTCGCCGGCCAGCGCGGCGGCGATCGCTTCGGCGGCCACCATGCCCGACTTCATCGCGGTGTGGGTGCCCTTGATCTTCGGCACGTTCAAAAAGCCCGCCGCATCGCCGATCAGCAACCCGCCAGGAAAGCTGAGCTTCGGGATCGACTGCAACCCGCCCTCGCTGAGCGCCCGCGCACCATAGGAGATGCGCCGCCCGCCCTCGAAATGCTTGCGAATGTCGGGGTGGGTCTTGAAGCGCTGCATTTCGTCGAACGGGGACAGCCACGGATTGCTGTAGTCCAGCCCGATGACGAACCCGAACGAGATCAGGTTCTTGCCGAAGTGATACAGGAAGGAACCACCATACGTCGCCCGGTCCAGCGGCCAGCCCAGGCTGTGTTCGATCAGTCCAGGTTTGTGGTTGGCTTCGGGAATTTCCCACAATTCCTTGATGCCGATGGCAAAGGTCTGCGGGTCCTTGCCATCGCGCAGGTTGAAGCGCGCCATCAGTTGCTTGGACAGCGAACCGCGGCAGCCCTCGGCGAACAGGGTGTAGCGGGCGCGCAGTTCCATGCCGCGCGCGAAGTTGCCGGTGGGCTCGCCGTCCTTGCCGATGCCCATGTCCCCGGTGGCGATGCCGACGATACGGCCGTCTTCCTCCAGCAGTTCGGACGCGGCGAAGCCGGGGTAGATTTCGACCCCCAGTTCCTCCGCCTGCGTGCCAAGCCAGCGAACCACGTTGCCCAGCGACACGATATAGTTGCCGTGATTGTGCATCTGCGGCGGGGTGGGCAACTGGAATGACCGGGTTTCGGTCAGGAACAGAAACCGATCCTCACCGGCCGGCGTGTCGAGCGGCGCGCCCTTTTCTTTCCAATCCGGGATCAGTTCGTTCAGCGCGCGCGGTTCCAGCACCGCACCGGACAGAATGTGGCCGCCAATTTCACCGGCCTTTTCCACCAGGCAAACCGCCATATCCGGGTTGAGCTGCTTCAACCGGATCGCCGCGGACAGGCCGGAGGGGCCGCCGCCGACGATCACGACATCGAATTCCATCGCTTCCCGTGGCGGTAGTTCTTCAGCCATTGTCGACTCCTTGGCGTCTATCTTGTCTTCGAATCAGACTTATGTGCTTCAGATCACCGCCAGGGGCAAACGCACAAGTGCCCAAACGCATTTAATCAGGGTTTTGTGGAGATTACGATTTGTCGCTCAACCAGGCTTTGTTGCTCATCGGCCACGGATCGGCGCGCTATCCGGACGCCGCGGCCCCGATGCGACAGCATGCGGAGGCGATCAGAATGCGGGGCTGGTCCGTCGAAATCGCGGTGCTGAACGGACAGCCGACGGTCGCGGACGCATTGGTTCGGTTGGATTCGGCTTCGGTTCGCGCCGTTCCGTTCTTCATGGAGGACGGTTATTTCAGCAAAATCGCCATACCCGGGGCAGTCGATGCCGTGGCGCCGGGCGCGGTGCGTTACGCCGAACCCGTTGGGGTCCACGACGCAATCGCGGCGATCATGCTGCGGCAGGCGCTGGCGGGATGCGCCGCGCTGGGTGTCTCACCGGGGTCGGCCGCCCTGGTGGCGATCGGCCACGGGTCCTCCCGTTCGCCCGGCAGGGCATTAGCGTTGCACCGGCATTGTTCGCGGGTGGCTGACACGGCCGGATTCGCCGCGGTTCGCGCCGCCTGCCTGGAAGAAGCCCCGTTCGCCGCCGATGTGCTGGCCGCACTGCGGTCGTATCCAGTGGTCGTGACCGGATATTTCGCCAACCGGGCCAGCCATGTGCTGGAGGACGTTCCGGCCCTGCTGGCGGCGGAGCAGGCGGCGCGCGGTCCGGGCG
The DNA here is from genome assembly GCA_021805665.1 of Pseudomonadota bacterium. Classification (GTDB taxonomy): domain Bacteria; phylum Pseudomonadota; class Alphaproteobacteria; order Acetobacterales; family Acetobacteraceae; genus Rhodopila. The sequence continues at coordinate 6,425 of JAJZEV010000030.1, forward strand.
GGTTGCCGGTGCGGTTCCAGGGCTGCGTCGCCGACGATCCGGCGATGGCGGATATCGTTCTGGAGCAAGCCGCTGGCGCCGCCTGACGTGTCGGCAGCGCGATCCGGCGTTACTTCCGCTTCGCCCGCTCGATGGCCTGAACGATCAGCGATTTCGCCTCGACGGCATCGCCCCAGCCCAGCAGCTTGACCCACTTGCCGGGCTCCAGGTCCTTGTAGTGCTGGAAGAAGTGCTGGATCTGCTCCAGCGTGATCGTCGGCATGTCCGTGTAGTTGTGGACATTGACATAACGCTGAGTCAGCTTCGGCGACGGCACCGCGATGATCTTCTCATCTCCGCCACCGTCGTCTTCCATCTTCAACACACCGACCGGGCGGACATTGATCACCGCACCGGGGATGATCGGCCTTGTGTTGGCGACCAGCACGTCGATCGGGTCGCCATCGTCGGACAGCGTGTGCGGCACGAACCCGTAATTCCCCGGATAGCGCATCGGCGTGTACAGGAACCTGTCCACGACCAGGGTTCCGGCATCCTTGTCCATCTCGTACTTGATCGGTTCGCCGCCGATGGCGACCTCCACAATCACGTTGATGTCTTCCGGCGGATTTTTGCCGATGGCGATGGCGTCGATACGCATGAAATTGCCCCTTAACCAGAAATCCGTTCGATATCCACGCCGCATGCGGCGAGTTTCTGCTCCACCGCCTCATACCCGCGGTCCAGGTGATACACCCGGTTCACGATCGTTTCGCCTTGCGCGGCCAGGCCGGCCAGGATCAGCGACAGCGACGCCCGCAGATCGGTCGCCATGACCGGCGCGCCCGACAGGCCCGGCACCCCGCGCACGATGGCCGATGCGCCATGCACGTTGATCCTGGCACCCATCCGGTTCAACTCCGGAACGTGCATGAAGCGGTTTTCGAAGATCGTCTCGGTAATCATCGACGCGCCCTCGGCCACCGACAGCAGCGCCATAAGCTGCGCCTGCATGTCGGTCGGGAAGCCGGGGTACGGCTCTGTCATCGCATCGACGCCGTGCAGCCCGTTCAGCCGCGTCACCATCAACCCATCCGGCTGTTCGGCGATATCGACACCGGCCTCACGCAGGATGCGGACGGTCGCCCCCAAATGGTCCAACCGGGCATCGCGCAGGAACACCGAACCGCCGGAGATCGCGGCGGCACAGGCATAGCTGCCGGTTTCGATCCGGTCGGGGATAATCGCGTGTTCGGCGCCATGCAGCGCATCGACCCCCTCGATCGTCAGGGTATCGCTGCCAATGCCCGCGATCCGGGCGCCCATCGACACCAGGCCAGCCGCCAGATCGCCGATTTCCGGCTCCCGGGCGGCATTGGCCAACACGGTGCGGCCCTCGGCCAGAGTGGCGGCCATCAGCAGGTTTTCGGTAGCGCCTACCGACACGAACGGGAACACGATCTTCGCGCCCTTCAGCCTTCCATCGACCCGGGCGTCGATATAGCCGCCCTCCAGCACGATCTTGGCACCAAGCTGTTCCAGGCCCTTCAGGTGCAGGTCGATCGGCCGAGCGCCGATGCCGCAACCGCCCGGCAGCGAAACGCGGGCTTCGCCGACGCGCGCCAAAAGCGGCCCCAGAACCAGGAAGGATGCCCGCATTTTGCGGACGATGTCGTACGGTGCCTCGGTATTGGAAATAGGACCGCCGATGGACAGGCTGCGGCCGTCGTTGGTGACGTTATCGACCGCGACGCCGTGCTGTGCGATCAGCAGTGTCATGGTCTGCACATCGGCCAGACGCGGCACGTTGGTCAGCACCAGCCGGTCGTCGGTCAGCATCCCCGCGACCATCAGCGGCAGGGCGGCGTTTTTCGCGCCACCGACCTTGATCTCGCCCGAAAGGGGGCGTCCGCCGCGAATACGAATACGATCCATCTACATCCTCGGCAGGGAGGTGCCCCGCTGCCCCATATATTTGCCCGCCTTGTCGGCGTAGCTGGTTTCGCATGCCTCGTTCCCCTGCAGGAACAGGAACTGGCAGATCCCTTCGTTGGCATGGATCTTGGCCGGCAGCGGCGTGGTGTTGCTAATTTCGATCGTCACCTGGCCTTCCCATTCGGGCTCCAGCGGGGTGACGTTCACGATGATGCCGCAGCGGGCATAGGTGGATTTGCCCAGGCAGATCACCAGCACGTCGCGGGGGATGCGAAACACCTCGACCGTATGGCCCAGCGCGAAGCTGTTGGGCGGGATGATGCAGACATCGGTCTTTCGGTCCACGAAACTGGTGGGGGCGAACGCCTTGGGGTCGATCACCGCCGAGTCGATATTGGTGAATATCTTGAACTCGTCGGCGATGCGGGCGTCGTAGCCATAGCTGGACAGGCCATAGCTGATGACTCCATCGCGCTTCTGCGCCTCGACAAACGGCTCGATCATGCCGTGTTCCCGCGCCATCTGGCGAATCCAGCGGTCGGATAATACGGGCATGGGTTCGGCGCGCTCCGATCGGTAATTGTCGCGGTCGTCTAGCGCGAATAGATGCTGCACCGCAAACGGCTTATCGCGGCGGGCGCGATCGACGACACTCAGGCCCGCAACACAAGGCCACCAACTCTGGCGCCCCGCCACAAACGGCGCTAATCCGGCTTGGACGCAAAGCAAATAGGGAAACAGCCGTGGCGACGAACAAGCGCAAGGTCATGCTGCCGCATACAATGGGCCAGCAGGGCATAGACATCATCCGGGCGCGTGAGGACATCGAAACCGTGATCTACCCCGGCAACATCGGCCAGGCCGATCTGCTGCCGCAACTGGCGGATTGTTCCGCTATCGCCTTGTCCAGCACCCACTACAAGCAGACCGAGATGGACGCCTCCCCCGCTATGCAGGTCGTCGCCCGCATCGGCGTCGGCTACGATGCCGTCGAGGTCCCCGCCCTCACCGCCCGGCATGTCCCGCTGATGGTGGCAGGCACCGCGAACTCGGTCAGCGTGGCGGAGCAGGCATTCCACCTGATGATCACGCTGGCCAAGAAAGTCCGCCACATGGACAGCCTGGTCCGCGACGGCAAGTGGCACGACCGCCACCAATCCCCGCCGATGGAACTGTCGGGCAAAACGGTCCTGATCGTCGGCTTCGGCCGCATCGGCACCCGTTCGGCCAAACGCTGCATCGGGTTCGACATGAACGTGCTGGTCTTCGACCCCTACGTCGATGCGGCCAAGATCGCCGCCGCCGGCTGCGAACCCGTCGCCGACCTGGATGCGGCCCTGCCACGCGCCGACTTCGTGTCGATCCACTGCCCGAAATCCCCGGCGACCATCGACCTGATGAACGCGGCCCGACTGGCGAAGATGAAGCGGGGCGCCTTCCTGGTGAACACCGCCCGCGGCGGCATCGTGAACGAACCCGCCCTGTACGACGCGCTGGCATCGGGCCACCTCGCCGGCGCGGGCCTGGATGTGTTCGACATGGAACCGACCCCGCTGGATAACAAACTGCTGTCGCTGCCCAACGTTATCGCCTCGCCGCACATGGCCGGGGTGACGGTGGAGGCGATCCAGGCCATGGCGGTGGCAACGGCGCGCAACATCCTCAGTGTGCTGGACGGCGCCCCGAACCGCGACAACACCATCAACCCGGAGGTTTACGGATAACCATGTTCGCCTACGTCGGCGGCTATACCACGCCCGATCGCGACGGGCGTGGCAACGGCATCGAGGTTTACCGGATCGATCCGCTCAGCGGCGGCTGGACGCATATCCAGACTGTCGGTGGCCTGGAAAACCCCTCGCTGTTCACACTGAACAATGCGGGGACCCGCCTGTACAGCGTGCATGGTGGCCGTAACCTGGTCAGCTCCTTCGCCATCGACCGATCCAGCGGGATGCTGACCCTGCTCAATCAGGTCGATTGCCAGGGCGCCAACCCGGTGGATTCGGCGCTCGATCCCACCGAACGCTTCCTCGTCGTCGCCAATTATGGATCGGGTTCGGTCGCGGTGATTCCCGTGGACGACGACGGGCGCTTACTACCGGTCAGCCAGTTGGTGACGCTGGAAGGTACGCCGGGGCCAGACCCCAAACAGCAATCGTCGTCGCATCCCCACGCCGCGATCTTCGATCCCACCGGATCGGTTGTCATCGTCCCGGACAAAGGCTTCGACCGGACGTTCTTCTTTCGCTTCCAGGATGGCGCGTTGCACCCCACAGAGCAGAAATGGATCGATTCGGCACCTGGCGCGGGCCCCCGGCACGCCACCTTTCATCCCACCCTGCCCGTGCTGTACGTGAACAACGAACTCGACTCGACAGTCACCGTGTTCGACTGGGCGGCCGAACGGGCGACCGAACGCCAGGTGATGTCCACACTGACAGCCGGCCACGCCGGCCATAACACAACAGCCGAGATCGTGGCCGCGCCCGACGGCCGCTTCGTCTATGTGTCCAACCGCGGCCAGGACAGCGTGGTGCAATTCGTCGTGACACCGGATACCGGCGTACTGACCTATGCCAGCACAACCCCAACCGGCGGCACGCGGCCCAGATTTTTCACCCTCGGGCCGGATGGCAGCCATCTTTACGTCGCGAATCAGGATAGCGATGAGATCGTGGTGTTCCATGTCGATCGGCCGTCAGGCAGCCTGATTCCCACCGGCTCACGTATCGCCGTCGGCAGTCCGTCAGCCATCGGCTTTGCGGGCTCCACTTGAAAGACCGGCCCGATCGCGTCGATACTGAACGAGACCTAGAAGTGTTTATGAGGACGACGCCATGGCCAAACCGAGCACCGGGCGCTCAAAGACCGGACGAACCGCCGCCGAACCGACAGCGGCTCCGGCCGTGAAGGCGGCACCGAAGGCGACTGCTAAAAAGACACAGGCCACCCTATCGGCGGCGAAGCCGGCCCCACCCGAGGCGGCACCCGCCACCGGAAAAAAGGCGGCGAAGGCAAAGGTATCGGCGAAGGCGCCGGTAAAGGCACCTGCGAAGCCCGCACCGGCCAAGGCCGCCAAAAAGACCGCCGCACCGAAAGTCGCCGCCAAAACCGTCGCGGTCAAAAAAGCCGCACCGCGCCGCACCGCGACCCGCGTCGCCCTACCCACCCCTGCCGCTCGGCGGGGCCGGCCCACCCCGGCCGTCCGCAAAGTACCAGCAAAGAAGCTAACAGCCGGCGGCCCGCAGGTCTTCACCGTCAACCATTTGAACGAAGCCGACTTCAAGGCCGACGGCCTGCGCCGCTATGCCCGGTACCGGGACCTGGGAATCGCCGCCGCCACCGCCGGCCTGTGTCAGGCCCATGTCATCCGGATGATTCCCCCCTGCACCGACGCAGTCCGCAAGCGTCACGTCCACCAAACAGAGTTGCAACTGGTGTACGTTCTGAAGGGTTGGATGAAGAATGAGTTCGAAGGCCATGGGGAGCAGATGATGTCCGCCGGAAGCTGCTGGCTGCAGCCCTCCGGCATCAAGCACACGGTCCTGGACTACTCCCCCGACTGCGAGCTGCTGGAAATCATCGTGCCGGCGGACTTCAAGACCGAGGAACTGGCCTAGCCCGCCGGCCCCCGCGGTCAGCCCGTCACCCGGCGCAGAAACGCTTCCGACCGCGCGGCGGCTTCGTCCGCCAACCGGTTGGGAAACAGGGTGAAGCCATGCGCGCCGCCCGGATATATCTCCAGTTCGGTTTCGTTGCCCGCGGCGATCCAGCGCGCGTGCATGAACAGCGTATCGTCCAGCAGCGCATCCTGCGTGCCAACGCTGAACAACGCCGGGCACAGACCCTTCAGATCGGCATACAGCGGAGAGATATCGGGCGCCCGCCGATCCGTGATCGTCGGCAGGTACGCGTTGTAGAACTGCTGCATATCGATTGTCCGCAGCACCAGCCGGCGATTGCCGAACGCCAGCTGGCTGGGCGTCATGCTCAGGTCGAACGCCCCATAGACCAGGTTCGCCCCGCGGAAACCGGTGTAACCGTAACGATCCCGCATCCGCAGCACGGTGACCGCCGCCAGATGCCCGCCCGCCGATTCCCCGCCCACTGTCAACAGGTCGGAACCGAACTCGGCCTTGGCGTTCTTCACCAGCCACGCGGCGGCGGATTCGCAATCGTCCGGCCCGGCCGGGTAAGGATGTTCGGGCGCTAGGCGGTATTCGACGCTGACCACCGCCAGGCCGGTATTGTCGGCGATATGCTCCAGCATCGCGTCCTGCATATCCGCCCCACCCAGCACCCAGCCACCGCCATGAATGTGCAGATAGACACCGCGCGGCCGGTCCGGCGCGATCACCCGCAGCGGGATTTCGTTGCCATCACGCCCGGGGATCGAAATGGTCCGGGCACGCGGCGAAAACACCGGCGCCGGGAACGGTCCCCTGCCCTGGCGGCGGCCCTGACGGGCGTTCTCCGCCCCGACATTCCACCATTCCGGCAGGCCCGTCATCATGGCCACCAGGGCGTCGTTCAGCTTCGCCGTATCCTCGGCGATCGCATCCGGACGAAACTTCGCCGGGCGCAACGGGTGATCGGTCATGGGCGTGTCCTCGGTTGAATTGGGCCGACTATACCGGGTCCCGCCGAATGGAAAAGCGCCGGACCGGTCCGGATATCGACTCCCCGTCCGACCCCGGCCTAGGATACCGGTCAGTAGAAAAATACCGGGAGAGCGACCAATGAAATTCGGCATCTTTTACGAGCTGCAATGCCCCCGTCCCTGGGAAGCGGACACCGAACACCAACTGTACCAGAACGCCCTGTCGCAGGTCGAACTGGCCGACAAGCTGGGCTACCACTATGCCTGGGAAGTCGAGCACCACTTCCTGGAGGAATACTCCCACTCCCCGCAGCCCGAGGTGTTCCTTGCCGCCGCCAGCCAGCGCACCAAGCAGATCCGGCTGGGTCATGGCATCATCCAGTTGACCACCAACCATCCGGCCCGTGTGGCCGAAAAGGTCGCCTGCCTCGATCTCGTCAGCAACGGGCGGGTCGAATTCGGCATGGGCGAGGGCGCCTCGATCACCGAACTCGGACCGTTCGGACGGGTAATGGAAGACAAGCAGGCGGTCTGGGAAGACGGCGTCCGCTGCGTGATGCCGATGTTCAAGGATGGCGGCTTCGAATACGATGGACCCTATTTCAAATTCCCGCTGCGAAACGTCCTGCCGAAACCAATCCAGAAGCCGCATCCCCCGCTATGGGTCGCCTGTTCTCAGCTTGAAACGATCGAGATGGCCGGCCGATGCGGCATCGGCGCGCTGGGGTTCCAGTTCCTTTCGGCGGAAATGGCGCATGCCTGGGTGCATGCCTATTACAATTCGTTCGTCCTGCGTCAGCAGAAGCTGGCCGATTACCAGGCCAACTGCAACATCGCCATGGTCAGCTACTTCATGTGCGCCGAAACCGACGAGGAAGCGCGCCGACGCGCAGATGGCGTAACCTTCTTCCAGTTTTCCCTGGCTTACTACAGCAACTCCCGCAACCGCGAACGGGCCGCACCCGGAACGGTCAGCTTGTGGGACGAATACCTGAAATGGAAGCTGGAAAACCCAGAACTGACGGAAAAGGCCCTGACCGGCGGACTGATCGGCTCGCCGGAAACCATCCGGCGGAAGCTGCGCCGGTTCGAAGCGTCGCATGTCGATCAGATCATCCTGCTGAACCAGGCCGGCAAGAACACCCACCCCCATATCTGCGAAAGCCTGGAACTGTTCGCCAGCGAAGTCATGCCGGAATTCACCGCCAGGGAACCCGAGCACCAGGAGTGGAAGCGCAAAGTCCTGAGCCGGGAAATCGAACTGGAGGATATCGATACGTCCCCACACAAAGCCCGCGCCGGTGTCGGCAAGGGCGTCGCGATCGACAAACTGGCCACCGCGGCCGAATAAGCGCGGGGCCTCCGGCCATGACCACACTGTCGATACAGATCGCCGGAGGCCCGGGAATCGACCGCCAGGGTCCGGGAAGTCGCCCCCGGATCCTGATGCCTGTGCCGGGGGCCGCCATTCCGGGGCCAGCGCCGATCCACGGCACCGCACCGCGGCCGCCTGCCCCGCACCGACGATCCCAACCCGGCAACGCCGCTGGGCGGCAGGTTCAGCATGCGGTATAGCGTCGCCCGAACCTTGGCGGACCGGACGGTGAAGATGTTTTGAGCTGTACCCCGGGCCAGCAGGAGCCATGGTAACGTGACCGACCAACCCGGATCGATCTTTTGGGCGCTGATGCGCCGTATCCACAACGACAACATCTACGCTGGGTACATCCCGACGTGCGAGGAAGACCGGCAAGGCTGGAACAGCACTCACCAGGCGTTCGAGGAGATTATCCGCGTCATGCGCCCCTCCGTCGTCATCGATGTGGGTGTGTGGAAGGGTGCCTCCACGATCTATCTGGCTTCCCTGATGAAGCAGAACGCCGCCGATGGCGCGGTTATCGCAATCGATACCTTCCTGGGCAGTGTCGAGCACTGGGATCCCAACTCCGGCTTCGCCGGCCTTATCCCACACCGCTTCGGCATGCCGCTGCTGTATGAGCAATTCCTAAGCAATGTCGTGCGATCCGGCATGCATGACCGAATCGTGCCGCTGCCGCAAACAACCACCATCGCCGGATCGCTGTTGTCCCGCCTCGGCGTGCAGGCCGGCTTGATCCACATCGATGCCTCCCATGAGTTCGAGGATGTGCTCCGCGATGCCAGACTATATTGGGACATTCTTCTGCCCGGCGGATTCCTGATTGGCGACGACTACGCGCCCGATTGGCCCGGCGTCGTCAGGGCGGCGGATTTGTTCGCCGAGGAGAAACACGTCCCGCTGATGCAAAGCCCACCGAAATGGATCGTGCGAAAACCCGTCCAATAGCACGATCCCTCCGCCGCCGATGGCGCGCTCACACCGCCTCGACCTCCATTTCCTCGATCATCTCGATCGTGTCCTCATCGGCGATCAACTGGCCCTCCCATTTGGCAACCACGGCCGTGGCCAATGAGTTACCGATCACGTTCGTCGCCGAGCGCCCCATGTCCAGGAAGGTGTCGATCCCCAGCAGCAACAGCAAACCCTCCTCCGGCAGGCTGAACTGGCTCAGCGTGGCCGCGATCACCACCAGCGACGCACGCGGCACGCCGGCTACGCCTTTACTGGTCAGCATCAGCGTCAGCAGCATCGCGATCTGCGTGCCCGGGCCCAGATGGATGTCATACGCCTGGGCTATGAACACCGACGCGAAGGTACAGTACATCATCGTGCCGTCCAGGTTGAACGAATAGCCCAACGGCAGAACGAAGCTGGAAATACTCCGCGAAACAGGAAATTTCGCCAGTTGCTCCAACATCTTTGGATAGGCCGCTTCGGAACTGGCGGTCGAAAACGCCAACAAAAACGGCTCCCGCACCAGCCCGGCCAGCCGCTTCACGCTCGGTCCCAACAGCACGAACCCGGCCAGCAACAGAACCAGCCACAGGC
>JAJZEV010000030.1:16346-20634 GCA_021805665.1 Pseudomonadota bacterium
GCGTCCGACATATGCCCGATGCCGACAACCAGGGTGGAGAATACCAGCGGCGCGATAATCATCTTGATCAGCCGCAGGAAGATCGTACTGCCGATCGACACATACCCGGCCAGCATTTTCTGCGTCGCCGGAGACGCGAACTGATCGTGGACCGTACCTCCGGCCACGATCCCCAGGATCATGGCAATCAGGATATAGGTCGTCATCCGGCTGGACTTCATGCGGCGCAACCCCGTGATACGGGACGATCATGCTATGCGGTCCGGCGGGACTTCAATGGCGTAATTTTCGCCAGCCTACCCCGCGGCGGCAACCGCCCGGCCACCCGACAGCCTGAAGATGCGGTCCAGTTTCTCCACCCCGGTCAGGCGATGAGTAATCAGAATCAACGTCCGGCCAGCCGCCGTCTCGTTCAATGTTTCCAGGAATGACCGCTCGGTTTCCGCATCCAGGCCAGCACACGGCTCATCCAGGATCAGGATCGGCGCCGGCGACAGCAGCGCGCGCGCCAGGGCAAGCCGCCGGCCCTGCCCGCCGGAAAACCGCGTGCCGCCCTCGCCCACCCAGGTGTCCAGCCGATCCGGCAAAGCCCGCACCACATCGCCGATACGGGCGTCGTCCAGCGCGGCCCACAGCGCGGCCTCATCGGCATCCGGCCGAGCCAGCAGCAGATTGGCGCGGATCGTGTCGTCGAACAGATGCGTGGTCTGCCCCAGCCAGCCGATCCGCGTCCGCACCAGCGCCGCCGGCAGTGTGACGATATCGACCCCGCCCAACCTGATATGGCCAGATCGCGGCGCAACAACCTTCAACGCCAGCGCCGCCAGAGTGGATTTGCCGGCACCGGACGGCCCAAGCAGCGCGACCCGCGCGCCCTGCGCGATCTCCAGCGTCAGGCTGTCGAACACCGCCGGACGATCCGGCTGCCAGCGGAACTCCACCGCTTCGAATCGCAACGCCGTCCCGGTCGGCATGGCCACCGGATCGGCCGGATCGGGAACCGGCACCGGGGCATCCGCCGCCTCCAGCACACGGCGCGCGGCGGCCGATGCGTAACCAGCCAGCGCCCCGGCACGGGGCAATCCACCGATCGCCTCGAACGCCGCGATCACCAGGAAAGCCGCGGCGATGGCAACCGCCGGGCTTTTGCCGGCGTCGATCAACACCGCCAGCACGGCAATCTGCGCGCACAGGAACGATGCGGCGCCCGCCGCCGCCGTGCGACTGGCCATGGTTTGCTGCGCGGACAGCAGTGCCGCCTCTTTCGCCTGCACCGCCGCGATCATCCGCCCCTCGGCGGCGAAAGCGCGGACCTCGCGCAAGCCGGTCAGCGCATCCAGCGCGGCCACCCGCAGCGCGCCCGCTTCCTTCGCCATCAAGCTGCCAGCCGAACCCGAGGCCCGCGCCGCCAGCCAGGGCAGCGCAAACGCCGCGGCCGCGAACAGGACCCCGATCTCGGTGCCCAGGCCGGCGGATCGGTGGCCAATCAGCAGAACCAGCACCGGCAGCAGCAGAACGGCACCCGCCAACGGCAGCAGAATCCGAAGATAAAGCCCATCCAGAGCCTCGATATCGCCAACCAGTCGCGACAGCACATCGCCGGCCTGACGGAACCCCAGTCCGCCAGCCGACGTGCCCGCCATCCGCCGAAAGAACCACACCCGCATGTCCGCCAGCGCTCGGAAGGTCGCGCCGTGAGTCACCAACCGCTCCAGATACCGGAGCACGACGCGGGACGCGCCGAAGCCGCGCAGGATAGCCGGCACGGCCAGCGAGCCGGCCAATATGGCGGCACCGATGGTCAGGCCGGACACCGTCATCAGCCCGATACCCGCGACCAACGCCGCCAGCGACATCGCCAGACCGAACAGCAGCCAACCCGTCTGACGGCCCCACAGGCCGATAACCCGGAACAACGGACCGGTCATGCCACACCCCGCGCCGCGATCAGTTTCCCGTCCCGCAGATCCAGCCGCCGTCCGCCAAAACCATGCGCGGCGGACGAATGGCTCGCCAGGATTACCGTCCGCCCCAGCGCCAGACGGCGCAGACTGTCCAGCACCTCCTGCTCCGTCGCCGGGTCCAGATGTGCCGTCGGTTCATCCAGCAGCAGCAGCGGCGCGTTCTTCAGATACGCCCGGGCGATGGCGACACGTTGCGCCTGACCGCCGGACAGACCGTAGCCACCCTCGCCGATCTGGGTATCCAGTCCGGCCGGCAGGCCGGCGGTGAACTGATCCAACCGGGCGGCGGTCGCGGCGGCGGCAACTTCCTCGGGGGAGGCTTCGGGGCGTGCGAACAGGATGTTGTCCCGGATCGATCCGGCGAACAGCACCGGGCGCTGGCCGATCCATCCGGTCAGCCGCGACAGCGCCTGCGGCACCAGATCGGTGATGTCGGCGCCATTGATCGTCACCCGGCCGCTATCGGGGCGAACAAACCCCAGCAGAATCTCGATCACCGAGGACTTGCCAGCCCCCGACGGCCCCGCCAGCACCAGGGTCTCGCCCGCCGCCGCCTTGAACGACAACCCGTCCAGGGCTGGCCCGCGTGAGGCATCCCAGGTCAGCCGGACGTTGTCGAACACCACGGTAACGCCCTGCGCCGCGACGGTCCTGATCTCCCGGGCGGGGGCCGGTTCGGGCAGCGGCGGCAGGTCTATCAGCGATTCAGCGGCCCCGGTGGCATGCAGGCGATCCTGATAGGCAGCCGAGAATGTGCGCAGCGGCGCAAAGAACTCCGGCGTCAGCAGCAGCACGGCCAGGGCGGGCCACAGGATACCGGCGGTGCCATCGGCGCGCAGCAGGCCGAAGTAGTGGATCGCCAACACCACCATTGCCAGCGCGGCGGCCAAGTCCAGCACCACCGACGACAGGAAGGCAACCCGCAGCACCCGCATGGTCCGAGCGCGCAGATCGTCGGCGGCGATGGCAAGCGCGCGCGCCTCGTCCTCGGCGCGGCCGTACAGCACGATGGTGGCAATGCCGCGCACACGGTCCAAAAACCGGGCCTGCAAACGGCCCATCGCCAGGAACTGATTGCGTGAGGCAGCGGCCGCGCCAATACCCGCAACGGCCATCCCGACGGGCACCAGCAGCCCGCACCCCAGCAGCACCAAGGCCGCCCAAGGGTCGGCATACAGCACCGCCAGCAACACCACCGATGGCCCAACCATGGCGAAAATCGCCGCCGGAACATAGCGGGAGAACAAGCCGTCCAAAGCCTCGATCTTGTCCACCACGATCGTTGCCAGATCGCCGGAGTGGCGGCCGCGTAGCATCGTCGGGCCGGCATGCAGCAGGCGGGACAAGGCATCGCTGCGCAACCGGCGCCGGGCGGTCGCCCCGGCGGCAAAGGCGGCTCGTTCGGTCAGGTAAGAAATCCCGGCCCGCACCAGCGCAAGCATACCGAACGCGAGCAATGCCGGCGCCGCGGGGATCGACCCGGTGAACGCGCCCGCCAGGACCGAAGCGGCGGCAAACGCCTGACCGATCCCGGCGAGGGTTCCCAGCACATGCCACATCAAGACGGGACGCGCTGCCCGGTTGCCGGCGCGCTGCTCTCGGCGCAGCCACGATCTCGCGGCTGCCTTGGTCGGATCTGCCTGTGACATGGCGGGTGGATTAGCCGATGCGGGCGGCTTTTGACAGTACGGGAATACCCTTGGTCAGTTAAACCCGTTCAATGCATGACATCCCCGCCATTCGGGGACAGCGTCGCCCCGACATAGAACCCGCCCTCCGGCCCGGCGAGCAGCAACGCGGTGGCGGCGATTTCCTCCGGACGTCCGAACCGGCCCGCCGGCAGCGAGTCGATGAAAGCCTGACGATCCGCCGGATCCATCGTCGCGGTCAGGTCGGTGTCGATAGGCCCCGGGGCGATGGCGTTCACCCGCACGCCCTTCGGTGCCGCCTCCCACGACAAGGATCGGGTCAGGCCGATGATCCCGGCCTTGACCGCCGAATAGGGCGCCGAATTGACCGCGCCCTTCAACCCGCGCTGGGAGGCGATGTTGATGATGCAGCCGGTCCCGCGCGCCACCATCGCCGGATAGACCGCCTGCGCCATGAAGAACATGCCCTTCAGATGCACCGCGACGATGCGGTCGAACTCCGCCTCCGTATAGTCGGGGAACGGCTTGCGGATGTTCATGCCGGCATTGTTGAACAGAATGTCGATCGGCCCGAACGCGCCGGCAACATCCCCCGCGAACGCCTTGGCGGCGGCGATATCGGCGACATCCAAGGAACGGTGCATCGCCCGCCGCCCCAGCGCCCGGATCTCGGCG
>JAJZEV010000030.1:21038-26923 GCA_021805665.1 Pseudomonadota bacterium
GACCTGTCCCGCTACCCGCGAGACGAGGAAGGCGACCTCGCTGCCCTGGAAGCCGAGGGCTGCGCCCTGGCCTGGCTGCCCGACGTGCAAACGATGTATCCCGCCGGAGAAGCCACCACCATCGTCGTCACGGGCCCCGCCGAACGTTGGGAAGGTGACGCCAGGCCCGGACATTTCCGCGGCGTGGCGACCGTGTGCGCCAAACTGTTCGGGCAGGTCCGCCCCGACGTCGCGTATTTCGGCGAGAAGGACTGGCAACAGTTGCAGGTCGTCAAGCGCATGGTCGCCGATCTGCTGATGCCGCTGAGCATCGTCGGCGTGGAAACGGTGCGCGAACCGGACGGGCTGGCGATGTCGTCGCGCAACCGCTTCCTGACTGCTGAAGAACGGACCCGGGCGCCCGCGCTGTACGCCACATTGCGCCGCATGGCCGGCGCGCTGGCCGCGGGCGAAGCAGCCGGAAACGTCCTGGCGAGCGCCACCGGGGAGCTAAGCCAGCGCGGTTTCGGGATCGATTATCTCGCCCTGGTCGAAGGCGCCGGACTGGCGCCCATCGACACGCTGCAACCGGGCGCAAGGCTGATCACGGCCGCGAGGCTTGGGTCCGTCAGGCTGCTGGATAACGTCGGCATCTGAACCGGCCCGGGCCGGCCTATTCCGCCGCGTTGCGCTTCACCCGGTCGGCGAAGTGCTTGCGGAACTTCGTGACCTTCGGCGCCACCACCACCTGGCAATACCCGCTCCATGGGTTGCGGGCGAAGTAGTCGTGGTGTTCCGGTTCCGCCTCATAGAATACCGTCAGCGGTTCGACCTGAGTCACCAGCTTGCCGGACCAGATCCCGGCATCGGCGATCTCTTGCATGACCGCCTTCGCCGTTTCCGCCTGCGCGTCCGAATGGGTCAGGATGATCGAGCGGTACTGCGGCCCCACGTCGTTGCCCTGGCGATCCCGGGTGGTCGGGTCGTGGATCGTGAAAAACACCCGCAGCAGATCGGCATAGGACAGTTCGGCCGGATCGAACTTGACCTGCACAACCTCCGCATGGCCCGTCAGCCCGGTGCAAACCGCTTTATAGCTTGGATTGGCCACATGCCCGGCCGCATAACCCGACATCACCCAGCTTACGCCGCGCAGGTCCTTGAACACCGCCTCCAGGCACCAGAAGCACCCGCCGCCCAACGTCGCCGTCTCTTGCGTCCCGCTCATGTCGCAGCCTCCTTCTCGATTCCGCCAGCATACAGGGCGTTTGCCGTGCCGTCACACCCGCCCGAAACAGAGCCGGCGTGAATGTTTCATCCCCCTTCTTTTGCCGCCGCCGCCGCCGGTTTATGCCGTTGTGGTCGTCCATAACCCCGAGGAGCAACCTCATTGAGCGAGTCGATGGAACGGGCACACGAAACGATCGAAGAACATGCCGACCACTCCGATCCGACCGCTCGGCGGGTGGCCATGCTCGTATCCGCCCTGGCCGCCGTTCTGGCGCTGACCGAAATCGGCGGAAAATCGGCCCAAAACGCCTACCTGACCCACCATATCGCGGTGTCCGACGACTGGGCGTTCTATCAGGCCAGGAACCTGCGCGCCGCCGTCCGCGAATCCGAAATCGCCATGCTGGGCAGCCTCCCGAATGCGCGGGACCCGGCGATCCAGGCCCGGATCAAGGACTCCGAGGCCTATATCGCCCGCATGCGCGACGACCCCGAGGGCCCGGGAATGAAGCAACTCGCCGCCAAGGCGCACGGGCAGGAGGACGCCCGCGAAGACGCCGAACACCGGTATCATAACTTCGAATTCGCGGCCGGTGGCCTGGAGATCGCGATCGTCCTGGCGTCTGTGTCGGTCATCACGCGGGTGAAGGCGTTGACCTACGCTGCCGCCACGATCGGTGCCGCCGCCATGGCGACGTCATTAGGTGTGGCAACGCATCTATTCTGATTTTCTTGACTCCCGGCACCGGAATCAGCCCTACGGATCACGTTTTCGTGAAAGTGACCCGGATGCGGAAGACGTTTGCCTCGATAGACGACACACTGATCGAGCGGCTGTTTCAGCCGGTGACCGATCTGCTGGCCAACCGGCTGGGATTCGGTCGCACCAGCGCCGCCTGCCTGTGCATCGATGCGGCCTCGTTGTCCTGGATCATGTCCCGCGCGCGCGGCCTGTCGGATGACGCGGCGTCCTGGCAAGTCGCGCCGTCACTCTTCGATGCTGGCATCCTTTTGCTTGGATTGGTCGCCCTGCTCAGCCTCCGGACACTGTTCCGGCGAACCGGCACCCGGCAGGCCAACCCGCTGCGCCTGGCGATGCGCCCGCACCGGGCGCTTGTTTTGCTGATGCTGGCAGCGCGTTTGGTGCAGCTTCAGGCGTCCGGCCTCTCCGGCCTGGCGGATATGGCGATGCTGGTGTGCGCCGCATCCGCGCTTTACCTGGGGGCGTGCGGCCAGCCGCCGCGATTGCGGCATGCCACGGCGTGGGTACCCGCCAGCCAGTAACGGGCTGCGCGGCTCAGCCCCCGGGCCTGGTCAGCCGAACCTTCCCGCCAGCGTGCGGAACGCCCGCGTCAGGCTGTCCGCGTCCGGTTCTGCCATCCACACCGCCGGTTCGGCCACCGCCGCGGCGAGTTGCTGCTTATAGAGGTCGCGCGGGATCTCGGTCGCGCCGAACTGCGCCAGATGTTCGGTGACGAACTGGGTGTCCAGCAGGGTGAACCCGCCCAGCCGGAGCCGTACCACCAGATGCGCCAGCGCGACTTTCGATGCGTCGCGGGCGAAACTGAACATGCTCTCGCCGAAGAACGCACCGCCCAGCGCCACCCCGTACAGGCCGCCGACCAGGGTGCCGTTCTGCCAGGTTTCAACCGAGTGGGCGTAGCCCATGCGGAACAGTTCGGTGAACAGTTGCTCGATTTGCGGATTGATCCAGGTGTCGGTCCGGTCGGGCACGGGAGTCGCACAGCCGGCGATGGTGCCGGCGAAGTTGCGGTCGGCAGTCACGGTATAGGGGCCGGACAGAACGGTGCGCAGCAGGCGGCGCGACAGATGGAACTCATCCAGCGGCAGCACGCCGCGTTTGATCGGATCCAGCCAGAACAGTTTCTCGCCCGCCCGCCCTTCCGCCATCGGAAAAAGCCCGTGCCGGTAAGCGCGCAGCAACAGGTCCGTCGTGACTTCCACCGAACGTCTGGACATGATGGTATTGTGGGGCTTGGGGCGGTGGATGGGAAGGGCGAAGCAATGGCGACGACAGGCAGTCTGACAATCGCTGGACTCGACCACTTGGTGCTGCGGGTGACCGACCTGACGGCAATGATGGCATTCTACACCGACGTGCTGGGGTGTTCAGTGGAGAAAATCCAGGACAACCTTGGCCTGTATCAACTTCGGGCTGGCAGCGCGCTGATCGACCTGGTACCGGTGGACGGGCCGTTGGGACAAAAGGGCGGCGCGGCGCCGGGACCCGAGGGCCGCAACCTGGACCATTTCTGCCTTCGGGTGGAACCATTCGATGCCGACACCATTACCGCGCATCTGCGGGCGCACGGCGCCGCCCCGGCGCCCGTGGCGTCGCGCTACGGGGCACAGGGTCAGGGTCCGTCGATCTATGTGTCGGACCCGGAAGGCAACGTCGTGGAATTGAAGGGACCGCCCGATCCGGCGCCCTGAACCCGTCAGGACTTCGGCGGGTCCAGCACGATCGGCGCCGAAGGGGCAGCCGCCGGAGAAGCGGCGGCTGGCGGGGCGGCGGCTGGTGCCCCAGCCGGCGCAGCCGGAACAGGTGCAGCGGGTTGTGCCGCCGTGGCGGCGGTTCCGGCGGCCCCGGCATTCGCCGACGGCGCACCGGGTGGCTGAGCGCCGGTAGGCGGTGTTTCCGAACCCTTCGCGTCCGGCGGAGAGGCATCCGCGGGGTTGGCGCTGGCCGGCGCGGTGTCGGCCTTAGCCGCGTCCGCCGCGGCTTTTGTCGCGATGATCGATGGCGGCACCGTGTAATCGGGCACCACCCTTGCCTGGGAACCCAGAATGACCAGCACTTTCTGGCCCAGGGTCAGCGGCGTTTTGTCCTTCTGCGTCACGCTGACCAGATCGCCGTTCTTCTTGCGGACGATATACTCGAACGCCACGGTATCGGCTGTCGCATGCTCCACCGTTGCACCCGCGATACCGCCCACCAGCGACCCGCCCAGCGCGGTGAACGCGCTGACCGGCCCCGCGACGGCCTGAGAGCCCGCGATACCGCCAGCCGCCGCACCCGTGACCGTGCCGACCGTGCCCGCCGCACTGATGCCGACATCGCGGACGCCGACGACAATGCCCTGCTCCACCTTGTTCGCCTGCTGCGCCGCATTCGACGCATAAGTGTCAGGCGAATAGCTCGGCCCGCACCCGGACAGCCCCGCCAGCAGCAGGGCCGAAATCGAAAAACGCCAGATCAAAGCCAACCCGCCCTTTCTGTGATGGGCGAGTCCTAGCCGATGCGGCAGCCAAAGTCACAGCCGTTTGAATCATCGCCGCCGCCGGGCTAGCATGGCGGGTATGACAAACACGCCCCCGAAGCGCGGCCTGGCCCGCAATACCGCCAACTACGGCGACAAGGATTTCGCACTGTATCTGCGCCGGTCCTTCGCGAAATCGATGGGTTATTCGCAGACCATGCTGGAAAAGCCGGTCGTGGGAATCGTCGATACCGGGTCGGACTATAACAACTGCCACCGCACGGTGCCGGAACTGATCGAGGCGGTGAAGCGCGGTATCCTGGCCGCGGGCGGATTGCCGCTGGCATTCCCGACCGTGTCGCTGTGCGAACCGTCGCTGTTCCCGACCTCCATGCACTACCGCAACCTGGCGGCGTTGGACACGGAAGCGATGCTGACCGCGCAGCCGATGGACGCGGTGGTGATGATCGGCGGCTGCGACAAGACAGTGCCGGCGCAACTGATGGGCGCGGCCTCGGCCGACATTCCGGCGGTTCAGCTGGTCACCGGCCCGATGCTGGCAACCCCGTTCCAGGGGGAGCGGCTGTCAGCCTGCACCGATTGCCGGCGCTACTGGGCGCAGTATCGCGCCGGGACCGTCAGTCAGGAGCGGATCGGCGTTCTGGAAGGCCGGCTGGCCACTACCGCCGGCACCTGCGGCGTGATGGGCACGGCATCGACCATGGCCTGCATCGGTGAGGCGCTGGGCATGATCCCGCTGGGTCACGGATCCATTCCCGCGGTGCATGCCGACCGGCTGCGTGCGGCGGAGGAAGCCGGCGCGCGGGCGGTGTGGCTGATCGAAAACCCGATCAAGCCGTCGCAAATCATGACGGAACACGCGGTCGAGAACGCGCTGCGGGTGTTGCTGGCGCTGGGCGGGTCCACCAATGCGCTGATCCATCTGACGGCGATCGCCGGACGGGTGGGCGTGAAGATCGACCTGCGCAAGCTGAACGCGCTGTCCGATTCGACCCCGGTTCTGGTCGATCTGAAGCCGACCGGCGAAGGCTATATGGAAGATTTCCACGCCGCGGGCGGCATGCCGGCGCTGCTGTGGGAGTTGCGCGACCTGCTGCACATGGACCCGATCGACGTCACCGGCGTGCCGCTGGGCGAAAGGCTGGTCCAACCGGCATTCGTGGACCGTCGGTATATCCGCGAGCGGGCGAAGCCGGTGTCGCCCGTGGGCGGAATCGTGTCGCTGTTCGGCTCCCTGGCGCCGCGCGGGGCGATCCTGAAGCGCAGCGCGGCCACCGAATCGTTGTTCGAGAAAGAGGCCCGCGCCGTGGTGTTCGATGGGCTGGAGGATCTGGCGAACCGGATCGACGACCCCGGCCTGGACGTGACGGCCGAGGATATCCTGGTGCTGAAGAACGCCGGGTCGCTGACTCCGGCGGGGATGCCCGAAGCGGG
>JAJZEV010000195.1 GCA_021805665.1 Pseudomonadota bacterium
ATGCAGAAGGAAATGCATCTCGGCGGTGCGTTGTTCGAACTTGAAGTGATCAAGGCAGTCCCGGCTGACGCGCAGTCCGGGTCCTGGTCGATGGAATGGTGGTGGAACCAGCCGAACGTGCCAGAGGCCGTGGCCTTCGTCGCCGATTTCCGCAAAGCCACGGGCAAGACCCCTTCGGCGCGCCACTGGTTCGGACTCGTTGCCGTCGAATCCGTTCGGCTCGGGGCAGAGAAGGCCAAGTCGCTTGAAGGCCCCAAGCTGTCCCTGGCGATGGAGGGCCTGGAACTGCCGCCGGATGTGGCGCTGCAGCCGGGCAAGGTGTTCTACCGGGCGGGCGACCACGAACTGATGGCGAATATTTTCGTCGGTGACGTGCATCCGCCCACAACCAGCCCGGATGACGTGTTCACCGTCACCGCCCTGGTCGAAGGGGAGAAGGCGGCCGGCACGGTCGAATCGACCGGCTGTAAGATGGTCCATCCGGTCTAGGACCGGAACAGACCGATGCTGCAACTTGTACTGTTCAATGTCACGAACGGTCTGATCATCGGCGCGTTCTACGTGCTGATGGCGCTGGGCCTGTCGCTCATCCTCAATCTGTCCAATGTCATCAATTTCGCCCACGGCAACTTCCTCGCCCTGGGCGGATATTTCGCCTATGTGCTGACGCCGTATATCGGGTTCTGGGGGGCGTTGCTGGTGTCCCCCATCCTGACCGCGATATTCGGCTTTATTATCGAACGACTGATGATCCGCCGGGTTTACATGCGCGATCCGGTGTACAGTCTGCTGCTGACCTTCGGACTGGCGTTCATCATCCAGGATGTCTGCCGTTACATCTGGGGGCCGAACGGCCTGCCGATGAGCATACCGGACACCCTCGCCACTCCGCTGTCCGCGGATTTGTTCTTTATCACCTGGTATCGCATTTTCATGGTGGCGATCGTCATTGCCGCGGTCACGGGGCTGTTTCTGTTTTTGCGCCATACCCGTGTGGGCATTCGAATCCGGGCGGGAACGCTGGACCTGGATACCGTGTCTGTCCTTGGCGTGAACGTAGGCATGCTGCGGTCCTTCAATTTTGCCGTGGGGTCCTTGCTGGCTGGACTTGCGGGCGTGTTGGCCGCCGGGCAGATCGGGCTTAACCCGAACATGGGCGACGACCTGCTGATGCCCAGTTTCATAGCCATCATCGTCGGCGGTGTCGGCAGCCTGACTGGCACATTGTTCGGCGGACTGCTTATCGGTGTCGCCGGTGCCCTGACCACCGTCTTTTGGCCTGCCGCCAGCGAGGCGGTGATTTACGTCATCATGCTGGTCGTCCTTATCCTCCGGCCACGAGGTCTCATGGGTGAGGAAGGATTGATGACATGAGCACCACCACCGTGACCGTAACGACTGCGGCAGCCGCGCAGCCGCGCCCATGGCTGACCACGGCGATTATCTGGGCGTTGCTGCTGACCGTGCCGGTGTGGCTGCCGATGCTGGGCGGCTATACGGCACTGGCCGGCCGGGTGCTGGTGCTGGGCCTGGCCGCGATGTCGTTCAATCTGCTGCTGGGTTTTACCGGGGTCATGAGCTTCGGCCATGCTGCCTATTTCGGATTGGGGGCCTATGGCGCCGGACTGACGCTGAAATATCTGACCCCCAGCACGCCGCTGGCGATTTTGGCTGGCGTGCTGCTGGGCGGGGTGGCCGGCACCCTGTTCGGACCGCTGATCGTGCGCCGCCGCGGCGTCTATTTCGCCATGGTGACGGTCGCGTTCGGGCAGATCGCGTTCTATGTCGCTTATAGCTGGGACAGCCTGACCGGCGGCTACGACGGGCTGCGTGGATTTTCACGGGCACCGTTGAATCTTGGATTCACGACGGTCGATATCGTGAACAATGCAACGACTTTCTACTACTTCCTGCTGGTCGTCTTCGGCGTGGCAACGGGCTTGCAGGCTTTGCTGCTGGCCTCCCCATTCGGCCGCACCTTGGTGGCCATTCGGGAAAACGAGCGGCGCGCCCGATTCCTGGGCATCCCGATCGAGCGGCATATCTGGATGTCGTTCTCGATTTCCTGCGCGTTCACCGCTCTGGCCGGGGCGCTGTATGCGCTGTTGAACAACTTCGCCGACCCGATGGGACTGCATTACTCGTTGTCCGGAGAGATCGTGATCATGACCGTAATGGGCGGCATGCGCGCGTTCTGGGGGCCGCTGGTCGGCGCGGCGCTGTTCGTCGTGTTGCAGGACTATATCTCGTCGATGACGGTTAACTGGATGTCGTTCGTCGGGCTGATCTTCGTGCTGGTGGTGCTGTTCTTCCCCCGGGGTTTGCTGGGTATGCTGCAAAAGGGGACCGGCAAATGACCATGTTGGACGTCCGTAACATCACTAAACAGTTTGGCAGTCTGGTCGCTGTCAGCAACGTGTCCATGCAGGTCGCCGCCGGAGAGTTGCGGGCGATTATCGGACCGAACGGGGCGGGGAAGACCACGTTCTTCAACATGATCTCCGGATTTTTCGCACCGACCAAGGGCGATATCGTGTTCGACGGGGCCGTTGTCACGAAGGTGCCGGTGACCGAACGCGTGACCATGGGCATGGCGCGCACCTTCCAGATCACCGAAATATTCCCCGAACTGACGGTGCGGGAGAATATTCGTATCGGCGTTGAAAGCGCCCAAGGCCTGCGTCAGCGGTTCTGGCTGGGCAGCGGGCACCGGGCGGCGGTGAAACGGGGAATCGATGAGGCGTTGACGCTGAGCGGCCTGACCAGCCAGGCGGATCGTCTGGTCGGCGAATTGTCGCATGGGGATCAGCGCGCGGCGGAAATTGCCACCGCGCTGACGCTGAAGCCGCGCCTGCTGCTGCTGGATGAGCCGACGGCGGGCATGGGGGAGCACGAAACCTATGCCGTCGCCAACCTGATCCGCCGGCTGCACAAGCAAAGCGCCTATACAATCGTGCTCATCGAGCACGATATGCGGGTGGTGTTCAATCTGGCCGATAAGATCACCGTCCTGGGCGAAGGTAAAATGCTGGCGGAAGGCACGCCGACGGAGATCGCGGACAACCCGATCGTCCAGGAAGCCTACCTAGGGAAAGCCGAATGAGCGCCCTGACAGCCGAAGGGCTGAACACCTATTACGGCAAAAGCCACATCCTGCACGATGTCGGGCTGACCGTTGTCGAAGGGCAGATCACAACGCTTCTTGGCCGCAACGGTGCGGGCAAATCCACCACGTTGCGCAGCATTGTCGGGCTGACCCCGCCGCGTTCGGGACGGGTAACTCTATTCGGCAGGGATATAACCGGACAGCCGCCGTATCGGATTGCCGCGTCCGGGGTCGGGTTCGTGCCAGAAGGGCGCAGGGTGTTCGCCAACCTGACGGTGGACGAGAATCTGCGGGTTCCGCTGGAACGGCCCGGGCCGTACGATATCGAGCGTGTGTACAAGCTGTTTCCTCGGTTGGGCGAGCGTAAGTCCAATCTGGGGCGGCAACTTTCCGGCGGCGAGCAGGAGATGCTGTCGATCGGGCGGGCGCTGTTGCTGAACCCGCGCTTGCTGATCCTGGATGAACCCAGCCAGGGCCTGGCACCGCTGATCGTGAAGGAGGTCTTCCGCATTGTTTCGCAACTTCGGGCCGAGGGAATCTCGGTGCTGCTGGTGGAACAGAATGTACGCATGAGCCTGGAAATCTCCGACCATGCCTATGTGCTGGAGAATGGCCACATGGTGTATTCGGGGCCTGCCGAGGAACTGCGCGCCGACGAAGCCCGCATCCAGGCGCTGGCTGGCGCGTCGGCCGAGGAATGGAAGCTGGAGGATCTGCTGCCGGCGTGATCTGTCTTTTGGGGGTGTGCCAAAGCGGCCAGGGTCGTTTACGGTGTCGTGCCCGCCATACACGCTTTAGGATCGCAGATGACCCTTCCTCGCACCCCCAGCATGCGTCTGGACGATCGCCGAGCGCTGATTACCGGCGCGGGGCGGGGTATCGGGCTTGCCGCGGCGGCTGCGCTGGCCCAAGCCGGTGCTCACGTTACGCTTGTTGCGCGTACCGGCATTGAAATATCCGAAGCCGCTGCGGATATCCGCGAAGCCGGCGGCAAGGCGGACACACTTGTGCTGGACGTCACCGATCAACCGGCCGTCCGCGCCGCGATCGAGGCCGTTGAGCCATTCGATATCCTGGTCAACAACGCCGGCACCAACCGCCCGCGCACGTTCCTTGACGTGACGGAGGACGATTACGACGCCATCGCTGGCCTGAACCTCCGCGCGGCCTATTTCGTCGCCCAGTCCGTGGTTCGCAAAATGGCGGCGGCGAAGATGGGCGGTTCGATCATCCACATTTCCTCGCAGATGGGGCATGTCGGCGGGCAGAACCGCACGGTCTATTGCATGACCAAGCACGGGATCGAGGGGCTGACGAAAGCGATGGCTATCGACCTCGCGCCGCTGGGTATCCGGGTGAATTCCATCGGCCCGACCTTTATCGATACGCCGCTGACCAAGCCGTTCTTCGAGAACGCTGCGTTTCGCGACGATGTGCTGCGCCGCATCAAGCTGGGGCGCCTGGGGACGGTGGAAGATCTGATGGGGTCGGTCGTTTTCCTGGCCAGCGACGCCGCGGCGCTGATTACCGGCACGTCGCTGGTGGTCGATGGTGGTTGGACGGCGGAGTAGGCCGTTCTCCGGACGACCCGTGGCCGGGCCCCGGGGCCCGCGCGCCGGACGAGTGGGTGGTTCAACCGCGGCTGCGTGCCCCCGCGCCAAACGGCGGTGATCGCGAGACTCGCGGGCGGCGCCAGGGGGTTCCGGAGTATATTATTGTTTCGAAATAGATCGATATTTAGCAGAATATTCGTAATTTTATCCAATCGATGTTGGTGCCGATCCTTATGCGGATTCATCGCCTCTTTCACTTGTCAATCACGTTTCCGTGTGACTATTTTGTCTTCGCCGAGACCGGTAAAACCAAGCGGGGCCGCGATGTCTGCCGTCGGATTGTCTTCGAATGCCGTCAAGGGACTTTGCTTCAGTATCGCGGAACTGATTCTGATCGAAAGCTGGTCGAAGGCCAATGCCCTTCGGATGGTCGTCCGGCTCGATCATGGTTCGGATAGCGAAGAATACGAAGAAGTGCTGGCGCTTCATATCGGCACCAGTAATCTGTGCCGCTGGATTCTGTGGCGGGACGCAAGTGCGGTGTTTCTGCAGCCGCTGATCGGCCGGCCAAGGCGGTACCTGTCCGTGGCCGGGGCGTTCGAGGCGCTGGCGGAAAAATCATTGTATGCGCTGACGGATATTGCCCGGGGATGTTGGCTTGCCTAGCCGCCGGTTCCCAACCCTTTCGTTCAACCCACGCATGGGAGTCCAGCCAATGCCGGACGATGTCGTTACCGTTCGTTTGTCGAAGCAACACGCTGCGTTTCTAAAAGCCAATCTCGCGGTGCTTGCCACCACGACCCGTCAGGCTATGAGCCGCCCTGGGATCGAGGCGGAGCGCCGGGCGGCGCTGGGAAATCGCGCGACGTTGCTTGAGCGGATCGAAGACGCGGTGCATGGCGCGATACTGGAACCCGGGGCAACCCGAAAAGGGCCGGTGAGGATCACCAGCCGTCAAGGCATCCAGCCAATCGATCGCCAAGCGGCTGCCTAAACGGGGCTCCTGCTGTTGCCGGTAATGATTAGCCGGTCCTCGTCCGAGAGCTCGACCGGGGTGCCGCCGCGGATCAGTTCGGCAAAGCCTTCATTCGGGGTCATCATCGTCAGGCAATAGAGCTTGCTGGGACCGGTGTTCTCCACGACGTGTTCGGTGCCCGGACGCAGAACCAACACATCCCCCGCTCCGATCTCCCTGCTTTCGCCATCGCAATACGCTCGGCCGCTGCCCGCCATCACAAAGAACGCTTCCTCGGCGATGGCGTGGGAATTTGGCGGAGTTTTGCCGCCGGGCTCAAATATCTCCACAACAAGGGTGAACGACACACCGTCGGCCAGCGGGTCCAGCATACATGCGAAGTAGTTGCTGTCGTTCGGTGCGATCCGAAACGCCTGCAGGTCGGCGGCGCGCTTGGCGATGAATGGGGTGGCCATCTTCGTGATTTTGCCGGTCATGGTGCGCCAACCACCGCATCCATCGCGCGGAAATCCGGCAACGCAGTGTCGATGGGCTGGCCGTTGCGAAGGACAACCCGGTCGGACTGCGGACGTGCGAGCAATTCGGTCATGGATCGTCCCCGGAACAAAACCAAATCCGCGACTGCCCCCGGCACGATGCGCCGCGGGTCCGCGAACCCGCACGACGTTGCCGGCGTGGCGGTCACCGACGCGGCCCAGGTGCCGAACGGATGGTCCAGTTGGGCGATGCGAACCGCTTCCCGATAGACTTCCATCATGTCGTAGTCGCCATAAGCGTAGAACGGATCGCGGCAATTGTCGGAGGCGAACGATACCGGCACTCCGCCGGCGCGGAATTCATGCACCGTTGTAATCCCGCGCCAGCGCGGTGTGCGGCCTTCCTGGCGGCCCTGCAGATACATGTTGCACATCGGCAGGTTGATGACCGTCAACCCCGCCTCGGCACAGGCGGCGATGGTGGCGGCCGCGTCGTCGTCCGGCTGGACGGACAGGGAGCACACATGGCCGACCTGAATCGGGGCTTTGAATCCACGGCGGATGGCGGTGCGCGCAACGGCGTCCAGCGTCCGCGATGTCGGGTCTCCGGTCTCGTCCAGGTGCAGGTCCAGCGCCAGACCGCGTTCCTCAGCCAGCGAGAAGAAGCGGTCCAGCAGGGCCTGGAATGCGGGGGATGAAGCCTGGCCGCCTTCCCCCGTTGTGGTCATTCCGAGAATGCCGCCAGATTCGGCGACCTCGTTGGCGAGTGCTGTCCCATCATCGCTGGCGAAGCGCTCCAGCGGGCAGATGCTGACGGCTTGCAGGTCGATGCGGCCGGCCCAGGCATCGCGCAGCCGCCGGAACACCGCCCAATGTGTCTTGGCCGCTGGCCAGTAGCTGTCCAAATGGGTCCGGATCGCGGCGGTGCCATGGGCATAGGCGCATTGCAGGCCGAATTCGAACCGAGGCTCGATATCCGCCTCGCTGTAGTGCCTGGACCGGTCGGCGATGACGGCGGCCTTGGCGCCGGGATGGGTGCCGGTGGCGTTCGGCTGGCGTGGCCAGGTTTGGGTTTTATCCAGATGAACATGCCCATCGACGAAGCAGGGCCAAAGCTGGC
>JAJZEV010000026.1 GCA_021805665.1 Pseudomonadota bacterium
CGCGATCCGAAGCTTCGGACAACGCCAGCGTCTGCCAAGCCTGTCGCCGCTGTGACGGCGTCAGTGCCGCGATCACACTCAGCCAGCCTTCAAACCCCGCCGCGTCCATGCTGACCTCCCTACGTCACCGGCGTCGGTAATAGCCGATTTCAACAACCAACACCATTAGAGCCATAAAAAAAGGGCGGTGCGACCGGGGGAGGGTCGCACCGCCTAAGGTTGTCGCACGCTATGCGGTGCGACTTTCGGGGAGGAAACAGGACACCGCCGCAGCGGCGCCGAAACCCTATGTAGAGCCATAATCTTAACGAAAGGTTAACAACGCCGTGTCCGCACCGATTTTTTTGCCGGTCAATCGAATTTTCTCAACCAAAGGTAGCGGACAATGACGAACCTTCCCCTGGTTGGCCTCAAAATTCTGGAAATCGGTCATTACATCGCCGCCCCGTTCTGCACTCGCATCCTGGCGGACCTCGGCGCCGAGGTGATCAAGCTGGAACCGCCGGGCGGCGATCCGTTCCGCGGCTGGGGTGCGGCGAAGGACGGGAATTCGGTTTGGTTCAGCATTCACGGACGCAATAAACTCTCCATCGAACTGGACCTGAAAAAGGACCGCGATACCGTCCTGAAGCTGGCCGCCCGGGCGGATGTGCTGGTGGAAAACCTGCGCGCCGGCCAGTTGGAGCGGCTGCGGTTGGGGCCGGACGAACTGCATGCGGTAAACCCGCGATTGGTGATCGCCCGCATCTCCGGCTACGGCCAGGACGGCCCGTATCGCGACAAGCCGGCGTTCGGCGCGATCGGGGAGGCGATCGGCGGCCTGCGCCATCTGACCGGACATCCCGGCGGCACCACCGATCTGCCGCCGCCGCGCTGTGGAATTTCGATCAGCGACGATCTGGCCGGGCTGTACGCCGCGATCGGGCTGCTGTCCGCCGTGTGGCAGCGCGACGGGATGGGCACGGGCAAGGGCCGCGTGGTCGATGTCAATCTGGTGGACAGCGTGTTCAGCCTGATGGAGGGCATGCTGCCGGAATACGCCATGGACGGGCGGGTGCGGCAGCCGGCGGGTGCGGCGCTGCCGACGGCCTCGCCCACCAACACCTATCCGTGTGCGGACGGACGCTGGCTGTGCATCGCCGGGAATTCCGACCTGATTTTCTCCCGCCTGATGGCCGCGATCGGCCGGCCGGAAATGGCGGCCGATGCTGCTTTCAAGACCAACGGCCTGCGCTGCGACAACCGCGCACCGCTGGATGCGGCGATCGGGGCGTGGACGCGGACGCTGCCGGCGAAAGAGGCCGAGGCGATCCTGGAGGCGGCGGACGTGCCGTGCTCCCGCCTGTTCGACATCGCCGATTGCGCCACCGACCCGCATTTCCGGGCGCGCCAGGCAGTGCAGGACATCGACGATCCGCTGATCGGGCGCACGCTGCACCCGGGACCGACCATCCGGCTCGATGGCGAGAAGCCCGAGGACGTGGTGCGCTGGACCGGTGCCGCGGTGGGCGCACATACCGATCACGTTCTGCACACGCTGCTGGGGCTGCCCCGGGACCCGGGCTGATAGCAGTATTCCAGACAGGCACGAGCTGCCGGATAGCCGCCCGGGTTTCCAATCCTCAATGCGCGGCCGTCCGCCGGACCAGCGGACGGCCGGTGCCCCTACCCGATCACCCGATCCGCGTCCCGCATCACGACATAGATCGCCGGGATGACCAGCACCGTCAGCAAAGTGGACGACGCCAGCCCGAACAGCAGGGAGATCGCGAGGCCCTGGAAAATCGGATCGGTCAGGATCGTCGCCGCCCCGATCATCGCCGACAACGCCGTCAGCAGGATCGGACGGAAGCGGATCGCCCCCGCCGCCACCAGCGCCTGCCGCAACGTCTGGCCCTTGGTGGAAGCGTGGCGCAGGAAATCCACCAGCAGGATCGAATTGCGGACGATGATGCCGGCCAGGGCGATGAACCCGATCATCGAGGTGGCGGTAAACGGCGCCCCCAGCAGCCAATGTCCCAAAACGATGCCGATCAGCGTCAGCGGGATCGGCGTCAGGATCACCAGCGGCAGGGTGAAGCTGCGGAACTGCGCGACCACGAGGATGTAAATCCCCAGGATCGCCACCCCGAACGCCGCGCCCATGTCGCGGAAGGTGACGTAGGTGATTTCCCACTCCCCATCCCACAGCAGCGACGGCTTGGATTCATCGACAGGCTGGCCGCGCAGGCTGATCGTCGGCCTGGTCAGCTTGCCCCAGTCATGCTCCTCGATCGCTCGGTTTACCGCCGCCATTCCGTAGATCGGGGCTTCGAACGCGCCGGCGAGTTCGCCCATCACCATGTCGGCATAATGGCCGTCGCGACGGAACAGCACGCGCGAACCCATTTCCTGTTCGGCACGCACCACCTGCCCTAACTCCACCACGGTTTTACTGCCCGGCAGCGTATTGGCCGGAACCGGCGTCGCGGCGATCCGCTGGTCCCATGTCAGCCCGCGTTTGGGCAGGCCCACCCGGATTTCGATCGGATCGCGGTTCTCCCCGCGATGCGAGTAGCCAACCGGCACGCCACCGAACAATGCCTGCACCGTGTCATACACGTCGCTCTGCTCGACACCGAAATACTCCAGTTCGCCCTGGTCGATGGCGATGCGCGTGCGAGGGCGTGGATGACCATAGGAGTCGGTGACATCCACGATGAACGGCACCGTCTTGAACAACGCCTTGGTTTCCTCGGCGACCGCGCGCCGCGTTTCCGCATCGGGACCGTAGATTTCGGCAAGCAGTGTCGCCATCACCGGCGGACCCGGCGGCACTTCGACCACCTGCCATGTCGTTCCAGCGGGCAATACCAGTGCATTCAGCTTCTGCCGCAACTCCAGCGCGATCGCATGGCTTACCCGGCTGCGGTCGCCCTTTTCCTCCAGGTTGATCTGCAGATCGCCCATTTCCGGCGATTGGCGCATATAGGAATGGCGCACCAAACCATTGAAGTTGAACGGCGATGCAGTGCCGGCATAAGCCTGGACCGAACGGACCTCGGGCAAGGTGCGGACGATTTCGGCGGCGGCGAACAGATTACGTTCGGTGTCCTCCAGGGTGCTGCCCTCCGGCAGGTTCAGCACGTATTGCAGTTCGGATTTGTTGTCGAACGGCAGCAGCTTCACCGTTACGTTTTCCGTATAGAACAGCATGCAGACCGCGATCGTGGCGAACCCGACGATCAGCAGGAACGTCCAGGCCCGGCGGCGGGTGCGCAGCAGCGGTTCCGCCACGCGGCGGTACATCCTGCCCAGCATGCCCTCGTCATGTTCGCCATGGGCCGAGGCATGGCCGGTTTCCGGCGACAGCTTCAGCAGCAGCCACGGTGCGACCACCATCGCCACGAAGAACGAGAACAGCATGGCGGCCGAGGCATTGGCCGGGATCGGCGCCATGTACGGCCCCATCAGGCCGGACACGAACAGCATCGGCAACAAAGCCGCGATCACCGTCAGGGTGGCAACGACGGTTGGGTTGCCGACTTCGCCCACCGCCTCGATCGCCGCCTGCAAGCGCGGCCGTCCGTCGTGCATCCCCCAGTGGCGGGCGATGTTTTCCACCACCACGATGGCATCGTCCACCAGAATGCCGATGGCGAAAATCAATGCGAACAAACTGACCCGGTTGATCGTGTAGCCCATCAGCCAGGCCGAAAACAGCGTCAGCAGGATCGTCGTCGGGATGACGACCAGCGTTACCACCGCCTCCCGCCAGCCGATGGCGAAGGCAATCAGCACGACGATGGACACCGTGGCCAGCCCCAGATGGAACAGCAGCTCGTTCGCCTTGTCGTTGGCGGTACGTCCGTAGTCGCGGGTGACTTCCACACGCAGATCGGGCGACAGCAGGTTGCCGCGCAGCGCCTGCACCCGATCGACGATCGCCCGCGAAACGACGACGGCGTTGGCGCCGGCCCGCTTGGCCAGGGCCAGACTGACCGCCGGCCCGCGCTGCCAGCCATCCTTGACCGGGGCCAGATTCCACACCCGGCTTTCCGCCGTGCTGGGGCCGATCACCACGCTGGCGACATCGCGCACATAGACCGGACGGCCATCGCGCGTGGTGAGAAGCAGCAGGCCGATATCCGGCACGCCTTGCAAAGTCTGGCCCGCCGCCAGTGTGCGCGCCAGGCCGTCCTCGCGGATCGCCCCGGTGACGAAGGCGCGGTTCGCATCGCGCACCTTGCCGATCAGTTGTTGCAGCGTCACACCGAACAGCGACAGTTTTTCAGGATCGGGTTCGACGCGGATTTCCTCCGGGCCGGCGCCGACGAGGTAACTGGTGCCGATGTTATCGACCTTGGTCAGTTCGCTGCGCAGCTTGACCGCCACGTCGAACAGATCCTTGTCGGTCCAGCGCCCGGCTGCTTGCGGTTGGGCCGACAGCGTCAGCACCACCACGGCGACGTCGTTGATGCCTCGCCCGACGATCAGCGGTTCGGGGATGCCGATCGGCATCTTGTCGAAATTCGCCCGGATTTTGTCGTTCACCCGCAGCACGGCGTCGTCTTCGTTGGTGCCGACGTTGAAGCGGACGGTTACGACGCTGCTGTCGTCCTGGGTCTGGCTGTAAACATGTTCCACGCCGCCGATCGCCTTGACGATCGTTTCCAGCGGCTTGGTCACCAATTCGACCGCGTCGGCCGCCTTCAGTCCGTTGGCCTGCACGACGATATCGACCATCGGCACACTGATTTGCGGTTCTTCCTCCCGCGGGATAGTCAGCAAAGCGATCATGCCGGCGGCCAGGGCCGCCAGCAGGAACAGCGGCGTCAACGGAGAGCGTATTGTCGCTCGGGTCAGCCGGCCGGAAAAGCCGAGGTTCACGGTTGCACCAGCACATCCCCGGCGCGGACGCCGGACAGCAGTTCCAAACCGTTCGGGATCGACGGCAGGGGGGTTTCCTCGCCGCGCTGAACCGGCGCCTCGATCGTGCTGCCGTCCGCCCGGCGCAGCCGGACGTAATCGAGACCGAAGCGGGTCGCGACATAGTTTTCAGGCACGACGAAGCCCGGCCTTGTGCCGGCATCGATCCACACACGCACCCTGTCGCCGACGAAATAGGTGCCCAGGCCGGGCACCTCGGCGTCCGCGACCACCCGGCCTTCCTCGATCTTTGGATAGATCAGCGTCAGTATACCGGAGCCGCCGCTTTCGACCCCCAGTTGCCGAGCATCCAACTGGATCGGATCGCCGGCTTTCAGCGACACCGCGTGACGTTCGGGAATGCGCAGCCGCAACCGGTATGGCTGTTCGCCGATGGTGGCGACCGTGTCGCCGTTCATCACCACGGTGCCGTTGGTCAGCGGAACCGTCAGCACCCGACCGGCGACCGGTGCCAGCACCCGGCCCTCGTCCAGCATCTGTTGGGCGACCGACCGCTGGGCGTTGCGCGCCTGCAGGGTCGATGCCGCGACGTCCACCGCGGTGCGCGCCTGATCCATCGTGGCACGCGGCCCGGCGCCTTGCCGGGCGAGGGTCTCGGCGCGGGTAAGATCGACTTTGGCCTGTGCGAGCGTCGATTGCAGGCCGCTGATTTCGGCATCCAGCGAATTGATCTGCAGCAGCAGTTTCTCATCGGCGACCACCGCGACGACCTGCCCCGGGGTCACCAGATCGCCCTGATGCACCGCCAGACGGGCCACGGTGCCGCCGATACGCGCCCTGGCGGGCACGACATAGGGACTTTCGACGGTGGCATAGACTGCCTTCCGATCGGTGATGGTATCGGCCTGAACCTTGAATGTGGTTTCGGCGCGCACGCCGAACGCCATCAGGACCAATGCGGCCGAGATCGGCAGGAAACCCGGTTTCATGAGACGCTCCTGTTAGCAAGACCCCCTGGAGGAATGGCCGGACGGACAGGCCGCCCGACGCTATCCGCCCGGTATCGATTAGGTGGTCTTATCGACGCCCGGTTTTATCGACGCCCGGCTTTATCGACGATCGACAACCGAACCGGTGCCGGCATCGATGGTGACAGTCGGCAGCCTTGCGTGCTTCCAAGCCATTATCCCGCCAGCCATGTGCGCGGTGACGGGAACCCCGGCGGCGATGCATTTCTCGACAGCCATGGCCGAACGCTTTCCCGACCCGCAATGCAGCACAACCGGACGGCCGCCAACCGGCAGGACGGCCGGATCGAACGTGGACAACGGCGACAACAACGCGCCATGAATCCGTTCGGCCATATACTCGGCCGGTTCGCGCACATCGATCAGCACGATTTCATGGCGCAGCAGCGCGTTGTGGATTTCTGTCGGCGTCATGTCCCGTAGCTGGGGTTGGCTCTGCATGGTCGGCTCCTTGGTTATTGATGGACTGCTGCCGCCAGTATTCGGACTGGCAAACTTTAGATCGATTCGACACTGCTTTCATTGATCCAGTTCAATGCAAGCCGGGCCAAACCGGCGAAACTCATGCCCGCTTTCATTGCGGGGCCAAAACGCGATGCGGCGAACAGATCCCGTCGGGTTTGCAGAAAATCTCGAACAGCGTGTTCAGCACGGCCCGCGCGGCCGGGCTGGAGACCGTGTACCAGATCGTCTGGCCGTCCCGGCGGGCCTTCACCAACCCGTCGCGCCGAAGCAGCGCGAGATGCTGCGACACGGTGGAATCGCGTAAGCCAAGGAAGGACGCCAGATCGCCGACGGAACGCTCACCCTCCGTCAACTGACACAGGATCAGCAGACGATGCGGGTTGGCGAGGGCCTTCAGCAGCGAACTCGCTTCCTCGGCGGCCGCGGCCATCTGGTTTGGGTCGAGTGCTTCGGTTTCCATATTTTCCATATTGCGTATTTACGATGATACGAATATATATGTCAACACGGTTGAACGTTGGGGAAACAAAAAATGGCCGAAATCGTTTTGCTTGGGGCCGGCTTGGGGGGCGTCCTCGCGACCTATGAGATTCTGCATCAGACGCGCGGCGAAGATCGCGTTACCCTGATCGGGGAGGAAAAGACCTATCATTTCGTCCCATCGAATCCGTGGGTCGCGGTGGGCTGGCGCAAGCGCGACGATATCGAGGCCGATCTGGCCGGGGTCATGCGCCGCAAGGGCGTGCGCTACCTGGTGCAGGGCGCCCGGCGGGTCGATCCGGACGCCAGGCAGATCGAAATGAACGACGGCAGCATCGTTGCCTATGACTACCTGATCATCGCCACCGGCCCGGATTTGGCGTTCGATGAGATCGACGGGCTTGGACCCAACGCCCATACCCAATCCATCTGCCATGTGGGCCACGCCGAAAAGGCCCGGACGGCGTTCGAGGCGTTCTGCGAAAATCCCGGGCCGATCGTGGTCGGGGCCGCACAGGGCGCATCGTGTTTCGGGCCAGCCTATGAATTCGCCTATATCCTGGACACCGAACTGCGCAGGCGCAAGATCCGCGACAAGGTCAAGATGATATACGTCACGCCGGAACCGTATATCGGCCATCTGGGCCTGGACGGCGTCGGCGACACCAAGTCGCTGATGGAGAGCGAATTCCGCAACCGCCATATCGGCTGGATCACCAACGCCAGGGTGAAGCAGGTTACCGCCGGAGAGATGACGGTGGAGCAAATGGACGATTCCGGCGCGTTGCTGAAAACCCATACGCTGCCGTTCGGCTTTTCCATGATCCTGCCGCCGTTCCGCGGCGTCGCCGCGGTGCGCGGGCTGGAGAAGCTGGTGAATCCGCGTGGTTTCGTGCTGATCGACGAATACCAGCGCAACCCGACCTATCCGGAGGTGTTCGGCATCGGCGTCTGCGTTGCCATCCCTCCGGTCGGCCCCACGCCGGTTCCGGTCGGCACGCCGAAAACCGGGTTCATGATCGAATCGATGGTCACCGCGACGGCGCAGAACCTCGGCCGGCTGCTGCGGGGTGAAAAGCCGAACGCCCACGCGACCTGGAATGCGGTTTGCCTGGCGGATTTCGGCGATGGGGGCGTGGCCTTCGTCGCCCAACCGCAGATCCCGCCACGCAATGTTAACTGGTCGGCGCAAGGTAAATGGGTACATCTGGCGAAGGTGGCATTCGAAAAATACTTCCTGCGCAAAATGCGCAGCGGCGAAAGCGAGACTTTCTACGAAAATTTCCTGATGCGCCGGCTGAACATTCACAAGTTGAAACAACCCGCGGAGTAAACAGTGCCATGGCCGCCTCCGAACAGATCGTCTGTCCCGCCTGCAACGCCTTGAACCGGATTCCGTCCGACCGGCCGGCCGCCGCCGCGAAATGCGGTGCATGCCACGCCAGGCTGTTCGATGCCCGGCCGGTTCAGGTGACGGAAGCGGAATTCGACCGGCACATGAAATCCGACAGCATCCCCGTGCTGCTGGATGTCTGGGCCCCATGGTGCGGTCCGTGCCGCACCATGGGGCCGCAGTTCGAACGCGCTGCCGCCGCGCTCGAACCTCACGTACGCCTGCTGAAACTGAATGCGGATGAGGCGCCGGAGGTGTCCGCCCGCCTGCAGGTACGCGGCATTCCTGCTTTGTTTTTGTTCCGCAACGGCAAGCCGGTGGCGCAAACCGCCGGCGCGATGAACGCCGATGCCATCGTGCGTTGGACTCAACAAAACCTCTCACCAAACGCCTAAAAAGGAGCTAGTCACATGTCTATCGACCGAGCAGTCATGGCTTTCGCGGGATTCGTGGTACTGGTCAGCGCCGCGCTGGTTTACTTGTACAGCCCCTGGTGGCTGCTGCTGACCGCCTTCGTCGGCCTGAATCTGATCCAGGCCAGTTTCACCCGGTTCTGCCCGGCGGCCATGGTCTTCAAGGCACTCGGCGCACGACCGGGCACCGTTTTCAACTGACCCGACCGCCGTTAATGCCCAGAATGGCCTGAAACGGAGCAATGCCCATGGATGTCGTTGAACTGTCGCGCCTGCAATTCGCCCTCACCGCGATGTACCACTTCCTGTTCATCCCCCTCACGCTCGGTCTGTCCGTGCTGCTGGCGATCATGGAAAGCATCTACGTCACCACCGGCCGCACCATCTGGCGCGACATGGTGCGGTTCTGGGGAATGCTGTTCGGCATCAACTTCGCCCTGGGCGTTGCCACCGGCCTGACCATGGAGTTCGAATTCGGCACCAACTGGGCATACTACGCCCAGTACGTCGGCGACATATTCGGCGCGCCGCTGGCGATCGAGGGCCTGATGGCCTTCTTCATGGAAGCCACCTTCATCGGCCTGTTCTTCTTCGGATGGACCAGGCTGACGCGGGTGCAGCACCTGATCGTCACCTGCCTGATGGCGCTGGGCACCAACCTGTCGGCGCTGTGGATCCTGATCGCCAACGCCTGGATGCAGAACCCAGTTGGCGCGCACTTCAATATCGAAACCATGCGGATGGAGGTCACCGACTTCGCCGCCGTGATCTTCAACCCGGTGGCGCAGTCGAAATTCGTCCATACGGTGTCGGCCGGGTATGTCACCGGGTCTATGTTCGTGCTGTCGATCAGCGCCTTCTACCTGCTGCGCAGCCGCTACCGCGGGCTGGCCATTCGGTCCATCACCGTGGCCGCCAGCTTCGGGCTTGCCTCCGCGCTGTCGGTCGTCGTTCTGGGCGATGAAAGCGGCTACACCGCCGGGCAGAACCAGAAGATGAAAATCGCCGCCATCGAGGCGATGTGGCACACCGAACCCGCGCCCGCGTCCTTCACCGTCATCGGCCTTCCCAACATCGCCACCCATTCGACCGACTATGCGCTGGAAGTGCCCTGGATGCTGGGCCTGATCGCCACACGCTCGATTTCCGGCCAGGTGGAGGGTATCGAGAACCTAGTGGCCGACGCCCGCACCCGCATCGCCAGCGGCATGCTGGCCTATGGCGCGATGGAGACGCTGCGCGCGCATCCAGCCGATTCGGCGGCACGCCAGCAGTTCGACGCGCATGTCGGCGACCTGGGCTACGGACTGCTGCTGAAGCGATACACCTTGAAAGTGACGGACGCCACAGACCAGCAGATTACCGCCGCGGCCAACGATACGATCCCGGCTGTGCTGCCGTTGTTCTTCAGTTTCCGCATCATGGTCGGGCTGGGCTTCTACTTCATCGCCCTGTTCGGCACGATGTTCGCGATGGCATCCCGCCGCGGGATCGAACAGCACCGCTGGCTGCTGCATCTGGCGCTGTGGTCGCTGCCGCTGCCCTGGGTTGCCGCCGAACTCGGCTGGGTCGTCGCCGAGGTCGGGCGTCAGCCATGGAGCGTGGATGGCGTGCTGCCCACCTTCCTGTCGGTTTCCAACATCCCCGCCACCAATGTGATGATCTCGCTGGGCGCGTTCGTGCTGTTCTACTCGGTGCTGGCAGTGGTCGAGGTGTTCCTGATGCTGCGCACCATCCGCCGCGGGCCGGACCTGCCGCCGCCCGCCCCGAGGGCCACGGCATTCGCCGCGGTCGCGGAATAGGAGCGGAACCATGGCCGAATATGAAATCCTTCGCCTGCTGTGGTGGGCCTTGCTGGGCGTGCTGCTGATCGGCATCGCGGTCATGGACGGGTTCGATCTGGGCACCGCCATCCTTCTGCCCTGGATCGGCCGCACGGATATGGAGCGGCGGATCGTCATCAATACAGTCGGGCCGGTCTGGGAAGGCAACCAGGTGTGGTTCATCCTGGGCGGAGGTGCGATCTTCGCCGCCTGGCCACCGCTGTATGCGGTTGCGTTCTCAGGCTTCTATCTGGCGATGCTGCTGCTGCTGTGCGCAATGATCCTGCGTCCGGTAGGGTTCAAGTTCCGCAGCAAACTGCCCAATACCGGCTGGCGCTCGACGTGGGATTGGGCGCTGTTCGTCGGTGGGCTGGTGCCGTCGCTGGTGTTCGGCGTGGCATTCGGCAATGTGCTGCAAGGGGTGCCGTTCCAGTTCGACGATACCCTGCGCATGACGTACGCTGGCACTGTATTCGGGCTGTTCAGCCCGTTCGCGTTGCTGTGCGGTGTGGTCAGCGTGACGATGCTGACGATGCACGGCGCCGCATGGCTGGCGTGTAAGACCGAGGGCGCGCCGCGGCAGCGCGCCCAGAATGCCGGCACGCTCGCCGCCATCCTGCTGGCCGTCCTGTTCGTGGCGGGTGGACTGTGGGCCTCGCGCCTGGACTTCTATGCACTGCAATCCTTCGGCGGCGTGAACGGCCCGTCCAATCCGCTGGCCAAGCATGTCGTGCTTCAGTCCGGCGCGCTGATGAACAACTACGAAGCAGTACCCTGGTTCCGGCTTGCCCCCGCGTTGGGCGTGGCAGGCGCGCTGCTGACCGCCCTTCTGCTGCGCACGCGGCGGCTGCGGGTGCTGGCATTTCTGTTCAGCGGCCTGACCATCGCCAGCATAATCGCGACCGCCGGACTGAGTATGTTTCCGTTCCTGATGCCGTCCTCGCTGGCACCGGACTCGAGCCTGATCGTGTGGGATGCTTCGTCCTCGGCCACCACGCTGCTGATCATGACGGTGGCGACCGTCGTGCTGCTGCCCATCGTGCTGATCTACACCGCCTGGGTCTATCGCGTGCTGCGTGGGCCGGTGAACGCCGCCCAGATCGAGGCCGATTTGCACACCAGCTACTAAGGAAACGACGCTATGTGGTACTTTACCTGGATACTCGGCCTGAGCTTCGCCGCCGCCTTTGCCGCGCTGAACGCGCTTTGGCTGGAACTGGCCCCGGGGAAGGGGTTGCCGGACTGAAGGCGGGGATCAATATCGGGAACCGTCTTGGCCGGGCGCGTCCCGGCCATGATGACCGGCGGAAAACCATGTGCCACGAACCCCGGCACGACTGGCGCACATTTGGCGTAACCCGGCGCGGCCTGTAGGTAGAAGGCGTCTCGTCCTTCCGCCAGGAGCCGCGATGCTCAACCGGCTCGCCCCCTTTCTGTTCGTCTTGCTCTGGAGTTCGTCCTTCATCGCCTCCAAGGCGGGGCTGCGCGACATGTCGCCGCTGCTGTTCGTGGCGATACGGATGGCCGGGTGCGCCGCCGTTCTCGTTGTGCTGATGCTGGTAACGCGGCACTCCTGGCGCCCGCTGTCGCGTTGGCGGTGGTTCCATTGCGCCATCGCCGGGGCATCGCTGAACGCCATCGCCCTGATGGCGCCGCATGCCGGCATGCTACTGGCGCCCGCCGCCCAGATCGCATTGGTGCAATCGCTGACCCCGCTGCTGACCGCTATCCTGGGCGTGGCGCTGCTGGGCGAGCATCTGCGTCCGCGGCAATGGTTCGGGCTCGCCCTGGGCATGGCCGGCGTCGGGCTGGTGGTCGGTCACGCCGCCTTCGAAAGCGCATCCCGTTTCCAGGGTCTGGCCCTCGCCTTCATCGGCGTGCTCGGTTTGGTGTTCGGCACACTGTATTTCGGCCGGTTCTGCCGGGGCGTGCCCTTGCTTCCCGGCGCAACTGCACAATTCATTTCCGCGGCGGCAGTGTCGGGACTCGGGGCATGGTTGCTGGAAATACCGCGGGCAAACTGGACCGACAGCGCGTTCATGGCACTGGGCTGGAACACGCTGATGACCTCGCTGGGCGGGATGGCACTGTATTCGACTATGCTGGCGCGCGGCACCGCCGCACGGGCCAGCGCGAACTTCTATTTGGTCCCCGGCACGGCGGCATTTCTGGCATGGCTGCTGTTAGGGGAACGGCTATCGTACCTGGCCATCGCCGGAATGGCGATCGCCTCGGCCGGATGCTGGCTG
This sequence comes from Pseudomonadota bacterium, assembly GCA_021805665.1. Classification (GTDB taxonomy): domain Bacteria; phylum Pseudomonadota; class Alphaproteobacteria; order Acetobacterales; family Acetobacteraceae; genus Rhodopila. The sequence continues at coordinate 12,721 of JAJZEV010000026.1, forward strand.
GTCAACGCCGGAAAGCGCGCGCCAGCGTAGCATTGCGGTTGCCACGCGCCGTGCTGCGGTGCAAAAATATTCTGCCCCCAAATTGTCTCGAGCGCCCTAATGCCATTGCACGTCGCCCTGACCCACAAGACATCCTACCGCTACGATCGCCCGATCGCGCTGGGGCCGCAAACCATCCGGCTGCGCCCTGCCCCGCAGGCCCGCACCGCCATCCTGTCCTATGAACTGACGGTCGAGCCAAAACCCCATTTCATCAACTGGATGCAGGACCCCCAGGGCAACCATCTCGCCCGCGTGGTCTTCCCGGAAAAGGTGGACCGGTTCGAGGTGACGGTCGATCTGATCGCAGACATGGTAACGATCAACCCGTTCGACTTCTTCCTGGAGCCCGAAGCCGAAACCTGCCCGTTCGCCTATGACCCGGTTCTGGAGCAGGAACTGGCCCCGTTCCGCAAGACGGAAACCCCCGGCCCGCACCTGGCGGCACTGCTGGCGGCGATTCCGCGCGACGAACAGCGCACGGTCGATAGGCTGGTCGCGCTCAACAGCCTGATCCAAAGCAAGGTCGCCTATATCGTCCGCCTGGAACCCGGGGTGTTCACCCCGCAAGAAACCCTCGATGGCGGCAAAGGCTCCTGCCGCGATTCCGCGTGGCTGCTGGTGCAGGTGCTGCGCCATCTGGGCATGGCCGCGCGCTTCGTGTCGGGCTACCTGATCCAACTCGTCGCCGACGTGAAACCGCTGGAGGGTCCGGAAGGCCCGACCTCCGACTTCACCGATCTGCACGCCTGGGCCGAGGTGTATCTGCCGGGTGCCGGTTGGGTCGGATTGGACGCGACCTCTGGCCTGTTCTGCGGCGAGGGGCATATTCCACTCGCAGCCAGCCCCGACCCGATCTCCGCCGCGCCGATTTCCGGCCTGATGGAAAAGGCCGAAACAACCTTCGACTTCGCCATGTCGGTGACGCGCATCAAGGAAACCCCGCGCACCACCAAACCCTATACCGAGGCCCAATGGCAGGCGATCCTGGCGCGCGGCCGGGATGTGGATCTCGCGCTGAAGCGCAGCGATGTGCGGCTGACGATGGGCGGCGAGCCCACCTTCATCGCCGCCGACGACATGGATGCGCCGGAGTGGAACACCGACGCGCTCGGTCCCACCAAGCGGGCCTATGCCGGCCGGCTGATCCGCCGGCTGATGGACAAATGGGCGCCCGGCGCGGTGCTGAACCACAGCATGGGCAAGCAATATCCCGGCGAGCAGCTTCCCCGCTGGGCATTGCACTGCCACTGGCGCGCCGATGGCGAGAAAGTGTGGAACGATCCGTCCCTGCTCGCCTCCGACGACGACACCGGCGACGCGACTGCCCGGGAAGCGGCCACCTTCGCCCAAAGCCTCGCGGAGCGGCTGCAGGTCGATCCGTCCCTGGTGATCCCGGCCTACGAAGACATCCACTATTATCTTTGGAAAGAGCACCGGCTTCCCGCCAACGTCCTGGCCGAGGACGCCAAGCTGGCCGACCCGCTGGAGCGCGCCCGGTTGGCCCGCATCTACGCGCAGGGCCTGTCCAGCGTGGTTGGCAGCGTGCTGCCGCTGCGCCGCGTGATCGACGGGGGCACCCGCCGCTGGCAATCCGGCAAATGGTTCTTCAAGGCCGGCGAGATGTTCCTGATCCCCGGCGACAGCCCGGTGGGCCTGCGCCTGCCGCTGGAATCGCTGCCATGGGTCGATCCCGAACACGCCGAATATGACGTGGAACCGGATCCATTCGCCCCAAAGGAAAAGCTGCCGACCCGGCAGGCGCTGCAATCGCGCGGTCCTCAGGGCCCAGCAAGCAGCATCGAGAACTTCCGTCCGGTGCAGCAGGAACTGCCCGTCATCGGCAAAGGCGACCCAAGCGTGGTCCGCACCGCTTTGGCGGTGGAGGCGCGCGACGGCTTGATCCATGTCTTCTTCCCGCCGCTGTTTGCCATCGAGGACTGGTTGGCGCTGACCGCCGCGGTGGAGGAAACCGCCGCCGGGGCCGGCCGCAAGATCGTGATGGAAGGCTACCTGCCGCCGGAAGACGACCGGCTGCTGCACTTCTCCGTCACCCCGGACCCCGGTGTGATCGAGGACAACACCCACCCGACCGCAAGCTGGGCCGAACAGATCGAGCTGACCGAGGAACTGTACGAGGAAGCCCGCCAGGTCGGACTGGCGACGGAGAAGTTCAACCTGGATGGCCGCCATGTCGGCACCGGCGGCGGCAACCATGTGGTGATGGGCGCGGCCTCGCCGGAGGATTCGCCATTCCTGCGCCGGCCCGATCTGCTGAAATCGGTGGTCGGCTTCTGGCACAACCACCCCAGCCTGTCGTTCCTGTTCAGCGGCCAGTTCATCGGCCCGACCAGCCAGCATCCGCGGGTGGACGAAGCGCGCCAGGACAGTCTGGCCGAACTGGAAATCGCCTTCGCTCAGGTAAAGGCGAAGCAACCGGTCGCACCTTGGGTCACCGACCGGCTGTTCCGCAACATCCTGGCGGACATGACCGGCAACACCCACCGCACCGAGTTCTGCATCGACAAGATGTATTCGCCCGACAGTGCCTCTGGCCGGCGCGGGCTGGTGGAATGCCGGGCGTTCGAAATGCCGCCGCATGCGCGGATGTCGGCGGCGCAGGTGCTGCTGATGCGGTCGGCGGTCGCGGCGTTCTGGGAACGGTCTTACGAGCGCAGCCTGATCCATTGGGGCACGCGGGTGCATGACGAGTTCATGCTGCCGCACTTCGTCGAACAGGATTTCCGCGGCGCGCTGGAGGAACTCGGTGCGCTCGGTTTCCCGATGGACCCGGACTGGTTCGCGCCGCATCTGGCGTTCCGGTTCCCGCATATCGGCAACGTGGATTTCTCCGGCATCGACCTGGAACTGCGGAACGCACTGGAACCCTGGCATGTGCTGGGCGAGGAACAAGCGGCGGGTGGCACCGTGCGCTATGTCGATAGTTCGGTGGAACGGGTGCAGGCCAAGGTTTCCGGCTGGGTGGATGAGCGGTATGTGCTGACCGCCAACGGTGCCGCGGTGCCGCTGACCAGCACGGATCGCATGGGCGAGTATGTCGGCGGCGTGCGCTTCAAGGCGTGGAACCCGCCTAGCGCGCTGCACCCGACGATCGGCATTCATGCGCCGCTGGTGCTGGACGTGTTCGATCGCTGGAGCGGGCGGAGCGTGGGCGGGATGACGTATCACATCACTCACCCGGGCGGCCGCAGCTACGACACCTTCCCGGTCAACGCCAATGAGGCCGAAGCGCGCCGCCGAGCGCGGTTTTTCCCGTTCGGGCATACGCCGGGAGCGATGCGCGAGCCGGTGGTGCAGCGGTCGCGGGAGCATCCCCGCACTCTGGACCTTCGGCGGGTTTAGGCCTGTTTCGGGGGGCGTACAGGCCCCCGACCGAGCTGACTCCGAGCTTCGAGGGTTCGTGCGAGGAGGGAACGAGCGGAGGCGGCCGTGTCACGGCTCCGGTTAGCGACGACGTCGGTCCCTCGGCCGGTTCGGTGCGGTCAATCTGCGTCCCGTCCATCGAGTACCGCGGCATCGCAGCCGTGACCAGCCATCCGCCCCGCCGGTTGGCCACCGAACCCGACACGTATCCAGCACCCGGGGCGGAAAGCTGTCAGCAGCACGTCAGGCGGCCCCCACCGCCTCGGCCGCGACGATCTTCTCCTCGGCCCGGGCATATCGCTTGGCCAGCCAGGCACAGACCATCAACTGGATCTGGTGGAACAACATCAGCGGCAGCACGATCATCCCGACCGATTGTCCGGCCAGCAGCACGGTCGCCATCGGCAGGCCGCTCGCAAGGCTTTTCTTTGACCCGCAAAACACGATCGTCACCTCGTCGGTCCGCGAGAAGCCCAACAGCCGGCTGCCGAACGTGGTGATCGCCAGCACCGCCGCCAGCAACACCGCATCGACGGTCAGCAGGGTGCCCAGTTCTGTCAGCCCGAGTTGGTGCCAGATGCCCCGGCTGACACCCTCGCTGAACGCGGTGTACACGACCAGCAGGATCGATCCGCGATCGACAAGCCCCAGCAGCGTGCGGTGGCGCTGCGCCCATGCGCCGATCAGCGGCCGGGAAAGCTGGCCGGCGGCGAACGGCAGCAGCAACTGCTCCAGGATGTCGCCAACGGCTTGAATGGAGAACCCGCCATGCGCGCTGACGAACAGTCCGGCCAGCAGCGGAGTCAGCAGCATGCCCAGCAGGTTGGAGGCCGTGGCGGCACACAGCGCGGCCGGGACGTTGCCGCGGCCGATCGAGGTGAACGCGATCGAGGATTGGACTGTAGAAGGCAGCACGCACAGCAGGATCATACCAGTCCAAAGCGGTGCGGTCAGCAGATGCGGGAACACTGCCCTGGCACCCAGGCCCAGCGCCGGGAACAGCAGAAACGTCGAGGCCAGCACCACGGCATGCAACCGCCAGTGCCGTGCCCCGGCCAGGGCGGCGCGCGGGGCAAGCCGTGCGCCATGAAGAAAGAACAGCAGCGCAATGGCCGCTGTGGTCACATGACCCGCGATCACAGCCCCCGAACCATGAACCGGCAGCAACGAGGCCAGCGTCACCATGCCGACAATCGCCGCGACATAGGGGTCGATCGGCAGCCGGGACAGCAGCGCCTTGACAGACATCACGTCAATCCTTCGGTTTGGATGCGATGCAACAAACCTATTCAGCCGGCTGGTTATTGTGAACTAACTTGAATTTCATTACTGTAATTTCAGATCATGATAACAAACCCATCAAGGCCCCCGCCATGTTCGACCCCGTCCACCTGGAAAGCTTCGTCGCGGTCGCCCAAACCCGTAACTTCACCGAAGCTGGCCGACGGCTGAACCTGCGCCAATCCACGGTCAGCCAGCACGTCCGCAAGCTGGAGGACGCGGCCGGCCGGCGGCTGTTCGTGCGCGACACCCACCGGGTGACCCTGACCGCCGACGGCGAGGCTATGACCGGGTTCGCCCAAACCATCCTGGACACCAACCAGCGCGCCCGCCGCTATTTTCAGGGCTCCCAGTTACGCGGCCGGTTGCGCTTCGGCACCTCGGAGGATTTCGTCAGCACCCGTCTGCCCGAATTGCTGCGCGATTTCGTCCGCCAGCACGCGCTGGTCGATTTGGAACTGAAAGTCGGCGTCAGCGCCACGCTTTACGAATACCTGGACGCGGGCGAACTCGATCTCGTGCTGGCGAAACGGCGCGACGGCGACGACCGCGGGCAACTGGTGTGGCGCGACCGTCTGGCCTGGGTCGGCGCGCCAGGCGCAAGGGCCGACCCTCCGGTGCCATTGATTCTCTTCAATCCCCCCAGCATCACCCGCTCGGTCGCCCTGGAGGCGATGGAGCGTTCGGGACTGACATGGCGGATCGCCTGCACCAGCGGCAGCCTCAGTGGATTGCGCGCCGCTTGCCTCGCGGGGCTGGGTGTGACGGTCCACGCCAGGGGCCTGATCCCGGAGGGACTGGTGGAAATGCCGGCGGCACTGCGACTGCCGGACCTTGGAGATGTGGAATTCGTGGTGCTGGGTACCCGCGCCGGCCTTCGTGGCCCCGCGGCCGCGCTGGCACGGACAATTCTGGCGAATGGCGACCGCTTGCAACGGGCCGGCTGATACGTCCCGCGCAGGGGGGATAAACCTTACCGGCCAATCCATGTTATAAATGGCCCATGACCCTAATATTCACTATCCGGCATCACGAAACGATCGGTTCAACCAACGACGAAATCCGGCGCCTGCTTCGGGAAGGCGCCGGGCACGGCCTGGTCGTTCATGCCGATGAGCAAACCGCCGGGCGCGGACGTCTGGCGCACACCTGGTTCAGCCCGCCGGGCAACCTGTACATGTCGGTCCTGCTGCGCACCGGCCAACCCGCCGCGCGGTGCGCCGAACTCAGCTTCGTCGCGGCGCTGGCGGTGGCCGATACCGTCGAGACCCTGTTGCCCCGGCAGATGCAGGCGACGCTGAAATGGCCCAACGACGTCTTGGTCAAAGGCTCTAAAATCTCCGGCATTCTGCTGGAGCAGGCGGACGATGCCACTATCCTGGGCATCGGGCTGAACGTATTGGAGGCCCCGTCGAACACCGCCTATAAAACCACCACCATCGTCGCCAATGGCGGAATCGCCTCGGTCGATGGCGCGCGCGACATCCTGCTGGAGAATCTAAGGCAGCATCTTCAGACCTGGGAGACCGAAGGGTTCGACACGATCCGCCTGCGCTGGCTCGCCCGGTCCTATCCGATCGGCGCCGCGATCGCCGCCAATGCGGGCCAGCAGCCGGTGACCGGCCACTTCGCAGGCCTGGACGTGGACGGCGCATTGTTGCTGGATACCCCGCTCGGGCGGCAACGCATCGTCGCGGGCGAGGTGACGCACACCACCGGCTGAAGCGCCCGTTCAGGGCCGCAGTCGCGCGGGCATCCAGCAGGCGATCAGCAGGGTCAGCACGGCGAACACCGCCGCCAGCAGATACGCGTTGTGCAGCGCGCCCGCCAACGTCCCGGTCAGATGGGCCAGTTCGGCCGGCGCCATCGCCGAACGGGTGGCGAGGTTCAACAGCCGGTCCACCGCCCCCGCCGCCCCGGGGTCAGACCGTGTCATGGTGGCATTCAGCACCGCGCCGCAGCCCGAGGCCCCGATCGCCTGCCCGACGAAACGCATGAACATCGACGACGACGTCGCCGCCCCGCGCTGCCGCCACGGCACCGATGCCTGAATCGACACGATGAACACCGTGCTGCAAAATCCCATGCCGATGCCGATGGTGAATGCACCGGCGGCGGCCCACCACGGACCGGCCGCCGGGGTCAGCGCCAGCAGGATGCCGCACCCCGCCACCAACGACAGCGCACCCGAAATCGCGACCGTCCGATAGCTGGTGCGGCCCATGATCCGGCCGGCGAGGAAGCTGGCCGGCGCCCAGGTCATCGACATCGCCCCCAGAACCAGCCCCCCGACCAACGCCTCGCGGCCCATCGCGCCCTGAATGTAAGTCGGCAGGAACGCCGAAACCCCCAGCATCATCGCCCCGGAGGTGAAGTTGCCCAGACTGCCGACCACGATCACGCGGTTGCGCCACAGTTCCAGCGGCAGCATCGGTTCGGGCACGCTGCGTTCGTTCAGATAGAGTGCCCCCAGTGCCAGGACGCCAACCGAAATCAGGCCAAGGATCGCGGCGGAACCCAGCGTACCGCCTTGCACCAGCGCCAGCATCGGGCACCCGACACCCACCAGCAGCAGCACCGATCCCGCCCAGTCGATCCGATGCGACCGCCGCTCGACCTTCTCCCGCAGGAAGACCCCGATCATCGCGATCGCGGCGACGCCGAATGGGATATTGACCCAGAACACCGCCCGCCAACCGATATGCTGCACCAGAAATGCCCCGAGGGACGGACCGGCAACCGCCGAAACCCCGAACACGGACGACACCAGCCCCTGCACCCGCCCGCGTTCCGACGGTTTATAGATATCCCCCAGGATGGTCGCCGCGATTGGCTGGATGGCCCCTGCCCCGATGCCCTGAACAGCCCTGAACAACACCAAAGACGGCATACCCGGCGCCAGCCCGCACAACACCGTGCCGGCCAGAAACAGGCAGACCCCGAAGAAGAACACCGGCTTGCGGCTATACAAGTCCGCCAATCGTCCATACACTGGTATGGATACGGCTTGAGTCAGCACGTAAATCGCGAAGACCCAGGTGAACAGGTTAAACCCGCCAAGGTCGCTGACGATCGTCGGCACGATCGTTGCGACAATAGTACTCTCGATGGCCGCCATGCAGGTGGCGATCAGGCATGCCCACAGAATAGCGCGCCGGCCGCCTTCATTCGGCCGATCGGCACTATCGGGCAGCCCGCTTCCCGGGTTTCCGCCCGAGACATCCGGCATAGAGTGCTTCCTCCCGCGCGTTAGCGCCCGGAGGTTGTGTCATCCCCCCGGGGGCGTGGCAACTTTCAGAACCGGGAGGTCCGAGCGGACGGGTCAGCGACGGCGCAGGGCTGCCGTTAGCGTGTTCTCCAGCAAGCACGCCACCGTCATCGGGCCGACGCCGCCAGGAACCGGCGTGATCGCACCGGCAACCTCGACGCAACTTGCAAACGCCGCATCGCCGGTCAGGCGGCCATCCGGCAGGCGGTTGATGCCCACGTCGATCACCGTCGCGCCCGGTTTGATCCAGTCGCCCCGCACCATTTCCGCACGCCCGACGGCGGCGATCAGGATATCCGCACGGCGGCATTCCGCCGGCAGATCGTGCGTGCGGGAGTGAGCGACGGTCACCGTCGCATCGGCGGTCAGCAGAAGCGCGGCCATCGGGCGGCCGACGATCGCAGACCGTCCCAGCACCACGGCCCGCGCACCGCGGGTATCGATCCCCGCCGAACGCAGCAGTTTCATCACACCCAGCGGGGTGCATGGCACCAGGGTCGGATGGCCGTTGGCCAGGTGCCCGACATTGACCGGATGGAACCCGTCCACGTCCTTTGCCGGATCGATCGCCTCGATCACCGCCCGGGCGTCGATACCATTCGGCAACGGCAACTGCACCAGGATCCCGTCGATGGCGGGATCGGCGTTCAGCGTCCGGATGACGCCCAGCAGGTCGGTCTGCGCGGTGTCCGCCGGCAGGCGAATCGTGCGCGCGTCGATACCGGCTTCGCGTGCGGCGCGGTCCTTGGTGCGGACATAGACGCTGCTGGCCGGATCCTCCCCGACCAGCACGACGGCCAGTCCGGGGGTGAAACCGGCGGCACGAACCTTGTCGGCAACCTCGGCACGCAGGGCGGCGGCGACGGCTTTGCCGTCGATCAATCGGGCGGTCACAGGATTTCCAGTTTCTCAATCAGAAGTAGGGGGTTGCCGACGATGTAAAGGGTCTTGTCCCGGCTGGTCTGACCCAGCGTCACAACGACGGCGGAAGTCGGAATGCCCAGCGCTTCGGCCAGCACCGCACACACCGCCCGGTTCGCCCGGCCGTCTTCCGGCGGTTCGTTCACGCCGATCCGCAGGCACGGCCCCCGGGCGGACTCGGACCGTCCCTGAACGCCGGGTCGCCGCGATTTAGGCTGCACCTTGACGGTCACGCTGACGCCGCCGGGCACGGCGCGCCAAAATGCGGTCAGAGCAGATATTGCATCGACCCCGTTATGATCACGATCGCGATCCTGCCCAGCAGCATCCGCGCCGCTTGCAGCAACAACAGCAGAATCAGCGGGCTGAGGTCGATATTCCCGAAATTCGGCAGGATGTTGCGGATCGGACGCAGCGCCGGTTCGGTCAGCCGGTACAGGAAATCGCCGATCGACCAGACCGTGCGGTTGCGCGTGTCAAGCACGCCGAAGGAGGCAAGCATACCGAACACCGCCGCGATGATAACGGCCCAAATATATAGATTCAGCAGCTCATCCAGCAGCCAGAACAGCGTGCTGATCATAGGGGGAACACTCCATATTTGGGGCCGGAACCTAGCGGTCGCCGTCGTCATCCGCAACAGGTCTGACACGGGCGCGGTAAACCCGGCGCTGATGAACACTGGAACGCTCGCCCTATCCATGTAAAAACCTTTCACATGAGTTGGACTGGACCCGGGGATGGCGGTTCGGGGCGTCGCGGCTACCACCACGGCAACCTGCGCGAAGCCTTGATCGACGCGGCACTGGCGTTGATCGCCGCCAAGGGGCCGGCCGGTTTCACCGTTGCCGAAGCCGCCCGGCTGGCAGGCGTCAGCCCCGCCGCCCCTTACCGACACTTTCGCGATGCCGAGGCGCTGCTGGCCGAGGTCGCGGTGCGCGGCTACGACCTGTTCGCCGAACGTCTGTCGAAGGCATGGAACAACGGCCGGCCCCAGCCAGTGCGCGCGTTCGAGGATATCGGACGGGCCTATCTGACCTTCGCCCGGGATCAGCCGGCCTACTATGCCGCGATGTTCGATTCCCATCTCGCCATGGACACCCATCCGGACCTGCAGGCGGCCGGCGACCGGGCGTTCGCCGTGCTGCGGGAGGCGGCGGAACAGGTGGCGGCGACCGTGTCCAAGGGGCGCCGCCCGCCGTCCCTGATGATGGCCTTGCACATCTGGTCGATGGCGCACGGCATCGCCTCGCTGTTCGTGCGCGAAGGTCCGGGGCGGCGAAAGCTGCCGATGACGGCCGAGGACCTGCTGGAGGCCGGCGTGCTGCTGTATCTGCAAAGCCTGGGACTGGTTGGCGCCCAATAGAAAAAGCGTTCTGCCGCGAAAATCGCTTGACGGTTTGGATAGCGATCCCCAATGTAAATGTGTCTTACATTCACATGAGGCCCTCGATGACGAGCGCTGCCAACCAAGACGCTTACGGCTGGACCCGGGGACAATGGGGCAACGCCCAAGACCCGGATTGGCGACAACCGAACAATACCGGCCCCGGATGGGCTGGTCCCGCATGGGCTGGCCCACCGTTCTGGCATCCGGCGGGTCTCAGCCGTCCGGCCGCCGTCGCCTTCACGGTCCTCGGGTTCATCTTCTGGTGGCCGGTGGGCCTCGCTTTACTCATCTACACAATCGGGAGTGGACGCATGGGATGCTTCGGCCGTCGCCGCCGCGCGATGTATCAACAGTATGCACAGGACGCCGGCGGCATGAACGCGGGTCCATGGGGTAACTGGAAGGCATGGGCGTGCGGTCAGGGCGGCGGCGGTCAGCCGTCAACCGGGCCATCGTCCGGCAACCGGGCGTTCGACGAATACAAGGCGGAGACGCTGCGGCGCATGGAGGAAGAGCAGAAGGATTTCGGCGCGTTCCTCGAGCGCCTGCGGTTTGCAAAAGACAAGTCGGAGTTCGACCAGTTCATGGCTGACCGCCGGGCACGCCCCCCCGCTCCGCCGGCCGGCGAGCAACCGGGTGCGTAAGCTGCCCGGTTGACGGAACCGGCTATCGACGATCGATGCGTCAGGCGACCCGGGGGGCTGTCTGGCGCATCTTTTGCTCTGGCTGCAATTCGTAAGGATCGGATTCAGGGGTCATGTCGCCGCCCGGGATGCGCGGCGATGAGAATGAGGCCATGACCGACCGCAAATCGGTTTGATTTCAGGGCGAAAAGCAATCAGCATCTCTCCCGCCGGCCTCCATCCCGGGCCTCGTTGCGAATTCAAGGCGCAGGCGAAAGCCGCAAGTGACTAACCCGCACGGGGTGCCGGCGCCTTGGATGTCATCGGAGGACCACACCTGACCGATCTTTCGCCGTTGATCGCAGCGCCCGGCGCCCATTCCCTGCCCTATTTCGATCCGGCCTTTCCCGGGCGGGAACTGATCCTGCACGCCGCTTGCCCCGTCGGCTGGAATCCAGACTGTCCGGTGGTGCTGATCCACCATGGCGTTGCCCGCAACGGGCGCGATTATCGCGACTACTGGCTGGCACATGCGGATCACGGCCGTATGCTGGCCATCGCCCTAGAATTCCCCGAGGCCAGCTTTCCCGAATACCTGCTTTATAATTTTGGCAACCTGCACAACAAGGACGGCACACCCAACCCGCGGGAGCGTTGGACGTTCGGCATCGGGCCGCGGCTTTTCGACTCGCTTCTGGCCCAAGGCATCACGACAACGCGCAAATATGGCCTGTTCGGCCATTCCGCCGGCGGCCAGTATGTGCATCGGATGCTGTCGTTCGGATACCGCGACCATGTCGCCGTCGCGATCGCCGCCAACGCCGGCACCTATGCAATGCCGGATCGCCGGATCGACTGGCCCTGGGGGCTTGGCGCCACCGAGGTCGATTCCGCCGCCCTGTCCGCCCTGCTGCGATTCCCGCTGACCGTCATGGCCGGCACCGAGGACACCAGGACCACCGGCAAATTCTTTCCCAAAGGCCCCAGATCGCTGCGGCAAGGCCCGCACCGCCACGCCCGCGCCCACACCTATCTGGCAACGGCACGCCTCGCCGCCGCGGACCATGGCCTGCCATTGGCATGGCGCCTGATCGATGTGCCCGGCGTCGGGCACGACGGCCGCCGCATGTCAGACGCCGCCGCACCGATAATCGCCGCCGCACTCAATACTCCCCTGGATCGATAGGCCGTTGCGGCCTAGCCTGTGTGCAAAATACAGGGGGCCTGGCCAAATGAGACGCCGCACCGTTATGAGCACCGCCGCGGGGGTTTCGGCATACCCCGCTGAACAGTTATATGTACCGGATGGCTGGCTGGGACTGCTCGGATCAGAAGAGGCGATGTAGCGTCAAATGGGACTTCACGACCCCACCGCTTCGCTGTTCGCCGCCCGCGACCGGTATTTCGCGCCCTGCGTGCTGGCCCCCTTCGCCGAGGGCATGTCCCGGCGGCTGGCCCGCCTGACCAACGGGCCGGTGCTGGAAATCATGTCCAATACCGGCACATTGACGCAAGCCATGGCAGCGTCGCTGTCGGCGGGCATGGCCATCGTCGCCACCGACCCGGACCCGGCGGCGGTGGCGCACGCCTCGGCCAGACCCGGCATGGGGCGGGTCTCCTGGCAGACCGCCGACCCAGCCGCGCTGCCGTTCCGCGACGCGACGTTCGGGGTGATCGCCTGCCTGTTCGCTATCGCCACCCTGACCGACCGCGTGGCGGCGTTCCGGGAGGTGCGGCGGGTCATGAAGCCGAATGCGCGCTTCCTGTTCAGCGTTCCAGGCCATATTCGGCACAACCCGGTGGCCGATTGCGTCCAGGCCGCGCTGGACGCAATGGCGCCCGACGATCCGCCCGGCTACATCGGTCAGGGTAAGCACGGCTACAGCAACAGCGAAGCCATCGACAACGACCTGACCGCGGCCGGCTTCACCGATGCCATTTACACCACGGTCGATGTCCCGTTCGCCGCCGCGTCCGCCCGGGACGCCGCCATCGGCTACTGCCTCGGCACCCGCTTGCGCGACGAAATCGAAAGCCGGTTTCCGCTCGGAACGGACACGGTAACCCGGGCGCTGGAGCAGCGGTTCGGCACCGGCAGGATCGTATCGACCATGCGCGCCCATATCGTGACCGCCGCCGGATGAGCCGCGTGGCGGTGATCGGCGGCGGTGCCGTCGGCATCGCCAGCGCCATCGAACTGCTGCGCGACGGACACACTGTCACGATCCTCGATCCCGGACCGCCGGGCGGGGAACAGGCCGCCAGCTACGGCAACGGCACGCTGTTGAACCCCAGTTCGGTCGTGCCGATGTCCGCGCCGGGGCTTTGGAAGAAGGTACCGGGGTATTTGCGCGACCCGCTGGGGCCGTTGACCATTCGCTGGTCCAGCCTGCCGCGCCTGCTGCCGTGGCTGCTTCGCTTCCTCGCCGCGGGTTCGTCGGCCGCGAAGGTGGCCGCCATCGGGCGCGCGCTGGCGCCGCTGCTGGCGGATGCCCCCCCGCTGCACCGCCGCCTGGCCGAGGAAGCCGGCGTCGGCGATCTGATCGCCCGTCAGGGGGTGCTGTTCGCATTCCCCGACCGCGCGGCGTTCGAAGCGGAAGCGCTGTCATGGCGGGTGCGCCAGGACAACGGCACAAAGTGGCTGGAACTGGATGCGGACGAACTGCGTCAGCGGGAACCCGCGCTGGACCGGCATTACACATTCGGCATCCTGGTTGAGGACAACGGCCAGTGCCGTGACCCCGGCGCCTATGTCGCTGCACTGGCGCGCCACGCCGCCTCGCTGGGCGCCGACATTGTGCGAACCGACGCCACGGGGTTCCGGATCGAGGCGGGAAAGCTGATCGCGGTCACCACACAGACGGGCGAAGTCGCCTGCGACAAGGCGGTGATAGCGGCCGGCGCGTGGTCGAAAGCCCTGGCCAAAGCGGCTGGCGACCGGGTTTT
>JAJZEV010000253.1 GCA_021805665.1 Pseudomonadota bacterium
CTTCCAGGTCAACCCACAGGCGCTGTTGCATGACTCACTCCCTGGCGGCCTCCGGGCGCATTCAGCCGCCAACCGATATCGAACTGGCGGCTGTTGTCCGGAATTTTCAAACGGCGCGGGTTCTGGTCATCGGCGATATTATTCTGGATCGCTACATCGCCGGTCAGGTACACCGGCTTTCGCCAGAGGCGCCGATTCCGGTGCTGCGCCCTGCCAGCGACCGCTGCACCTTGGGCGGCGCCGCCAATGTCGCGCTCAACATCGCCACACTGGGCGGTCAGGCCGTCCTGATCGGCGTAACCGGCGACGATGCCGCCGGCAATGAAGTTGCCCGCCTTGTCGGGTCCACCCCCGGGATCGTTGCGGCCATGGTTCGGATCCCCGGCCGCCCGACCACCTCCAAAACCCGTTTCATGACCGGGTCGCATCAGTTGCTTCGCCTGGACGAAGAAGTGACCGATGCGCTGGACCAGGACGGCCTGACCGCGATCATGGCGGCGGTGGAAACGCATATCGGCAGCGCCGATGCGATCGTGCTGTCGGACTATGCCAAGGGCGTGCTGTGCGATGGCGTGCTGGACGCCATCCTGATCCGCGCCGCCGCATCGGGAAAACTGGTCATCGCCGACCCCAAGCGCCCCGATTTCGCCGCCTATCGCGGCGCCACCGTGCTGACGCCGAACGAACACGAAGTACGCGCCGCCACCCGGATCGGGGCCGGCCACGATACCGAAGCCGATCGCGCCGGGCGCGCGGCGCTGGACGCGACCGGTGGCGATGCCGTGCTGGTCACCCGCTCCGCCAAGGGCCTGACACTCGTATGCCGGGATGCCGAAGCCATCCATTTACCAACCCGCGCGCGGGAGGTCGCTGACGTTTCGGGCGCGGGGGATACCCTGGTCGCCGCGCTGGCCGTCGCCCTGGCCGCCGGAGCCGGACTGGTGGAAGCATCGATGCTGGCGAACGCGACCGCTGGAATCTCCGTCGGCAAACAGGGCACCGCGACCGTGTCCCGCCAGGAACTGCTGGATGCGCTGCATCTCGACGATCTGGTGGCGACCGATCGCAAGATCGTCGGCCTGGAAGACGCAATCGAACAGGTCGCGGACTGGCATCGCCGCGGCCTGAAAGTCGGCTTCGCCAACGGCTGCTTCGACCTGATCCACCCGGGACATGTCCGCCTGCTCAGCGAGGCGCGCGCCGCCTGCGACCGGCTGATCGTCGCACTGAACACCGATGCCTCCGTCAAACGCCTCAAAGGCCCCACCCGCCCCCTGCAAAACGAGATGGCCCGGGCCACCGTCATGGCATCGATGGCGCCCGTCGATCTGGTGACCCTGTTCGACCAGGATACGCCGCTGGAGATGATCGAAGCCCTGCGCCCCGACGTATTGGTCAAAGGGTCGGATTACACCGTGGAGCAGGTGGTCGGCGCCGATCTGGTGCAGGCCCGGGGCGGCAAGGTCTTGCTGGTGAACCTGCGTGAGGGCCACAGCACCACGGGAACCATCCGCCGGATGACTGCCCCGCACGCCTGACGTCGCCCCCGCCCGATGGCCGCACGGACGCAGCCCGCTTCTTCCTGACATGTGGCATCGATGAAGCTTGGGCTTCAACCTCTCCCCTCTCCGCCCGAAATGTTCACCCGTTCGTCCGGCAAGGGGGGAGGACAAGACGAGCGGCCCGTGGCACAATGGGAGTCACCATGCGCCAGCTCATGCTCTTGCGGCACGCGAAGTCCACCTGGGACGACGCCTCATTGCCCGACCGGGACCGTCCGCTCAACGCGCGCGGGCGCCGGTCCGCGGCCATGATGCGCCAGGCGATGCGCGACCTTGGGCTTGCGCCCGATGTCGTCCTGGTCTCCACCGCCCGCCGCACACTGGAAACGCTGGAGGCGCTGGAACCCTGGGACGACACGCCGCTGATCGAACCGATGGACAGCCTGTATCTGGCCAACCCGATGCAACTCGCCGCCGCACTGCATGGCGTCGCGGAAACGGTGCGCAGCGTGTTGCTGATCGGTCACAACCCGGGCCTGCACGATCTGGCGCTCAGCCTCGCCGGCCCCGGCGGCGGGGCGGATGCCGCCCGCGGCCTTGCTCAAGGCTTCCCGACCGGTGCCCTGGCCGAGTTCATCGTTCCCGGTTCCTGGTGGGACCTGCGGGAGGGCGGCGGGCGGCTGGTCCGCTTTCTGACGCCCCGTATGCTGGAAGCAGCCGGCCAGTCCTGATGGAATTCGAACTGACCGCTGACGCCGAAGCGGTCGCTGCCCTGGCACGACTGAAGGCGCTGACCGGCAGCCGCGACGGCCGGCCGCGCAGCCAGACGGTCAAAGTCGTCTGGCATGACAGCCCCGAACACGCGCTGGCCGCCGATGGCCTGACCCTGGCCGAACACCGTGGCCACTGGCGCCTGGAACGTACCGTCCCCGGAACCGGCCAATGGTTGCCCGCGCAACCGGCACCGGTCGTGGCGGAAGCCCCCGATCTGTCCACCCTGCCCGGCCCGCTGGCGCCGCTGGCCGCGTTCGAGGGCCGGCGCACCGCCAGCGTCCACCGCTTCGGCGACGCATCGGTCACGTTGACCATCACCAAGGGCATTCTGCGCGCCGTGACGGCGGAACGCCCGGCCGCGCGCATCCTGCTCAGCGGCGAGCCTCAGGCGGTTCGCGCCGCTGCGGTCCTGATCGCGGGGTCGATCGGGGCGGCTATACCGCTGGCATCGCTGGCGGCGGAGGGGATCGCCCTGGCCACCGGCCGTCCGGCCGCACCGCGCCGCGCCGGGCCGGCGATGCTGCCCGATGGCATGACCAGCGTGCCGGAAGCGCTGGCCTACATTACCGGCCACCTGACCGATGCGATCCTGGCCGATGTCCCGCATGCGAACCTTCCCGGCCCCCCCGGCGTCGAGGCTGTACACCGGATGCGCGTGGCGGTCCGCAGGGCGCGTTCGGCATTGTCGGTTTTCCGCCCGGCCGTGGAGGCATCGGCCCTGACCGCCATCGATACCGGGCTTCGCACCCTGGGGCACCAACTTGGCCCGACCCGCGACTGGGATGTGTTCGCCGAGGAAACCCTGCCCGCCATCCGCGAGGCCCTGCCCGGCGACGAACGGCTGGACCGCCTGGCCAGCGCCGCGGCTCGCCGACGCAAAGAGCACAGAGCCGCGCTGACAGCCTACCTGCGGAGCCATGCCTTCTCCCTGCTGGCCATCGAACTCGCCTGGTTCGCCGCCGCCGCCGGGACCTGGCAGGTAACCAACGAGACCGAAACCATGGAGCTGCCCGCGTTCAGCGCGGCGGTTCTGCGGCATCGGTGGAAACGGCTCGTCGCGCAAGCCAAGCATATGGAGGAGCTGGATATCCCGGGTTTGCACGGCGTCCGTCTTCGCGCCAAACGTGCCCGGTACGCCGCCGAGATGTTCGTCCCGCTGTATCCCGAAAAGGCCGCGCAGCGCTTCATCCGCCGCCTGTCCGTGCTACAGCAGCGCCTGGGGGTGCTGAACGACGGGGCAGTCGCGACCCAGTTGTTGCGCGAACTGGGCGGTCCGGCCGGGCGCCACGCCTATGCCGTGGGCGCGATCGTCGGATATCTGGCAGCCCGGACGGAAAAGGTCAGGCCGGGGATCATCCGGGCGTTTGAAAAATTCCGCCGCCTGGACGCATATTGGACTTGACCTCGGCCCATCGGATTCGGCGAATCGCCCCAACTCCGGCTGGCGCGATCGCCTCGCCGGGCGGTTGATCGGGGTGTGCCTTTGTCCTTAAACCATAAGCGGCGGATTTTCCGGCCGAACCCGCGCTCGGGTGCATCCATACCGCCGCTGAGCGTATGGCTCGCGGCGATTGGCGGGGCAGCGACCATATTGATCGCGGCGTCCCTGTTTCTCGGCCCGTCGGAGGCCCCGGCCAGGGCGCCCGCCAGCAGCCGCATCGCCGCCAGCGCCGACCGGATCGCCGTGGTGGATGGTGACACGTTGCGCGTCGGCGAACACATCGTGCGGCTGGCGGGAATCGCCGCGCCAGCCCGGGGATCGGTCTGCCATGGCGATGGGCCGGCCGAACTGGACTGCGGTGCCGCCGCCGCCAACGCGGCGTCTGCCTTGGTGCGCGGCCAGGCCATCGCCTGCACCATCGGCGGCCACGACGGCCAGGGGCGGCCGGTGGGAACCTGCTTCGCCGGCAGCACCTCCATCGGGACGGCCCTGGTACGCGATGGCTGGGCACACGCGGAAACCGCCGACCTTCAGGGGCCGGAATCCGAAGCACGCGCGGCCGGGCGTGGCATCTGGCATCGTGGGTCTTAAATCCACCGACCGGGAGTTCGCATGGCCTCCATCCCCCTGTAGAATACACCCGCCGGAATCCGACGCGCGTGCAGCCGGGCGCGGCATCTGGCATCGCGGATCGTAAATCCACCGACCGGGAGTTCGCATGGCCTCCATCCCCCTGTAGAAGACACCCTCCAACCGGGATGGAACGACCGCAATGAACCTGTATCGCCTGCTGCAACGCCGCGCCGCTAATGGCCAGCCCGTCCGCGTCGGATTGATCGGCGCCGGCAAGTTCGGCTCCATGTTTCTCTCGCAGGTGCCCACCACACCAGGGCTTGAGGTTGCCGCGATCGCCGATCTGTCGCCAGACCGAGCCCGCCAGGCCTGCCGCAATGTCGGCTGGACCGAGGAACACATCGCCGCCACCCGCTTCATCGACGATGCCGGCGCCATGATCGCCTTCCCGGAAGTCGAGGTCGTGGTGGAAGCCACCGGCCACGCCCCGGCCGGGATCGCGCACGCCCGCCGCGCGATCCGCGAGGGCAAGCACATCGTCATGGTGAACGTGGAGGCCGACGTCCTGGCCGGCCCGCTGCTGGCGAAAGAGGCCGAGGCCGCCGGGGTGGTGTACAGCCTCGCCTACGGCGACCAGCCCGCCCTCATCGCCGAGCTGGTCGATTGGGCTCGGTCTTGCGGCTTCCCGGTCATCGCGGCCGGCAAGGGCACCAAATACCGGCCCGAATACCACGCCTCCACCCCCGATACGGTATGGGGTTACTATGGCCTGACGCCGGAACAGGCGAAAATCGGCGGCATGAACCCGCAGATGTTCAATTCGTTCCTAGATGGAACCAAATCGGGGATCGAAATGGCGGCGGTCGCCAACGCATCGGGCCTGACCCCGGCGCCGGACGGGCTGGTGTTCCCCCCCGTCGGCACGCACGAAATGGCCGAAATGCTGCGGCCGGGCAACGCCGGCACCCTGCATCACAGCGGTCAGGTCGAGGTGATTTCGTCGATCCACCGCGACGGCAGTCCGGTGAAGAACGACCTGCGCTGGGGCGTGTTCGTGGTGTTCGAAGCACCGAACGATTACGCCGCGCGCTGCTTCCAGGAATACGGCGTGGTGACGGACTCGTCGGGGCGGGTGTCCGCGCTGTACCGGCCGTTCCATCTGATCGGGCTGGAACTGAACGTGTCGATCCTGTCGGCGGCGCTGTGCAAGGAGCCGACCGGCACACCGACCGGCTTCCGCGGCGATGTCGTGTCCACCGCCAAGCGCGACCTGAAGGCCGGGGAAATGCTGGACGGCGAGGGCGGCGCCTGCGTTTGGGGCAAGCTACGAACGGCGGCGGATAGCCTGCGCCTGGGCGGATTGCCGATCGGGCTGGCCAACCGGGTGCCGCTGATCCGCGATGTGGCTGCCGGCCAGCCGGTGACGTGGGACGACGTGCGGATCGATACGGCAGACTCCGCCTACCAGTATCGCCGCGCGATGGAGGCTGCGTTTCCGGCATAGGGGCTGTTAAGGGCGAACGCTTCGGTGCGGGTCTGGAAAACAGGTCTTGGAAAGCCGGCCTCACCCGCCTAGCTTGAAACCGGGTTTCGATGATGGAAGGTGCCCGTGCGCCCGTCGGTCGTGCTTGATGTCAAACGCAGTGCCATCCGTGAAGCGGCAAGCCGGTTTCGCGTTGCGAATCCGCCCATCTTCGATTCTGTGCTTCATGGCACCGACCAGGACGGCAGCGACCTCGATTTATTGGTCGATGCACTGCCTGGCGCGACGCTGTTCGACCTGGGGGGCCTGCAAGCCGAACTGGAATCGCTGCTTGGCATTCATGTCGATCTTCTGACCCCCGCCGATCTGCCGCCAAAATTCCGCGCAAAAGTGCTCACCGAGGCTCGGCCGGTTTAAGCGGGAACCGCCTTACCGACTACCTCGACCATATGCGGCAGGCCGCGGATGCGTGTACCTTCGCCAAGGGTATGGGCCAGGCCGACTTCCGGGACGATAAGCGAACCCGGCAAGCCGTCGTCAAGAGCCTGCTCGTCATCGGAGAGGCCGCCGCGAAGGTGATGGACAGCCACGCCGATTTCGCGCTGACCCACGCCCATGTGGGGTGGCGCGGCATGCGCAACCGCATTGCCGGAGTTCCTGGAACAACTGCCGGCCCTGCGGCAAGACGCCGCTTTCCGTTCGAAATCCGAACCTGACGCGATGCAGGCCGGAGCCGAAACCGTCGTTGCACAGGCCCAACCCGTCCTCGACGCCTTCTACGACGCCGTCGTCGCCTGTGGGCGTTTACCGCCATTCAAGCCGTCGATCGAGGTTGCCACCACACACGGCGCGACGCAGTACGACGCTGCCAGCCGTGCCGTCGTGCTTGTCCCGTATGAAGTTCTGCCGCCGCCGCGGCGCGCCGCCATGGACCGCTTTGCAGCCATCGGCACGCTGGGCCTGTCGGGCCGGGACCAATACGTCGAGGTCTTCAACAACCTGGTGGTGGCGCACGAACTGGGTCACTGGCTGCAAGAGGTGGCGCAACGCCCCTTGACCCGCTGGCAGGCCGAATATCAGGCAAACCAAATCATGGTCGCGTTCTGGCGCGGGCATCCTGCTGCTTATCCGGCCGCGGCAACGGAACAGCGCCTGGCCAATTTCGTTGCTCAACCGCCGAACATGCGGGATCCGATACCGGACAATTCGGATGCGGACATCGAAGACTATTTCAATGCTCATATCGCCGAAATCGAGAGCAATCCGATGGTCTATGCGTCGTTCCAGAAGATGATGGTCCGCCGGGCAATGGCCGAACGGCCGGCACTTGGCTTTTGCGACGCGGTGGCCCTGGCATGGCCCCAACAACCTTATGGCAGTGGGTAACGATCCCGGCACCCGAGTTTTTGAGGCAACTGTGGAAGGTGGCCGAGTCAGGGCGGTGCCGAGCGGCGCTCCCGTAGGGAAGGCGGGAACTTGTCAGGCGACCTGAAGTTCGCGCGCCAGATCGTCAGCACGTCGCAGACGTTCAGCCGCCTTTTCGTTGCTTGCCGCGTCGATCGTGGCCAGGTCCAGTTCGTAGCGCGTCTGGAGGTTAGCGAAGAAATCCTCCGACATCCCGAACGCCCGACCCAACAACTTCGACATTGGCCCGGTAACGCCGCGCTGCCCGTTGATGATGGCGGTCACCGCGTTCGGGGGTACACCGAGCCTGGTGGCCAACTGATTGGCGTTCAGCCCGTGCGGGTCCAGGAACTCTTCCTTCAGGATCTCGCCGGGATGGATGAGCATATCCTGGTCCATTCGGTTCTCCTTCTCTACTCGTCGTGGTAGTCGATAATTTCGATATCGTAGGCTTTGCCGTCGCCCGGCCACCTGAAGCACACGCGGTACTGGTCGTTGATCCGGATCGAGCATTGGCCCTTCCGCTTTCCCTTAAGATCCTCGAACCGGTTGCCCGGCGGGTTCATGAGGTCCTCGCGGCGCCGTGCGGCTTCGATGATCAGCAGCTTCCGGCGGGCGACCCTGACGAAGCTTTGCCAACTCCGATGGCCTTTGCCGCCGTTGAACACGTCCTCCGTCTGGTCATCGTGCCAACTACCGATCATATAGACCTCTTTACGTTTTACGTCAATAGTAAAACATGTTCGGGGACTGCTGTCGCCACCGCTTCCGCCGCCTTGGCTACGATCGCAGCCGCCTCACTCATGGTTAAGGATGAATCCCATTCCGTTCGGGCTATTCCCCATCGGCCCTTACTGCTTCCCCCAAGCTGCCGTATGCGGCCAAATACTGGCCATGGACGGCGCAGGCTTGGGCTATTTCCGCTTGCATCCTCCCCCGTTCACGGCGCGCGAGGCCAGCGGCGTGCGCGCCGGTCGAAGGAGCGTCGCCAAGGGTCGGGTTGACGGACTGTTTTACCGCCTTCGGGCGACGCAGGTTCTTGCGCATTCCAGTTGACGCCGTCGTTAAGCGATCCGCAGCGCCGCCCCTCGGCCGATCTCGAAGCTGAACAGACGGTCCTTACCGAGCAGGAACACCCGTCCGCCGCGGGGAAACAGCCGGTGGATCGCCGGATCGCGCACGTCCAGGCCACCGGTGTAGGCGCCGAACGCGGGCATCATCAGCCGCCGGCCGTCGAACACGAAGCAGGGGCGGCTCACCGAACCGGTGCGCGCCGGGATCGTCGCCTTAGGATGATGGTGCCCAACGATTTCGCCAGGACCGGCCGAGGTGATGGCTTCATGTCGGAACACAACCGATCCGGCCTCGTGGGATTCTACCCATTCCCCGCCCAACCCGTCGGGCGGCGCGGGATCGTGGTTGCCCTGCACCCAGATGAACCGGTGCGCGGCGGCCATCGCGTTCAGGCGCAGTTGCTCGCTGGCCGGCAACCGAGCCGATCCGGCCGCGTCGTGGAACGAATCCCCCAGGGCGACCACAACCTCCGGCGACCACCGCCGCAGCAGCAATGTCAGCTTGTCCAACGTGTTGTGCGTGTCCCAGGGCGGCAGCAGCATCCCCTGGCGCGCGAACGAGGAGCCCTTCTCCAAATGCAGGTCCGAGACAGCCAGCAGCCGCTGCGCCGGCCAGAACAGCGCGCCCATCGGGTCGAGCATCAGCCGCTCGCCGCCAAGGTGGATCGGGGCCGCCGCACTCATGAAAACAGATCCCGCTGTTTGTTCTGTCCCTGACGCCGCGGTGGCACCGTCTTCGACACCCCCTGGCCATGGCGCGTCATGTTCGCGCGATGCACCACCGGCACGGGCGGTTCGGCCTGGCCGGTGGCCTCGGCGATGATGGCTTCAGCCTCGGCCAGCAAGCTGTCTTCGTCGCTATCCGTGCGCACGCTTTCCCGTCCAATTTCCAGCAGCACCGGCACCGCCAGCGGCGAAACCCGCGACAGCACCATGTGTACGATATGCCCCTTCACGCGCGCCAGCATCGCCGCGATGCGCCCGGCGTCGATCAGGCCGGAGGCCGCATCGGCGCGAGTCGCGCGCAACAGAATGTGGTCCGGCTGGTGGCGGCGCAGCACCTCATAGATCAGGTCGCTGTTGACCGTCACCTGCCGGCGGTTCTTTTCCGCGCCCGGAAGGTTGCGCTGGATCAGCCCGGCGATGACCGCGACATTCCGAAACGTCCGCTTCAACATGGAGCTTTCGGCCATCCAGTCTTCCAGATCGTCGCCCAGCATATCCTCATCGAACAACGCGGCGACGTTGCTCGGCTGGTTGGCGGACCAGATGCCCAGCACGTAGTCGGTGGCGACGAAGCCCAGCGGCGCGAAACCGGCGCGCTCCATTCGCTTCGTTACCAGCATGCCCAGGGTCTGGTGGGCGTTGCGGCCCTCGAAGCAATAGGCCACCAGATACCAGCGGCCGCCACGCGGGAAGGTCTCGATCAGCAGGTCGGCGCGACCGGGCAACCGCGAAACGCCCCGCTGCAAACGCAACCAGTCCCGCACCTGATCGGGGAAAAGGTCCCATTTTTCCGGAGTTTGCAGCAGGCCGCGCACCCGGTCGGCGAGGTTCGTGGTCAGCGGTAACCGCCCGCCCGCGTAGGCCGGAACCATGGGATCGCCGTCGCCGCCTTCCATGCACTCGCAGGCCATCTCGCGCACCCGGATGAAGCGCAGCAGCCGGCCGGCGAACATGAAGGTGTCGCCGGGGCGGAGCATGTTGACGAAATACTCCTCCACTTCGCCCAAGGTCGGTCCGAAACCGCGCTTGCCGGCCAGTTTGACCTTCAGGACCGGGGCTTCGACGATGGTGCCGATGTTCATCCGCAAAGCCGCCGCCGTGCGGGCGTTGCGGACGTGCATCCGGCCCTCGCTGTCGCGAAACAGCTTCTTCCACTGGTCATAGGCTTGCAGCGCGTAGCCGCCGTCCTCCACGAACCGCAGCACGTCGTCGAATACGTCGCGGGTGACAGCGGCATAAGGCGCGGCGGCCGTGATTTCGGCGTATATCTCGTCGGGCAGGAACGGGGCACTGCATGCCAGCGCCAACAGATGTTGCGCCAGCACGTCCAGCCCGCCCGGACGCGGCGGATCGCCGTCCAACTCCCCCGCCGCGACGCCCTGGATGGCGGCTTCGCATTCCAGGACCTCGAACCGGTTGGCCGGCACCAGGATGGCTTTTGACGCCTCATCCATCCGGTGGTTCGCCCGCCCGACCCGCTGCAACAGGCGGGAGACGCCCTTCGGCGCGCCGACCTGGATGACTTGATCGACGCCGCCCCAGTCGATCCCCAGATCCAATGATGAGGTCGCGACCACGGCGCGCAACGTGCCCGCCGCTCCGGTGGTTCGCCCGCCCGACCCGCTGCAACAGGCGGGAGACGCCCTTCGGCGCGCCGACCTGGATGACCTGATCGACGCCGCCCCAGTCGATCCCCAGATCCAGTGAGGAGGTCGCGACCACGGCGCGCAACGTGCCCGCCGCCATCGCGGTTTCGACCTTGCGGCGCTGCTCCACCTCCAGCGACCCGTGGTGCAGGGCGATCGGCAGCGTGGTGTCGTTCAGCTTCCACAGCGCCTGGAACATCAGCTCCGCCTGCGCCCTGGTGTTGACGAAGACGATCGTCATGCCGGCTGCATTTATCCGTTCCATGATCCGGGGGGCGGCTTCCAGCCCCATGTGACCGGACCAGGACAGCCGGCCCTCGGGCATCCTGATGCCGATCTCCGGCGGCGCACCATCGGCGACCTCGATCCGCCGGGTCGCGCCGGTATAGGCCTGGATCGCGTCGGGATGCGCGACGGTCGCGGACAAGCCGATCCGGCGGGCGTTCGGCGCCAGGGTGCGCAGCCGGGACACCGCAAGGGCCAGTTGGTCACCGCGCTTGGTCCCCGCCAGCGCGTGAACCTCATCCATCACGATGCAGGCCAGGGTGGCGAAGAAGTCCGGCGCATCGGGCAGGGAAATCAGCACCGCGAGACTCTCCGGCGTGGTCAGCAGCAAATGCGGTGGTGCTGTCTTCTGCCGTTTCCGGCGGTTCGCCGGGGTATCGCCGGTGCGGGCCTCGATGCTGATCGGCAGCCCCATCTGCCGGACGGGTTCAGTCAGGTTGCGGACGATGTCGGTGGCCAGCGCCTTCAGCGGGCTGACATACAAAGTGTGCAGGCCGGGGCGCGGATTGGCGGCGAGATCGACAAGGCTGGGAAGGAATCCCGCAAGCGTCTTGCCGCCGCCGGTCGGGGCGATCAGCAGGACACTCTCGCCGGCATCGGCGGCGTCCAGCATCGCCACTTGATGCGGGCGCGGCACCCAGCCGCGGGCGGCAAACCAGGACGCAAATGGTTCCGGTAATGTTCCTGGCATTGGCGGGAGATAAGCATGCGGGCCAGTTCGGGACAACCGGTATCATGGCTCGGCCGCTGAAGAATGGACCGGGTTCGTCGGTTCAGCCGGATAACCGGCGCCTCGCGCATCCTCTTGAATGCGAACGGACCAGGGGGGACGGACCAGGGGGGACGGACCAGGGGAACCGTCCCTTCATAGCGTGTCCTGCCCGACGCTGGACGGTGTGCCCGCTTCAAGGTCAATGTCGGCACCGAGACAAACCCAACCGGCGTGTTCTGTCCCGCGCTACCGAATCGACGCGCCCCGGACCGGCGCCTGCATCGAAAACGCCCGGGATTACGTCAAAATGGACCCGCGTGTTCCGATCCGGGAGCGGAGGATTCCGCCAGGAAGCGGTTTCGCAACGCATCGATAAAGGCGCGCACCCGGGCAGGCATTTGCGTGCGGGTCGGGAATACGGCCCATATCCCAACTTCCAACGGCTCGACGTCAGCAAGGACGATACGCTGTAATGCGCCGCTCGCGATCAACTTGTGAACATCCCAGTATGTCAACATGGCAATCCCGACCCCCGCGATGCACGCTGCCCGCACCGCGTCCACCGTGCTGGCCGATAACGGGCCGCTAATCCGAACGGGGTGCCTTTCGCCGCCCCGTGTGAATGGCCAATTGTCCATCGCATGAAGCTTGATGCACGGGTGGCTTACCAAATCTTCCGCCGTGGCGGGTTTTCCGAAACGTGCGACGTAGCCCGGTGATGCGATGAGCGTAAACGGATTGTCGGCCACCTTCGTCGCTATCATGTCCGAAGGCTTCATCGGCGCCACGCGCACCGCCACATCCAGGCCTGCCGTCGCAATGTCGATGACCCCATCGCCCAGCGTCAGATCGACGCGCAGTGCGGGGTTGTCCGCGATCAACGCAGCCACGACAGGCACAACCACGGAATGACCGATGACGTTCGGGGCCGTGATCTTCAACACGCCAGAGAGGCCGGAGCCACCGGAAGAGACCGAGTCGAACGCCGAATCACGAGCGTCCATAAGGGTGACCGCGTGCGGCAAAAAAGCCTCTCCCTCGGGCGTGAGGGACAGAGACCGGGTCGTGCGGTGGAACAGGCGCGCGCCTAACTCGGCTTCGAGGCCTGCCAGTCTGCGGCTGACCAACATCGGTGTCGTACCCATCTGCCGCGCCGCCGCCGAAAGGCTGCCGAGCGATGCGATGGCGCGAAACAGGGCTACATCTGCGAGATCCACATTTTAACGATATTGGATACAGTGCTTATCGTCCACTCCATCTTCCGCGCCCCATCCGCGAAAGCTAAATCCAGGGACAGCAAGCGCGTTCACAGCGGATTGGAGCTGGAAGCGCCCGATTTAGAGCTTCTGGAGGTCAGGACGATGGACATTGACACAAGCCCCCTTTTCGCGCCGATCGTTATAAACGGCCTTACCGCCGGGAACCGGTTCTGCGTCGCGCCGATGACGCGCATCTCCGCGACCCCGGATGGCCGGGCGACCGAGACCATGACCCGCTATTATGAGCGTTTCGCCAGGGGCGGCTTTGGGACGGTCATAACCGAAGGCATTTATACCGATCGGGCGTTTTCGCAGGGCTACGTCAATCAGCCCGGCATGACCGACGAAACGCAGGCCAATGCCTGGAAGCCTGTCGTCAGCGGGATCAAAGCGCACGGCGCGCTCGCCATCGCCCAGATTTTGCACGCCGGGGCGCTCAGTCAGGGCAATCGCTTTCGCGACGCCACGGTGGGGCCATCAGCAGTCCAGCCGAAGGGCGAACAGATGGCGTTCTACCACGGCAAAGGCCGCTACCGCCTGCCGGCCGCGATGACAGACACGCAGATCGCCGATGCCATCAACGGCTTTGCCGCGTCGGCGGGGCTGGCCGTCGAGGTTGCCGGGTTTGATGCCATCGAAATTCACGGCGCCAACGGGTATCTTCTCGATCAGTTCTTGACCCGCTACACCAACAGCCGAACGGATCGGTGGGGTGGCCCCACCGGGAACCGCGTGCGATTGATCCTGGAAACCTTCAAGGCGGTGCGAGCGAAGGTCGGCGCGAAAACCCCCGTCGGCGTCCGCATCTCTCAAGCCAAGGTGAACGACTACCATCACAAGTGGGACGAGGCCGCGCGCGATGCGGAAATCATCTTCGGCAGCCTCGCGGATGCAGGGGCCGACTTCATCCATGTGACTGAATTTGAGGCGTGGAAACCGGCGGTTGCCCCGGGCGGTCCATCATTGATGCAACTGGCCAGGCGCTACGCGCCCAAAACCGTGATCCTTGCCAATGGCAGTCTGCACGATATCGGGCAGGCAGCTTCTGCCCTGAACGATGGTGCGGACATCGTCACCCTAGGCCGCGGAGCGCTAGCGAATCCCGATTTCCCCCGGCGTTTGTCCCAACATGGCGTGCTCAACGACTTCGATCCCGCGATTCTCGCGCCCATCGCAAACGTCAAGGAAGCAGAACTAGCGGCGTAATCCGAATTCAAAGTCACCGCGGATGTGCGGAAAGTAGAACAACGGGAGCAATAACCATCATGAATAACGTCGCAATATTCTGGCTGCAGCTTATCGCGAGCATTTTCATCTTCGGCGTCGTGGCGACGTGGTATGTGTGGCCGTCCCTGACCAAGATGTCGCGTAATTCGTCTCTGACTATTCTGCTTTTCGTTCACGTCCCTCGATATGTTGGCATGACTTTATTGGTCACCGGTATGGTCGATCCGGCACTACCATTGGATTTCCGTTCCAGTGCAGCCTACGGTGATCTCCTGGAAGCCGCTTTGGCCTTCGTTTCCATCCTGGTTCTGCGCGGAAACTGGCGTTTTGCAATTCCTTTTGTATGGATGGCCAACACGTGGGGATTTCTGGATCTGCTGAACGGCGTACGCGGCGTCTTGCAGTTGAACGTGCCAGGCTTCAACCTGGCCACCTTCTGGTATATCTATACTTTCTACGCTCCCATGGTAGTCGTCTCCCATATAATGATTTTCGGCGTTTTGCTCCGGCCCGGGTCTTGGAGGAAATAAGAAGGGGGACACGCCAGCGGCCAATGGGAGGGGGGGTAGATCGGTATTGCCTTCCTGGCCGCCTTTCCCGGGCACCCGATGGCCATCGACCGCACCGTGATCGTATCGCGGACGCCGGGCCCGAAAAGCCCGGCCACGGCAAGGATGCAACAAGGCAGGGGAATCATTGGCGCTGTGCGGTAAGATCCGCCAGGGCCGTCCATGGTCACGATCGCGCCTTCGATGGGAAGCAAGCCGAACAGTCTGAACGGCTATCTCATATCATTGCATTTTTATCCGGGTTCACCTGACCGGACACGCTGCGATTGCGCCGGGCGATGGCGCCTGGCGAGGGCGCCGGGCGATGGCGCCGGGCGATTGCGAACACCACATCGATCACAGCGCCAGAGCGCCTTTTCGTTCCGTCACGGCGGAGAGCCGTCCCGCCGTCGATCGCGGCCATACATGAATTCAACGCTTTTGCCGCTGGTCAGTTCTTCATTCACCCGATTGCCCTGACCCAATCAGTATATCCCATTGACATTCGTCCCTATTTATGTTCTTATTTTGTTCGTGTTTCCGACAGCACCCTTTTCCGCCGCCGACCGCTTCGTCGCGATGATCGATGCCCTCTGCACCGTCATCGTCACTGGCCTCGGCGCAGGCATGTCCGGTCCACAAGTCATCGGCATCTGGGATCGCCTGACCCGCATCCTCACCCGTTTCGCCGCCATCCTCGCCAGGCCCATCAAGCCCCGCGCGCCCCGACCCATCGCGCCACGCCCGCCAGCCGAACGCCAACCCATCCAAACCCGCCCGTTCAAATCCTGCCGCCTGCCCACCGGCTACGGCTGGCTCATCCGCCGCATCCCCGCCGCCTCACCCTTCGCGGCGGAATTGCAGCATCTGGTGGGCGACCCGCAAATGGCAGCCCTGCTGCAAGCCAACCCCGGCATGGCCCGCTTGCTCCGTCCGCTCTGCCGCATGCTGGGCGTCCAGCAGCCCCCGGAACAGCGCGCCCCACGCCCCAAACGCGCCGAACCATCGGCACCAGAACCACCCGCACCCGAACCACGGGCACTGGAACCACCGGCGCCCGAACACCGGGCACCCGAACCGTGGTCGCCGCCCGCGCGCCACCCCGAACCGGCGTGCCCCCGGGACCCGCATCCTCCCGATCGGACACCGCGCCCCGCATAGCCCAAGCTCGGTTATTTTGTTACGTTATCGATTCTTAATCCTCGGTAAGCGCAAAAGACAGTGCCCGCATTATCCCAAAGGCGCGCAGGCGCCCGCCAGCCACTCCCGTTCCGTCGACCCCAGCGCCGGCCCGACCCGGTGCAGAACCATGGCGTGATACCGGTCCAGCCAACCGCGTTCCGCCGGGGTCATCATGGCCGGGTTCAGCAGCCGGCGATCGAACGGCGCCAGCGTCAGGGTTTCAAAGCACAGGAACGGCTTGACGGCGTCCGGCAGGGCGGCGGGCTGAACCAGCAGCAGGTTCTCCAGCCGGATGCCATAGTGGCCGGGCAGATAGTAGCCGGGTTCGTTCGACAGGATCATGCCCGCGGCAATGGGAACCGGCCGCGCGAGGCGCGAGATGCTGACCGGGCCTTCATGCACCGACAGATAGCTGCCAACGCCATGACCAGTGCCATGGTCGTAATCCAAACCGGCCTGCCACAGGGCAAACCGGGCGAGGGAATCGAGATGCGCACCGCCGACGCCTTGGGGGAAGATGGCGGTGGCGAGGCCGATATGGCCTTGCATGACCCGGGTGACGCGGTCTCGCAGGCTGTCCGGCGGATCGCCGGGGCCGGTCCAGACGGTGCGGGTGATATCGGTTGTCCCGTCGGGGTATTGGGCGCCGGAGTCTATCAGATAGACCTCGTTCGGGGCGATCGCGCGGTTGGATTCATCGGTCACCCGATAGTGGATGATGGCGCCATGCTCCCCGGCGCCGGAGATCGCGGGGAAGCTTTCGCCGCGAAACCCGTCGATCTGCTGACGGAAGCCAAGCAGGGCCGCGGCGGCGGACATCTCGGTCTGTTGGCCACCGGGCGCCTCGACCGACAGCCAGTGCAGAAAG
Source organism: Pseudomonadota bacterium (assembly GCA_021805665.1). Taxonomy (GTDB): domain Bacteria; phylum Pseudomonadota; class Alphaproteobacteria; order Acetobacterales; family Acetobacteraceae; genus Rhodopila. Next base: position 16,704 of record JAJZEV010000253.1, read on the forward strand.
CAGCAGACGGCGGCGGCGTCCCGCAGATGGGCGGCGCGTGCGCCGCGTTGCTCCACTTCGTTCTTGCAGGCTTTCGGCAACAGGCACGGGTCGCTGCCGGACACCACCGTGGCGCCGGCCTTCGACAGTTGCTGGGCGAACCAGACCGGGGAACCGGCGGGATCGACCCGGACGGTTTTGCCACGCAGCGCGCCCAGTGCCGGCAACAGGGCGGCACGATCCCTGATCGAGACGCCATTGCCCAGCCAGACCCGGGTGTCCGGCGGGATTTTGACGGGGTCGATGAACAGGTCGGTCTCGCCGCCGGCGTGGACGATCGCGAAGGCCAGGGCGAACGGCGTGAAGGGCACGTCGGCGCCGCGAATGTTCAGCAGCCAGGCGATCGAAGCGGGGTCGGTCAGCACCGCCGCATCCTGCTTCGCGTCGCGCAGCAATGTGGCGGCGCTGGCACGCTTGGCTTCCGATGTCTGGCCGGCATGGTTCAGGGGATGCGGTTCGGCGGCGGCAGCCGGAGGCTCCGGGCGGTCGGTCCAGACCGCGTCGATCGGGTTGTGTTCCAGCGCCACCATGTTCAGGCCGGCTTCGGTGTAGCGGGTCAGGCTGTCCTGACCGATCAACAGCGGATCGTAGCCGATGCGGGCGTTGCCCGGGGCGTTCCGGGTCAGCCACACCGGCGGGGGGTCCTCGGTCAGATGCAACTGGCGCCATTGCGCCGCGTCGGTCTGTTCGGCGAGTTGCAGGACATACCGGCCATCGGTGAAAACCGCGGCGGTGTCAGCGAGTACCACGGCCAACCCGGCGCTGCCGGTAAACCCGGTCAGCCACGCCAGACGTTCGGCGGACGCCGGCACATACTCGCCCAGATGTTCGTCCGCCCGGGGGACGATGAAGCCGTCCAACCCCTGACGGAGCAGTTCCTGGCGGAGGGCAGCTAACGGAGATTCACTCATTATCGCGCCTTCTTATCTCTCGTTCGAGGAGTCAATTCATGGCTGGCGTCGAACCATGCGATCAGCGCATGGCAGTTTGGGGATTTTTGGACGTTCATCCAAGCGTCATGTGGCTTATGTTGCGTTGCATCATAACCCGGCGGGCGCCTCGCCACCCGACGTCGCGTTGCACCCGGGTTTGTATGGACAACAGCCATGAGCGTTCACACCGCTGACTCCCGTTTTTCCTTCCAGCTTCCCAGCTTGAGCTATATCGACGCGCAATGGGAAGAGCCGAACCTGCATACCGCCGCGCCGCAAGCCGCCCGCAAGGACGGCCTGGCCGCCTGGTTGTCACGTCGGGTTGCCGCATTCATCGCCTGGTATCGCAACAATGAAGCGATGAGCGAACTCGCTTCCATGTCCGACCGCGAACTGATGGATATCGGGATGAACCGCGGCGATCTGGCCCGCGCGTTCGATCCGGCCTTCAACGAGGACCTGCGCCAGCGCGGCGCCTGATCGGCGCTGCCGGCAGACAGTAAGGCTTGACCGTCATGGCGCCATCGCCGGGCCATGTCGGTCAAGACCGGGCAAAGACGATTCCCACCGTGGCGGCCGATGCACACGCGCATCGATCGCGGTGATTGTTTAAGCGCGCGACCTAAATCCCGAAATGGACCGCCGACAGCGCTGCATCGATGATGCGCGGCATCTGGTGCCAGTCGGCCAAAATCCAATAAGACAACAACAACGTCGCGATACCAAGCAGCGGGAATGCATAAGCCCGGCCACCACGCACATCTTTTCGGGAAACAGGCATCCTGACCTCCAGCCACTTGTTCGCGACGATCTTCCGATACACCGACGCGACACAGTGACCATGGCCACCGATTGAGGCGAAACTTAGCGGTATTCGTGCCAGCTTCGCGACTCCCGAGATGGCTGCTCCACGCCAAACGCATAGGTGAAAATATCGACACCTTCGCGCAGTGCGTTAGGACGGATCCACGCACCCCGAGGGAAACGCCCCGTGAGCCAGAACACCGCCGTCGCGATGCCAGCACCCGCCAGCGAAACCAACACGACCCTGGCTATTCTGATATCGTTGAGCTTCTGCCATCTGCTGAACGACATGAACCAGTCGCTGGTGCCGGCGATCTATCCGATCCTGAAGCAGTCTTACAATCTTGACTTCGGACAGATCGGCCTGATTACGCTGGCGTTTCAGTTGACCGCTTCGATGTTGCAGCCGGTCGTCGGGATGGCGACCGACAAACGCCCGACGCCGTTTTCGCTTCCCGTGGCAATGGGCATCAGCCTCGCCGGATTGCTGCTGCTGTCGGTCGCCAGCTCCTACCACATGATCCTGATCGCGGCGGCGATGGTGGGCATGGGTTCGTCGGTGTTTCACCCCGAGTCCTCGCGCGTCGCCAGGATGGCGTCGGGCGGGCGCTATGGCTTTGCCCAGTCGCTGTTCCAGCTTGGCGGCAGTTCCGGTTCCGCGATCGGTCCGCTGCTGGCGGCGTTTGTCGTGGTGCCGCACGGGCAAAGCAGCATCGCCTATTTTTCCGCCGCCGCGCTGCTGGCGATCGTTGTCTTGACGAACGTCAGTCTATGGTATGCCCGTCATCCCGCCATGGTCGCCCGGCGTGGCCGGCGGGTTCCAGCGGCGATCCCCGCATCGCCGCTGCCAAGGGGCAAGGTGATCGGGGCGATCGCTGTGATCCTGGTGCTGCTGTTCTCCAAGAACGTCTATACAGCCAGCCTGAGTTCGTACTACACGTTCTACCTGATCCAGAAATTCCAGCTGACGGTGCAGAACGCGCAATACATGCTGTTCGCCTTCCTGGGTGCCGTGGCTGTCGGCACCTTCGCAGGCGGCCCGATCGGCGATCGTTTCGGACGCAAGCCAGTCATCTGGTTCTCCATCCTGGGGGCGTTTCCGTTCGCGCTGATGCTGCCCTATGCAGACCTGATGTGGACCGGCATCCTGAGCGTGGTCATCGGCCTGATCCTGGCGTCGGCGTTCTCGGCGATCATTGTATATGCGCAGGAATTGCTGCCCGGCCGGATCGGGTTGGTGGCCGGCATGATGTTCGGGTTTTCGTTCGGGCTGGGCGGCCTTGGCGCCGCCGCGCTGGGCCGGATCGCCGACGTGACGGGGATCGAAACCGTCTATCGGGTGTGTTCGTTCCTGCCGCTGATCGGTTTGCTGACCGCCCTGCTGCCGAATATCGAACAGCGGAAGTAAACCGGTCGTGGATCGCATCGATCTGGCGATGGTGCTCGCCGTCGACGGGTCGGCCAGCGTCACATATGAAGAATTCGGGCTGATCGCCGGGGGCATGGCCGCGGCGTTGCGGGATCCGACGGTGGTTGCGGGACTGGCGGGCAAAAGCGTGCTGTCGCTGCTGCTGTGGTCCGGTGCCGGCCAGCAGGACATCCTGACCGATTGGACGCGGATCGGGTCGGAGGCGGATTTGCGGGCCTTCGCCGAGGAGGTGGAGAATATGCCGCGCACCGTGAAAGCCGGATCGACCGCGATCGGCGAGGCGTTGCTGGCATCGCTGACGCTGCTGGCCCATGTCCCGGCGATACCGAAGCGCAGCATCGTCAATGTGATCGGCGACGGGCGATCCAACGACGGCATCGCGCCCGGCCCGATCCGCGACCGCATGGCCGCCGCGGACATTACCATCAATGGTCTGTGCATCCTGCACGAGGAGCCGGACCTGGTGACATCGTACACGAACGAGGTCATTGGCGGCCCCGGCGCATTCGCCGTCACCTGCCGCGATTATGCCGACTTTACCGAGGCCATGCGGCAGAAACTGACCCGTGAGATCGGGGGTCAGATCGTCTGACCCTTGCCGGGTGCCATCCAGCCCCTTACCGTCTCCTGCAAGCAAACACGTTCAGGAGACTTCCCTATGTCCCGCCTTGGTTTTGGAGCCTTCCTCGCCCCGCATCACCCGATCGGCGAGCATCCAATGCTGCAATTCCGCCGCGACCTGGACTTCGTGGAACACATCGACCGGCTGGGTTTCGACGAATTCTGGTGCGGCGAGCATCATTCCAGCGGCTGGGAAATGATCGCCTCGCCCGAAATGTTCCTCGCGGCGGCCGGGGAACGGACCAAGCGGATCAAACTTGGCACCGGCGTGGTATCGCTGCCGTATCACCACCCGTTCAACGTGGCGCAGCGGATGGTGCAGTTGGACTACATGACCGGGGGGCGGGCGATATTCGGTTCGGGGCCGGGCGCGCTGGCATCCGATGCGCATACGCTGGGCATCGACCCGATGGTACTGCGCGACCGCCAGGACGAAGCCATCACCATCATCCGCCGGCTGTTCAACGGGGAACGCGTCACCGCCAAGTCGGAATGGTTCAACATGAACGACGCGGCACTGCAACTGCTGCCACTGCAGGAGGAGATGCCGTTCGTCGTTGCCTCCCAGATCAGCCCCTCCGGCATGACTTTGGCGGGCAAGCATGGGATCGGCATCATCTCCATCGGCTCGATGTCCAGCGAGGGGCTGCAGGCCCTGCCGACACAATGGGGCTTCGCCGAGGCCGCCGCCGCCAAGCATGGCACCACCGTCGATCGCAAGAACTGGCGCGTGCTGTTGAGCTGGCATATCGCCGAAACGCGGGAAAAGGCCCGGGCCGAGGCGCGCGACGGACTGCTGCGCCATCACAACGAATACATCACCGCCACGTTGCAGCGGCCGGGCGCCAAGCCGTTCAAGACGGGGGACGAAGCGGTCGATATGACCGCGTTCTCCGACAATGCCGCCGCGACGATCGGCACGCCGGACGATCTGGTGGAGCGGATCAAATCGGTGATCGACATCAGCGGCGGGTTCGGCACGGTTATCGGTTTCGTGCATGACTGGGCGAACCCGGAAAACACCATGCGAAGCTGGGACATGGTCGCCCGCTACGTGGTGCCGCAGATCAACGGCTACATGAAGGAACTCTACAAATCGCGCGACTTCGTCGCCAACAACCGCGAGTACTTCGATCGCGCGCGCCAGGCCGTGATGGCCAAGATCAACGAGAACGAGGCAGCGGCGGCGGCTTTGTCGGTCACCAAATCGTCGATGCTGAGCGCGTCCGCCAGCAACGCCATCGACTTCGACAAGGAACGCGCCAAAGCCGGGAAGCGCTGACATGAACGCCGATCGCATCCCGGTTATCGTCGGCATCGGCGAGGTCAAGGACCGGCCCGCCGATCCGGCGGAGGGCATGGAACCCATGGCGCTGATGGCCGAAGCGCTCCGGCGCGCCGAGGCCGATGCCGGGGCCACCCTTGTTAGCCGGATCGATGCGATCGACGTCGTGAACTCGGTCTGCTGGCCGTATGCGGACCTGCCGGCATCGCTGTGCGAAACGCTGGGCATCGCACCGGCCCACCGCAACTATGGTCCGGTCGGCGGGGAAACACCGGTTCGTTTCCTGCACGAAGCCGCCGAACGGATCGCGCGCGGGCAAAGCGTGGTCGCGGCCGTATGCGGGGCGGAGGCGCAGCATACCGTCTCCGCCGCGCAGAAACGCGGTATCGAGCTGCCCTGGACGCCAAAAGACCCGAACGCCCAGCCGCGCAACCGAAACTATCTGGCGGAACTGGCGCGCCGGCACGGGATCGATATGCCGATCCGGGTTTATCCGCTGTACGAAAACGCCACCCAGGCGGCGTGGGGGCAAACCCCGGCACAGGGCCTGGCGGAGTCGGCCGAACTGTGGTCTGCCTACTCCTCCGTCGCGGCCGCCAACCCCGATTCCTGGCTGCAACGCCGCTTCGCGCCAGAGGAAATCGCGACCCCTTCCCTCAGCAACCGCATGATCGCCTGGCCGTATCCCAAGCTGATGACGGCCAACCCGCTGGTCAACCAAGGGGCCGCCGTCCTGCTCACCAGCCTCGGCGCCGCCCGGGCGGCGGGCATCCCGGACTCACGCATGATCCCGATCCAGGGCGGTGCCGCGGCTGGCGAACCGCTGGACTACATGCAGCGCGACCAGTTCCATCACGCCCATGCCATGGACGTGGTGCTGGAAGCCGCGGTGGAGATCGTCGGCGGCGACGCCAACCGCTTCGCCCATCGCGAGTTCTACAGTTGCTTCCCCTGCGTGCCGAAAATGGCCCGCCGCAAGCTGGGCTTGCCAGAGGGCACGCTGCCCACCGTCGCCGGCGGGCTGACGTTTCACGGCGCACCGCTGAACGCCTATATGCTGCACGCCGCCTGCGGCATGGTCCGCGCACTGCGATCCGACCCCGGCGCGCTCGGGCTGCTGTACGGGCAAGGCGGGTTTGTCACCAAACACCGGTCCCTGGTGCTGGGCGGAGAACGATCCAACACCCTGACATCGCGGGATCTTCAGGCCGAAGCCGACGCACGGCGGGGTCCGGCGCCAACGCTGGTCGATGACCGCACCGGGCAGGCGACGGTCGAAACCCATACAGTGATATTCCGCACCGACGGTACGCCCGACTTCGGGGCGGTAGTCCTGCGGTTGCCCGACGGCGCCCGCACCATGGCCCGCGTGCCGCCCGAGGATACCGCCACGCTGGATACCCTGATGGCCACGTCTCGCAGTGCCGTGGGTCTCAGCGGGCACCTGTCCGCGGGGCAAAACGGCTTGCAGCACTGGACTGTTTGAACCACCCATGCCGCGGACGTGATCGCGGCCGGCGGCATCCCCGACGCCAGGAAAACGTTTCGGCCTGGTGCCGGGACCGGGGGAGCGTTCGATTGCCAAAATCCGATATAACGCCAGACGATCGTCTGGAAGCCGCGGAGACACTCAGCAGCTTCGTTTCGGTTTCGGAAACCGAGGGGGACGTGGTGCGCGGTCGGATCGTCGGATCGGTGACCGAGAAGAAGACCTTCAGCCAACCCAAGGACGACGCCGACGACATGCCGCTGCCAACCGACCCCAAGACGGTTTACCTTGGCGGATTGTTCCTGATGGCCGGCCTTTCAGTGCTGTACGTCGCATCGGAAATCGTTCTGCCGCTGGTTTTGGCGATCGTCCTGAAGCTGCTGCTCCAACCCCTGGTGCGCCTGCTGGAGCGTTGCCGCATCCCTCGTGCGGCCGGCGCGATCCTGTCGGTGCTGCTGGTCCTGGCCGCGTTCGGCGGGTCGTTCAGTCTGCTGGCCGGGCCGGCCACGGCCTGGGCTGGCAAACTGCCGGAAGCCATCCCGAAACTACGCGACAGCCTGAGCTTTCTGCACCAGCCGATCGATGCGGCCCAACATATGATGCAGCAGCTTGGCGCCGACACCGCCGCGGCAACGCCATCGGTGAAGCCGTCCACCCTGGTCGGCGCGGTACTGTCGGGGTCTGCCTCGGCAACGTCGGGTCTGTTCACTACTTTGTTGATTTTGTTCTATCTTCTGGTGTCTGGGGAGACTTTTCTCCGCCGTCTGGTGGAGATTTTGCCTCGATTCGGGGCCAAGCGCAGCGCGGTGGAACTGGCCGCCGATATCGAAAAGAACGTGTCGCTGTATTTGCTGACCGTTTCCTGCATCAACGCGTTTGTCGGCCTGGCGACGGGCGGCGTTATGTGGCTGTGCGGGGTCGAGAACCCCGTGCTGTGGGGTGCTGTTGCGTTTATGCTGAACTTCGTCCCGATCCTGGGGCCGATGGCCGGCATCGTCGTGTTTCTGATGGCAAGCATCCTGTCGCTGGGCGTATCTTGGTGGGCGGTGCTGCCGGTCGGGCTTTACCTGGGCATTCACATCGTAGAGGGCGAAATCTTTACACCCATGCTATTGGCGCGCCGCTTCACCATCAATCCGGTCGCGGTGATCCTGGCGTTGATCTTCTGGTACTGGATGTGGGGCGTGGCCGGCGCGGTTCTGGCGGTGCCTCTGCTGGCGGTGACCAAGATCATATGCGACGATCTGCGGCCATTGCGCGCGCTGGGGCACCTGCTGGAGGGCTGACAGGCCGGATCTAAGGGGCCTTTGCCTCGATCAGGGTGACGAGGTCGCCCACGGATCGCAGCGAGTCGAGCTCGCGGGTGTTGAACTTGATCGCCCACCGCTCCTCCGCCGCCATGATGATCTCGATTTGCTTGAAACTGTCCCAGCCCCTGACGTCTTTCGCGTTGAGCGCCGGGGTCAGCACGAGATCGTCGCGCAGGAACACGTCGGAGAAAATCTCGTTCAGGCCGTTGTAAATTTCCGCTTCGTTCGCCATGGCCTAGCCCTCGATCACATGGATAAATGTCTCGGCGGGGGTGAAGCTCCCCAGATCGAGAATGCTCCGATTACCGCCCGCTTCGTCGGTTTCCATAACGGTAAAGCCAAGTTTGGCATAGTGGTCCCTCACCATTCCATTCTTTTTGGTTGGAATGTATTCGCCCACCAGCCGTTTGGCGCCCATTCTGGCGGCCTCCCGCGCGATCAGGTTCAGGGTGGTTGGTTCGACCTGCCGCCCGAGCACCCGGCAGCTCATGAGCCATGTGTCGATGAGGAGGTCCTGGTTGGGTTGCAGGCGACCGATGACGATGGCGATGATGCCGTTGTCGCCGAATCGGTCGGTCAGGCGCAGTTGCAGCCCGAACGCGTTCGGGTCGGCCATGACGGCGACGATATCGTCGTCGGTGTAGCGCCGGGTCGTCAGGTTGAACTGGTTGCTTTTGTTGATCAGTTGCACGATGCGCTGCTGGCCGATTTTGTCGAACCGGCGCCAGATCAGTTCCATCTCCAGCCCGCGCAGATAGGATGGCAGGTCCGTCACCGCGGCCTTCAGCGCGTCGCGGGCCTTGTTGCCCTGGTATTGGCTGGTGCGTTCGCGGTCTTCCTCGGTGACCGACAGGCCTTCGAAATAGCCGCCGTCGGACAGTGCCACCGGGTAGCCGGTGGGATCGTCCGAAACCTCCGGCACCGCGACCATCGGCAGTTCCTGGCGCACCAGATTCCGCTCGAACGGGTTGTCATCGATGAAGCACAGCGAATCCAGGCCGATGTTCAGTTCATGCGCGATGGCGCGGATATTGTCGGCCTTGTTCGACCAGTTGGCGACGAAGCTGGCGATGTCGCCGCGCTTCAGCACCATGTCCGGGTGTTTTTCGAACGGTTCCAGCGCGTTGGCTTCGTCGTTCTTGGAGCAGACGGCCAGGATGACGCCTCGGCGGCTGAGTTCGCGGGCATATTCCTGGAAGGCGGTGTACGCCTCCCCGAGCGGGCTGCCTTGACCGATTGCTATGCCTTCCAGGCCGTCGTCGCCGATGACGCCGCCCCAGACGGTGTTGTCGAGGTCCAGCACGAGACATTTGAAGGACCGGCCCTGCTTGGCGGCCAGCCATCGTCCCACCAGATCGCCATACATCGGGCTGGCGGTTGGTGAGACTTCCTGCTTGGAGCGGTGCCACAGCGCGGTGTCGTGCCATTTGCCGATACCGTCGCGGGCGGCGCGGTCATCGATCGCCAGGATGTCCACGCCCTGCTGTTCGGCCATGGTTCGGATGGCGGCGTTCAGCCTAGCGACGAACCAGGATCGGGATCCCGGCAGGCGGTGTTCGTTGTTGCCCAGGACGGACAGGTGCAGCGGCAGCGCCGCCTGCTGAAGGATCGGGCAGCGGAACGCGGTGGACGCAAGCTGCCAGACCTCTTGGATGTGGTCCTGCATTTCGGTCAATGCGGCTTCGGCGGAGGCGGCGTCCATGCCGGCAGTTACGCCCGCGGTGAGGTGATAGGCGTCCAGCGCCAGCAGCACCGCGGTGGGCTGGAAGGCGTGCAGGGGGGAGTCGGGGTCGGAGAGTTCCTGGAGATACTGGCCGTAATCGTTTTCGTAGGTGTCGATCCAGATGCCGCGCCGCAGGCCGGCGACCCGGATGCCAGGGAGCAGATGCG
>JAJZEV010000279.1:0-1716 GCA_021805665.1 Pseudomonadota bacterium
CTGCTTCCGGCTGGAACACGACATCCAGCAGGTTCCGATCCGGATGCAGGGTGGCTTCCGGCGGGGGCACCTTGGCCAGCGGATATCCATCGGCCCGCAGCGCGTCGGCCAGTCTTCCCTGTCCGCCAAGGATTTGTGCCGCCATCGCCGGTTGTCCGGGCTTCAGGTCCAGATGCGCCGCGACATCGGCGGGCACCGGCGTGGCGATCGTGACCGTCCCGATCTTGAATTGCGGCCCAAGGTCGAACGACGCGACCATCGGCAGGGGCGGATCCGCCGGAGCGGCGTCGATGGCCGCGGGAAGTTCGGGATCGTCCAGCTTACGGCCGGCGATCGTCATGGCGACGGTGGCCTTATAATAGCCGAAACTGTGCAATGCGGCGGTAAACCGGCTGGTGTCCTGCCTGGCACGTCCGGTCAGCGCAAAGCCTGCGACCGGGGAGGATTTTTGTAGCGAAATCAGCGTCGAACTGCCGTTCAACGCAGTGTCCAGCTCGGTGTTCCCGGTCGGTGTCAAGGTAACGGCATAGGGCTGCGGATCGGCGGCCCGGGCGAACGGGCCAACCGCCAGCGCCGCGACAACAACCAGTGCGCGGGTGGCCCGCCAGACGGCGGCGATCGGGATCGAAAGGCGGCGCATCCAGCGATTTTACCTTACAAACAGTCTCTGCGGGTTTCGCCGAACGGTCATGGTTGCGCCATTGTTCCGTCGCATATGGGGATTATCCAAATCGTTATGAGCAAAGAATCCGACCTCGGCCAGGATAAGACTCCGTCCCCCTTGAATCGGCGTGCCAGGGTTTTGCCAGAGACCGACCTGAACACCGGGTTCCTGTCGCAACCGCCGCACGGGCAGGATGGGTGGCAGATCGTGCGCCGATTGCGTGTTGTCCGCCGCGGGCTGGCTGTCCTGATCTGGACCATTCCAGCGATGTTGGTCCAGGCAGCCTGCCTGATCCTTCCCGGCGATGCAAAGGTCGCGTTCGCGCGTATCTACTGGGCCGTCTTCGCCCGCTTGATCGGTGTCAAGGTCCGGGTGATCGGCGCGCCCGTCAAACGATCCGGCGGGCGGCGGGTCGTCTATGTCTCTAACCATTCGTCCTGGGTGGATATCCCCGTGGTTGGCGGCGTGCTGGATGGCTGCTTCGTGTCCAAGGGCGATGTGGCCGGCTGGCCGGTGATCGGCACCATAGCCCGGCTTGGGCGGACGGTGTTCGTCTCGCGCTCCCGCGCCTCCACCGGCAAGGAACGAGACAGTATGCGTTCGGTGCTGAAGGCGGGCGACAACCTGATCCTGTTCCCGGAGGGAACCAGTTCCGACGGTTCCCGTGTGCTGCCGTTCCGCACCTCGTTCTTTGCCATCGCGGAAGCTCGGGCGGGGGAGGACCCGGCAGACCTGCCGCTGATTCAGCCGGTATCAGTGGTGTACGACCGGCTGGGCCACTTGCCGACCGGACGGGCAAGCCGGCCGATTTTCGCGTGGTATGGCGACATGGACATTGCCTCGCATTTCTGGCGCCTGACCCAGAATGTCGGGCTGCGCGCCACGGTCCTGGTTCACGCCCCGCTCGACCCGGCACGGTTTTCGAATCGCAAGGCGTTGTCGCAAGCGGTGTGGCAGATCGTCGCCGATGGCGCGTCCACGTTACGGCAAAACCGCCCCGCCGCCCCGCTGGACCTGCCGGATCCGGTTGCTTCCGGGGTGGCGGCGGGGGA
>JAJZEV010000279.1:2468-3875 GCA_021805665.1 Pseudomonadota bacterium
TGAATTCCAGGAACGTCAGCGGCTGCTCGCGTTCCAGCCGCAGTTTGACCGAATCGAAGGTCAGCATGCGGTTGACGGTGAAATGGGTCCCCACGTCGCGCAACAGCCCGACATAGGACAACTGGTCTAGCCAGTCCGCGTTGTTCACCAGCATGGCGTCGGAGGCACCGTCACCGAACGTCAGATAAGGGGTGAAGCAGCGGCGGATGCCGGCCATGTTGGCGGAGATGGCTTTGTCCGTCAGCAACTGGCGGGATTCGTCCTTGCCGGACGGGTCGCCGATCCGGGTGGTTCCGCCGCCCAGCAGCACCAATGGCTTATGCCCGTGTTTCTGCAGCAGCCGCAGGATCATGATCTGCACCAGGCTGCCCACATGCAGGCTGTCGGCGGTGCAGTCGAAGCCGATATAGGCCGGGATCGGGCCGGCGCCCATGGCATCGGCCAGCGCGGTGCTATCGGTACACTGGAAGACGAAGCCGCGCGCGGTGGCTTCTTCGAGGAAAGACATGGCGGTCATGGCGGGTGACTCGTAATTTGCGGATGCGGGTTATCACACAGCGGGGCCAGGGCAAATGCCGCGAACGATCGGATTGATGAGCGGAACCTCCCTGGACGGGGTCGATGCCGCGTGGCTGGAGACCGATGGGGTTCGGATCGGCGCGTTCGGGCCGGCGGTGACGATACCCTATAGCGATGCGTTCAGGCGGGAACTGCGCGCCTTGCTCGATCTGGCCGCCGGTTTGCCTTCGGCCGATCCCCGGGTGCTGGCGGCGGAGGCGCGCCTGACCGACTATCATGTGCAAGCGGTCGAAGAACTGGGTACAGCGGCGGATCTGATCGGGTTTCACGGCCAGACCATTCTGCACCAGCCGCAAAACCGGCGAACCTGGCAGATCGGCGATGGCGGCGCGCTGTCCCGGCGGCTGGGGATTCCGGTGGTGTACGATTTCCGTTCGGCCGATGTCGCGGCTGGCGGGCAGGGCGCGCCGCTGGTGCCGGTCTATCACGCCGCCCTGGCGGCCGATCTGCCCAAGCCGGTGGCGGTGCTCAACATCGGCGGGGTGGCGAATGTCACCTGGGTCGGGGAGGATGGCGCGCTGCTGTCGTTCGATACCGGGCCGGGGAACGGGCCGCTGGATGACTGGGTGTTTCGGCATACCGGGCGGGCCTTCGATCGCGATGGCGCGCTGGCCCTATCGGGGGCTGTCGATGCGGCAGTGCTGGGGCGGCTGATGGCGGACCCTTATTTCATTCGGCCGGGGCCGAAATCGCTGGACCGGCTGGATTTCAACCGCACGCTGGCCGCCAGCGGTTTGTCCGCGCTGTCGCCGGCCGACGGGGCGGCGACGCTGACGGCGTTTACCGTGGCATCGATCGCCGCCGCGACGTTTCCGGTGAGCCCCCGCC
>JAJZEV010000279.1:3885-7140 GCA_021805665.1 Pseudomonadota bacterium
GAATCCGGCCCTGATGGCGGGGCTGACCCGGGCGTTGAACGGACCTGTGGTTCCAGTAGAAACGGTCGGCTGGAATGGCGACGCGCTGGAAGCACAGTGCTTCGGATTCCTCGCCGCGCGATCCGTGCGTGGGCTGCCGCTGAGTTTCCCCTCGACCACCGGGGTGGCGGAAGCGACGGTGGGCGGGCGTCTGGCCGAACGGTAAAGCGACATCCGGCGACAGCCCCGGCCATCTGGATCCAACCCACCCGACCAGAGGGCGATCCGATGGCCCGGGCTGTCGCCGGGCGGCAGGCGCTGAAGTCGGTTAGTCCGCGGCCAAGGCCATCTGCTTGCGGGCGATGGCCTTGGCGGGCGATGGCCTTGCCGCAGAAATCGTCGATCGCTTCCGACACCGTGTCGGCATGGCGGGCGAACACATGATCGGCCCCGCTGACCACGCGGTAATCGACATGAACGTTTTTCTGCGTGTTGAGCTTGTCCACCAGCTTGCGAACCGCCGGTTCGGGAACCAGTTCGTCCACATCGCCGTGCAGCATGAGGCCACCGCATGGGCACGGGGCGAGGAACCCGAAATCGTAGTGGTTCGCGGGCGGCGCAATGCTGACCCAGCCGGAAATCTCTGGCCGGCGCATCAGAAGCTGCATGCCGATGAACGCACCGAACGAGTAACCGGCGATCCAAAGCCCGCCATGACCGGGATTGACCGCCTGCATCCAGTCCAGCGCCGCGGCGGCATCGCCGATTTCGCCGATTCCGCCGTCGTAACGGCCCTGACTGCGTCCGACACCGCGGAAGTTGAATCGCATCACGGAGCATCCAAGCTTCTGAAATGCTTGGTACATCGAATAGGTGATGCGGTTATTCATCGTCCCGCCATGCAGCGGATGCGGGTGCAGAATCAGGGCGACCGGCGCGCCGGATTCCTTAGAATGGTGATAACGACCTTCTAGCCGTCCATCAGGGCCGGCAAACATGACCTCGGGCATGGCAATACTAAACCTGTTTCCTGTCCCCCCGGCAGCGCATGCCTCGAAGCCACCGCGGCTTCGGGCACCCTGTCGGGCCTGCAAATGTGGCGAACCCGGTAATTCCCCCCGGAGGCCCGCTTGGTTCCCTTTAGATTTAGGAACGCAATCCCCATATTTCAGTTCCGCGCTGCCGGTTTGGCCGATCAAATTTTGATCCACGGAGACGGAAATTCTTACATTGCACGATGACGAAAAAGCGCAGTCCGGGTTTCGCGTCTCCTTCATGCTGACACCAGTCCGAAGGCTGGGCGGGCGAGCGGCGACATGGCGCCGTCGCGGGAAGCGTCTTATAGGACAAATCAAGCGATCTTACACAATGGAAATGTCGCATGGCATTCATGTTCTTGCGCAAGACAATTCGGGTGGACTTTGACAGCGCTTTTGCGGTCGGGAAATGCCAATATTCCAAACCTCTGCTACCTATGCGGGTATAAAATTACCGTGTTGTTACTATCACATGCATTCTGCCGCCCCGATAGCGCCGCGATGACCCTGTCATCAGCCATCCCTGCCGGTTTTCCAGCCGCGCGGCCAGGGCGCTGATCCATAATGGAACTGTCCACGAAGGGCCGATATGCCGTGATGGCGATGGTCGATCTGGCCGCCACGCAAACGCGCGAGACTGCCCCGGGGCTGGTTTGCCTGGCCGATATCGCCCACCGCCAGCAGCTCAGCCAATCGTATCTGGAGCAACTTTTCGGCAAGTTGCGGCGCGCGGGTCTCGTCACTGCCGTGCGTGGGCCGCACGGCGGCTACCGGCTGGCCCGGCCGGCCGCCGAGATCGCCATCGCCGCGATCGTCGCCGCGGTGGATGAGCCGATCAAAGCAACCCGGTGCGAGCTCGGCGGGGGCGGGTGCATGGCCGGTGCGGTCCCGGGCAGCTGCGGAGAGCGATGCCAGACCCACGATCTCTGGGTCGCGCTTGGCCAGCGGATCGAAGCGTTTCTGCGGGGTGTTACGCTCGCCGATGTGATTGGCGGGCGAACCGGCGCGGTACCGGAAGGGGCGGTTTCTGCATGACCGGGGTTTGCTATCTCGACGCCAATGCCACCCAGCCGTTGCGTCCGGCGGCCCGCGATGCCGTGCTGGCGGCGTTTTCCGTTACCGGCAACCCGTCGTCGATCCATGCGGCCGGCCGAGCGGCGCGGCGGGTGATGGAGGATGCGCGGGAGGCGATCGCCAGCGGGTTTGGCGGGCGGGCGCAGGACCTGATTTTCACCTCGGGCGGAACCGAGGCCGACGCCCTGGCGATTCATGCCCTGGCGGTTCATGCCCCGGGGCGGGGCCGTCGCGCGGTGGTCAGCGCGATCGAGCACGATGCCGTCCGTTCGGCTGCCGAAGGGGCGGTGACGGTGCCGGTGGATCGCGGCGGGATCGTCGATCTGGATGCGCTGGGCGCGCTGCTGGCCGATGGCGTGCCGTCGCTGGTGTGTCTGATGATGGCGAATAACGAGACGGGGGTGGTGCAACCGGTGGCGCAGGCCGCTGAACTGTGCCGCCGGTACGGGGCGGTGCTGCACGTCGATGCGGTCCAGGCGGCCGGGCGGATGGCGGTGCGTCTGGATCGGCTGAACGCGCACAGCATGGCGATTTCGTCGCACAAGCTGGGCGGGCCGGCCGGAATCGGTGCGCTGCTGCTGGCGCCGGACGCCCCGTTCGCGGCGGCGCTGATCGGCGGCGGCGGGCAGGAGAGGGGGCGGCGCGGCGGCACCCCGACGGTTGCCCTGGCTGCCGGGTTCGCGGCAGCGGCGCGGGAAGCGGCGGCGGACGATCTGGCCGCGGTCGGCGCGCTGCGCGACGCGGCGGAGCGTGCGGCGGTGGCGTGCGGAGCCATCGTCTGCGGCGATCCCGCGCGGCGCCTGCCCAACACGACCTGTCTGGCGCTGCCCGGCGCGGCCGCCGGTGTTCAAGTGATCGCCCTGGATCTGGAGAAGATCGCGGTCAGCGCCGGCGCGGCCTGCAGTTCCGGCAAGGTGCAGACCAGTCATGTGCTGCAAGCGATGGGCCTGGGCGCGCTGGCCGGGCAGGCGATCCGTGTGTCGCTGCCCTGGAACGCCGCCGCCGCCGATATCGACGCCTTCGCCGCCGCCTATGCCCGGGTCGCGGAGCGGCTGGCGGCGGGACTGCCATCCGAAAAGCGCGACCCGACATTTCGCTGACCGCCCCGATACCCTATCTGTTGCGGATGACCGATATGCCGCCCAGCCCGAACCGGCCCGTTTAT
>JAJZEV010000075.1 GCA_021805665.1 Pseudomonadota bacterium
AGCAGGCATGGCTGCGGATCGCCGATCCCGGATCGCCCCTGCTGGGCGCGGACAGCACTGTTCTGCGCGCCATCCTCGACCGCGTCTGGCAATCGGGAATGGCAACGGTGTTCATCCTGGAATGCGGCGGCAAAATCGCCGCTGCGTCGGTGAACTTCGTCTATCGGGGCCGGATGGAAGCCTATTTCACCGCTTATGACGCCGCGTTCGACCGGGCATCGCCGGGCACGATCCTGATTGTCGAGTATGCCCGGTGGTCATTCGACCGGGGCCTGGCCTATGTGGATTTCCTTCGCGGAGAGGAGCCGTTTAAGTTTCGGCTAGCGAATAATGAGACCTTGCTGACCAGTTTCGCCGGCGCCCGCACGTTCGTGGGCCAGGTGGCGATTTCGGGGCATCGCTGGCTCGCTAAACGGCGACAGCGGCAGGCGCCCGCGATGCCCGCCCCCATCGGCGAACTGGAGCAAGCGGCGGGATGATATCACAACCGCCTTACTCCATCCGGAAACGCTTTGATTGCCGCTCCGGCTATGGTTCTCTATGGCAACGGTAACGGATCGTCTTTCTTTGAGGACAGACATCACTTTGTCCAGAAACTCGTTTCAAGATGACAGCACAAGAACGCAAGCGATGACGGTAGGATTTACACCGGCATTTCCGGACGCAGTGCCTGTCTCCCGGCTCGGCAGTCCCAGTTCGGACCGGACAACCGCCGTGACACCGCATGTTCTGCTAGCGACCACTGGAAAGCTCCCATCTACCGCACGTTTGGCAATGGAGCTTCACGATGCCGGCGCCCGTGTCAGCTTAATATCGCCGACGAACCATCCGGCGCGGACGTTGAACTGGATCCGGGATCGGTCCATCTATCGGGCATGGGCACCCGGCGGCAGCCTGGAATCCGCTATCCGCCGGCTGCGGCCGGACATCGTCATTCCGTGCGATGAAATAACGGTGCGCGATTTGCACGATATCGCGCGCGATACCGCCAGTCCGCCGGTTCGCCAGTCGATCGTGCGATCCACGGCACCGGTTCCCCGGTTTCCGACGATCGTGTCGCGCGCGGCCTTATTGTCGTTAGCCAGCCAACTGGGCGTTCGGGTACCGAAATCGCAGCCGCTGCCGGACATCGGGGCGCTGGAGCAATGGATGAAAGACAACGCGCCGCCGTTCGTCTTGAAGGCCGACGGCAGCTGGGCCGGATTCGGCGTGCGGATCGTGCCCGA
Source organism: Pseudomonadota bacterium (assembly GCA_021805665.1). Taxonomy (GTDB): domain Bacteria; phylum Pseudomonadota; class Alphaproteobacteria; order Acetobacterales; family Acetobacteraceae; genus Rhodopila. The sequence goes on from JAJZEV010000075.1 coordinate 1,227, forward strand.
CGCCGCCGCAGCCAGGGCGGCCTATACCGCCATGACCAGACGGGCAAGCGGGCGCTTGGCGCTGCGGGAGTCTCTGCTGGAGGGCAATTATTTCGGCATTCGCCCCTGGCTGCGCCGGGAGCGGCCGTCGATGTCGGTGCAACAGTTCATCGACGGCTGGCCGGCCAATATCGGCATAGCCTGCTGGCAGGGCGAAGTGTTGGCATCGGTTTGCGCGGAGGCGGTCGCCACGACTTCCGCCACCGGTCCATCCACCGTCGCCCGGATCGTCCGCAACCCGGAAATGGAAGACGCCGCCCGCCGCGTGGCAGGGGCGCTCGGACTGTCTGGCATGATCGGGTTCGATTTCGTTATAGAAGCGGCGACCGGCGATGCCCACATGATCGAAATGAATCCGCGCAACACGCCGATTTGCGCGATGCGCCCGGGCCAAGGCCGCGACCTGGCCGAGGCCCTTGTCGCCCGGCTCGCTGGCCGGCCGCAGCGCGAACGTCCGGCGCGAACCGATCGGGATATTATCGTGTTCTTCCCCGATACCTGGCAGGAAGATCCGTCGAGCCTGTTCCTGCGCACCGGCTACCACGATGTCCCGTGGGAGGAGCCCGGTCTGGTCCGGATATTGATGCAACCGGAACGCCGGGAACGGTATGGCATTCTGCGAGGGCTGCGGCGGCTTTGGCTGATGGTGAACAAAGGCGGCAACAACCCCCGGTGATATCCGGCACCGGGGGTTGCCATGGATCAGGTGATCGCGTGCGCGAGAATCGAGCTGAGGGTAACGGTCGTCGCCCCGCCGATGGAAGCAATGCCGACACCCGAACCGCCGGATTGGCTGGAGATCGAAAGCACGGCGCCTTGGCTGCTGTCCTTAACACTCAGGAACTGCGAAAGCGTCGAGGCCGAACCAGTCCATTTGGTTGCCGCGAGTGCCGTCCGTAGATCCAACGTATCGTTTTGAGCCAATACATTGGTCGTGAACGCATCGTAGCCGTTGCCAGCCGCCGGGATGACGTAGGTGTTGCCGCTGCCCGTATCCGTGACCGTATCGGTTCCGCCAGACAACCCAACGGTATCGCCGGTGCCGGAGATGAACACCATGTGGTTGCCGCTGGTCGCGGCGATCGTTGCCTGGTTAAGGGCGATGGTTGCACTGGATTGAGTGGCGGCAATTGTCAGTGTCGTCGGCAGCGGACTGGTGCTGGTCCCCGCGTTTGGCGACCAGGCGGCGGCCGGGCTGGTCTTACCCCACCACAGGTTGCTGGCGTTCTCTTGCCAGACCTCGCCGTTGACATAAGCCAGTTCTTTAACGTTCGCGGTGGACGGGTCGATCGTGCCGTTGACCGCGATCTGGCCGCCGCTGGAGATCGTCCAGTGGTTTGCGCTCGTATCGACGATGGCGGCGGTTGAACCAGCCATCACAACGGTATCGTTAGGAGAATTGGAAGGCGGCGCAGGGGGCGCGGGAAGCGGACTGACCGCCGTTCCAGCCGTCGGCGCCCAGGATGCGTTCGGCTGTGTCTCACCCCACCACAAATTGGCGCTGTTCTCCTGCCAGATTGTTCCGTTGACGTAGGCCAGTGCGATCACGCCGGCCGTGGTCGTATCCACTTGACCGTTCACCGCGACCTGCGCGCCCGAAGTAATGGTCCACTTGTTGCCGGCGGCATCCACTATGACGGCGCCGGAACCCGCGGCAAGGACGGTATCGTTCGCCGATGGCGTTACGACCGGGGCTGGCGGCGGCGATGCCGGTAGCGGGCTGACCGCGGTGCCCGCCTGAGGCGACCATGAGGCGTTCGGCTGGGTTTCACCCCACCACAGATTCGCACTGTTTTCCTGCCAGATCGTCCCGTTTACGTAGGCGAGTTCCACGACACCCGCGGTCGTGGTGTCGGCAATGCCATTGGCAGCGACCTGACCGCCCGCCGTGATCGTCCAGGCGTTCCCGCTGGTATCCGTGATGACGCCGGCCGATCCGGCCAGTACGACCGCATCGTTAGCAGACGGCTTAACCGCGGGAGCCGGGACGGGTGCGGGGGTCGGGGCGGGTGCGGGGGTCGGGGCCGGCGATGGCGGAAGCGGGCTAACCGCCGTTCCAGCCTGCGGCGACCACGAAGCGTTCGGCTGGGTTTCACCCCACCACAGATTCGCACTGTTTTCCTGCCAGATCGTCCCGTTTACGTAGGCGAGTTCCACGACACCCGCGGTCGTGGTGTCGGCAATGCCGTTGGTCGCGACCTGACCGCCCGCTGTGATCGTCCAGGCATTCCCGCTGGCATCCGTGATGGCGCCGGTCGAGCCGGCCAGCACCACCGCATCGTTTGCAGACGGCTTGACCGCGGGAACCGGGACGGGTGTAGGAGCCGGCGGCGCCGGAAGCGGGCTGACCGCGGTTCCCGCCTGAGGCGACCACGAAGCGTTCGGCTGGGTTTCACCCCACCACAGCTTCGCACTGTTTTCCTGCCAGATCGTCCCGTTTACGTAGGCGAGTTCCACGACACCCGCGGTAGTGGCATCGGCATTGCCATTGATTGCCACCTGCCCGCCCGCTGTGATCGTCCAGGCATTCCCGCTGGCATCCGTGATGGCGCCGGTCGAGCCGGCCAGCACCACCGCATCGTTTGTCGAAGGAGTGACGGTCGGCTTGGGCGCTGGGGTAGGCACTGGCACTGGCGCTGGCACTGGCACTGGCACTGGCACTGGCACTGGCACTGGTGTGGAACCTGGATGCGCGGCAATCCACTGTGCTACTTCTTGACCATATGTGGTCAAATTCCCTGAGCCATCGGTCAGATTGTCATTCACTCCGGAATTCCAACCCCAAGCCGCGGCGCCTGCCGTCTGGCCGGCCGAGGTCGAGCTTTGCACCGCCTGCAACACCTGATTGCCATTCGGATCCGTGTTCGTGCCATCCGTGGACGGGCCGTATTCGCCGATGATGACGGGCACCTTGCCGTTGGCGCTGGTAATCGTCTGGGCAGCGGAAACGGCCGATGCCAGCGACGCATCAACGGTTGACTGGTTGGTGGAGTAACTGGACACCCAGCCGTAATAATGCAAATCCCAAATAATGTTGTTCATGCTGGCGTAGTCCGACACGGTCATCCCGGCGCCCGCCCCGATCGTCCCGGGATTACCGCCGCCGACCAGTTCCATCATGATCGGACTGTTGTTTCCCGCGTTACGGATAGCGTTGTAAGTCTGCTGCTGCCAGGTGGACAACGCCCCGGCGGATGGATTGTTGGGCGGTTCGTTGTCGGTCCCGAACCAAACGTAGGGATTGTTGGCGTACGCGCCCGCGACCGCTGAGTACCAGTTGAGTTCGTTGGTTAGTTGGGAACCCGTGAAGACGGTACCAGATCCGCCGCCCGCATCCGATCCATTACTGTTCGTATGATCTTCAAGCTCCACGACGACGCCTTTGGACGTCATCGTTTGAATGAAGGACGCGTAGGCACTGGGATTTTGATAGCTGTACACATTGAGCCGAATAAAATTGACCCCGGGGAAGTCAGCCAGAATCTGGGCTGCATCGCCCATCTGGGAGTCGTAAACATTTAATCCCTCGGCGATGAAATTATTGCCGTTGGGATCGATAATCTGGCCATTCGTTATATTGAATTGTCCGCTTGACGCTGTGCCGCTCATCAGAAACTCCCGATAATGTGATGTCGGGCGGCTTGATTTCACGTCAACGTGATGCCGGTCAACACGAGTTTGCTGATTTCTCGCAGCCTCTCCCCATCATTACTTTATATTTCATAACATCGACGCGTATTATATCGGTCTTTATATATGGGTCTGCATTGATATTTTGCATTTTATATTCTTTATATGCATCGTAATGCACGTTATCGATACCTCATATCCCGTCCAACCTCCATATTGTTGCTTAATAATTATAGTTTTGAATTCATTTTGTGTGCGCCTTTTAGGGGTCGCCCGTTCTCGCTGTGGAGACCTCTCCGACCCCGGGAAAGGGCGATGTGGATTTCCTGGCATGCGTTCTGGGGTGGCACCGCGACGAGAGGACCGCGCCAAATGACGCAAGCCCGGCGGATACCGCCATTGCGGCCGTGCGCCCATGGGCGCTGAAATCGGGACGCGATACATAGGGTTTCCTATGTGCCGCGCCACGTTCGCACGGCCATGGAATCGGCGGAATGCTGGAGATTCTCGTCGTTATTTTAACGACTCGGGGGGCCTCCGCCGGCCATGACGGGCAGCACCGGTCGCACGGCCGTCGGGGTAACTATGTCTCCGCAAACCCTGACAGGTCGCTGAAAAGGGCGAAACGATCAGCGGAACTACCGTATGTAGTGGCAAATTTGGCAAATTTACCACATATCTAGCGGCCCAATTCTCACTACGGGGTTTTCAGCAGCTTGCTAAGGGTTCCTGAATTCGATCGCCTGCGCGCCCTGCCAAAGCGTCATCTTCCCCAGTGGCACCAGGTTTTCCAGACCCTCGACGATCGTCAGGAAATGATTGCCGGCCAACTGCCCCATTTTGCTGGCGAACTGAACGCCGCCATAGGCCAGCAGGATTTCAGTTTCGGAAATGCCGCCCGGGTACAGCAGAAACTGGCCGGGGGCCGGGTAACTGGTGTGATTTTCATACCCCAGGCCCAGGTCCAGATCGCCCAACGGAATCCAGCATCCCTCGCCGGACCAGCGTACATGGATGATGCGTTCTTTATACGGTAGCAAGGACCGGAACCTGGCGCAGGTCTTCGGCGCGTCCTCGTCCTCGAATTTCGCCTTGAACGTGAAGGGGCCGGCAACGATTTCGATCAGGCTCATGGTATTGGTAATCCCGCTCAGACCAGGAACGCGCTGGCGTCGAAGCCAAACGGGACGTTGCCGGTGGGTTTGATCATGTCGTAGGGGCCGCGCGCCAGGAACTGGCCGCTGCCGGGTTCAGCCTGCACCTTGCCATCGCGCATCACGACCTCGCCGCGGCGGATCGTGGCAACTGGCCAGCCAGTGACCTCCAGACCCTCATAGGGGGTGTAGTCGATGACGTGCTGCATCAGGTCGTTGGCGATCGTGACCTTCTTCGTCGCATCCCACAGCACCAGATCGGCGTCGGCGCCGGGGGCAATCGTGCCCTTGCGCGGATACAATCCGAACAGGCGGGCGGGGTTGCTCGATGTCAGACGCACGAACATACATGGGTCGATACGCCCCTTCGACACGCCCTCGCTGAACATCAACGGCAGGCGAGACGCAAGACCAGGCACGCCGTTGGGAATATCGCGAAACGGCGCATCGGTGCCGTGGACACGCTTCCCGGCCGGGGTTTCATAGCTCCAGCCGCTGTGGTCCGACGACGTCACATCCAGCACGCCGTCGGTAATCATCTTCCACAGTCCCTCGCTGGCCGCGGCATCGCGCGGGGCCGGGCTGCACATGAACTTGGCACCCTCGAACCCGGGGCGGTCCATGTGGTCGGCCGACAGCACGAAATACTGCGGGCAGGTTTCGCCCCAGACCTTCAGGCCGCGCGCTTTCGCCCGGGCGATTTCCTCGGCGACCTCGGGGCAGGAGACATGGAACACCTGGATCGGCTGATCCACCATTTCCGCGAGCGCAATCGCTCGGTGTGTCGCCTCACGCTCGATCATGCTGGGCCGCGACCATGCGTGGTATTTCGGCTGCGTCCGGCCGTCGGCCAGCAACGCGGCGGTGCGCCAGTTGATCGCCTCATAGTTCTCGCAGTGAACCGTCACCAGGGCGCCGGTGCGGCGCGCGGCGGCCAGAACGCGGATGAACTGCCGGTCGTCCAGGTGCAGCGGATCGTAGGTCAGGAACACTTTCAGGCTACGGACGCCGGACGCGACCACTTGCGGCACTTCGTTGAAGATCACCTCGTCAGTGGCGTCGGTGATAATCTGGTGGAAGCTGTAATCCACCATCGCCTTGGCCGCACGCCGCCGGTATTCGGCCAGCGGCGCCAGGATGCCGTGTCCCTTGAACTGGGTGGAGAAGGTAATGACGCTGGTCGTGCCACCAGCCAGGGCGGAGGTGCTGCCGGTTGTCCAGCTTTCCTCGTCCGCGCCGCCGCCCGACTGCAACTGCTCGATATGGCAGTGCGAATCGACACCGCCGGGCATCACCAGCAGACCGTTGGCATCGATGGTTCGCTCGCCGCGCAAATTCAGCCCGACAGCAGCGATGCGGCCGCCGACGATGCCCACGTCGGCCTGAAACATATCGGATGCCGTGACCACCGTACCACCGGCAACCACCAGATCGTAATCTGCCATTTTAGGCGTCCCCTATCCCGCGTGCAGCGCTGTCGCCGCGTCAGTGTGTCGCCGAATCAGGGCCGCCATGTCCAGCCCCGGAATCGCGCCATTCTCCACAACCCAGCGTCCGCCGACCATCACCCGGTCCGCCGTGTGGGCGCCGCACACCACCAAAGCGGCAACCGGGTCCAACGCGCCGGAGAACCGTAATTCGTCCAGCGTGAACAGTGCCAGATCGGCCTGCATGCCCGGCGCGATGCGACCGAGCTCCGGCCGGCCGATACAGGCCGCCGATCCTTGTGTCGCCCAGCGCAGAGCGTCGATGTGACTGACTTTTTCCACACCGTACCGCCCGCGTTGCAGCAGGAACGCCGCACGCACCTCCTGGATCATATTGGAAGCATTGTTCGACGCCGACCCATCCACGCCAAGGCCGACATGCATACCGGCCTGTTCCATTTCGCACACCGGACACGTCCCCGACGCAAGGATCTGGTTGCTGCATGGGCAGTGGGTCACGCAGGTTCCGGCCTTGGCCAAACGCGCGATCTCGCCGGCATCGAAATGGATGCCATGCGCCAGCCACGTTCTATCGTTCAGCCATCCCACGGACTCCAGGTAATCCAGCGGCCGGCGTCCGAACTTCGACAGGCAGAACGCTTCCTCATCGGCGGTTTCCGCCAGGTGGGTATGCAGGCGGACACCCGTCCGCTTCGCCAAAGCCGCTGTCGCGGCCATCAGCGACGTGGTCACACTGAACGGCGAGCATGGCGCCAGGGCCACCTGCACCATCGCGTCCGGGGAGGCGTCGTGATAGCGCGCGATCAGCCGTTCGCTGTCGGCCAGTATGGTGTCCTCATCCTGCACCACGCTGTCGGGCGGCAATCCGCCGTCGCGTTGGGACAGGTTCATCGAACCCCGCGTCACCACCACCCGGATGCCCAGACGTCGGGCGACGGCGATCTCGGTATCGATGGCGGCTTCCAGCCCGGCGGGGAAGACATAATGATGATCGGTTGTCGTCGTGCAGCCGGACAGCAGCAGCTCCGCCATCGCCACCGTCACGGCGGCATCGAGCGCTTCCGGAGTCAGGCGCGCCCAGATCGGATACAGCGCCTGCAACCACGGGAATAACTCCCGGTTCAGCGCCGCCGGGGTGGCCCGGGTCAGGGTCTGGTAGAAATGGTGGTGGGTATTGATCAGCCCGGGCAGGACGACATGCCGGCTGGCGTCGAAAATCGCCTTGCACGGCGTTGCCGGTTCGGCACCGCGCGGCACACATTCGACGACGCGCCCGCCATCGACCACCACCCCGCGTTCGGCGCCACCGGCAAGGATCGCCAGCGGATCCTTGATCCACAGCGTCACGGCGCGTCGATCACGCTGACATGCGCCGCTACCACCCGCCAGCCATCCGGCGTGCGCGCCCAGGTCTGCATCTGGCGGCCCACCTTGCCGGAAGCGGTTTGTCGGTGGAACAACGTCGAAGCGGTGGCAAAATCGTTTCCGAAAGTCGTGATCACTGTTCGCGACGTGGACCGAGCCAATCCGACGGGAGAACGCGCGGCGCGAAAGGCGCCGATCTCATCGTAGCCGTACAGGTTTTCCGCGATGCCGTAACGGATCGTACGTGGACTGTTCCAGAACAGCGCCTGCAACGCATCGACGTCGTTGGTCACCAGTGCCTGCTCGTAACGGGCGAAGGCCTCTTCGACTTCGGCTTTGATTTCGGGAAGGTCGATATCCATGAGTCAGGCTTCCAGTTTAGCAACGGGGGCAACAGCGGCGCCGGCGATTTCCAGTGCGCGGGCGACGCGCAACGCGATATCTTCGCGCCACGGGGCGGTGACGATCTGCACACCGATCGGCAGGCTCAGCGATGTCGGCACCGGCACCGCGACGACCGGCAGGCCGATGAACGAGAACGGTTGTGTGTAGATACCGATGTTGGGGCGAACCGGCATTTCCTTGCCATCCAGCACGAAGGTCTTCTGCCCGATCAACGGCGCGACACACGGGGTCGCGGGCGCCAGGATCGCGTCGTACCGCTGGAACAGCTTCAGCATTTCCTCGCGGAACCAACGGCGGAATTTCTGCGCCTGCGCCACCGCGGCCGCTGGCAGCAGCGCTCCCGCGATCAACCGGTCGCGCACATCGGCATCGAAATCGTCCGGCCGGGTCCGCAGACGCTGCATGTGCAGCGCGGCACCCTCCGTCGTAGTGATGATATAGGCGGCACTGCGGGCGCGCTGAACCTCCGGTATCATAACGGTATCGGCGGCACCCAGCGCCGCCGCGATGCTGTCCAATGCGGTCAGCGCCTCGGGCGAGGCCCCGGTTCGGAAATACCCGCCGGCCGAGGCGATCCGCAAACCGCCAATGCCGCTATCCAATACTCCGGCAACCGGGTCTACCGGCCGGTCAACACAGACCGGATCGGCTGGATCGTACCCCTGCATCGCGTCGTACGCGACCGCCAGATCGGCGACAGACCGCGCGAATGGCCCCAGATGGTCCAGGCTGGATACAAACGGGAAGCTGCCCGCCCGGGTCAGCCGCCCATAGGTTGCTTTCAATCCGAACACGCCGCAGAACGACGCCGGCACCCGGATCGAACCGTTGGTGTCGGACCCCAGCGCCAACGGCACCAACCCGCCGCCCACCGCGCTGCCGGAACCGCCCGATGAACCGCCCGACATGCGGGCGGTATCGAACGGATTGCGCGACGGGCCTTCGTGGACGTTCTCGCCGGTGAAATCGTAGGCGTACTCGCCCATGTTCAGCGCGCCCACCAGGATCGCACCCGCTGCCTCCAGTCGCTGCACCAATGGTGCATCGCCGGCAGCAGGGGGATGGTCGCGATTGATCTTCGATCCCGCCAGGGTCCGCAAACCCGCGACATCGATCAGGTTCTTAACGGCGAACGGCACACCTGCCAGCGGCCCCGGCGCGGCACCGGCGGCAATCGCCGCGTCCAACGCCGCGGCCTTCGCCATGGCCCGTTCGGCGGTTACCGCGGTGAAGGCATTCAACACCGGATTCAGCCGCCCGATCTTGTCCAGACAGGCGGTCATGACATCCGTGGCACGCATCCGGCCAGAACCGATCCCGGCGGCGATCTCGGTCGCTTGCGTCATGCTCGGAAAACCGGCGCCGGATCCAGATGATCGGGCAACGGCGCTTCCAGCACCACCGCCGCGTGACTGAGAGAAATACCCAAGTGCATACGCACGGCGGCGCGCCACTCCGGCTTCATTTCGATTCCCAATATCGTCGTTCCGGTATCGATCATTGCATCCAATGCCGCTTCGTCCATCGTCAGTCTCCGGATCGCAGCCAGGCTCGCCAGCCGCCAAGATGAGTAATTTCACGAGCGCCGGCCACGCCGGCCGACTCTGCCACGAAGCCCAGGCAGGGGCCATCGTCCAACGTCACCGAACCGAAGCCCAACGGCGGAGGCACCTGCGCCAGCAATGCGCCGATGGAGGACGTGGGTAACGCCCAGACCTCCCCGACGATGGCCGCACCGTTATCCGCCCGGATCATTCCCGGCCGGTTGCCCAGGGCAAACAGACGATAGGAAGGGGCCGTCGTGGCTTCGCTGACGAAGCGCCCGCCCAGCGAGGTGATTTGCGGGTTCAGCGGCAGACCCGCCATGTGGGCGCCGATGCAGAACAATGCGGTTTCACCTGCCTCGGCCCGGTCGGGGTCGGCGCTGGCGGGCAGAGACTGTCCGGTCGCGCCCACCGTGATGGCGAATTTCCGGTGCAGCGCGTCCGCCAGCGGGGCCAGTCGGCCCTCGGACCACGCGGGCCCCAGCAGAACGCCGCCGATCGGGGTGCCATTCGGGCCGAACCCGATCGGCACGGCGAAGCCGGCCATGTCGCACAAATTGGCGAAGTTGGTGAAGGCGCCCAGTCGGCGGTTGGGTCCAAGCGGATCGGCTTCCAGCTCCGCCAGGGTGGGGCAGAACGGGGCGGCGGGCAGCAGCAATGCATCGTATTGGCTGAACAGGATCGCGGCCCGCCGGCGGGCCTGTTGCAGCAAGTGGAACGCGTCGAAGGCATCGACCGTCAGCCGGCTCAGGCCCAGTTCCAGAACCGAGCGGGTGGCCGGATACAGCATGTCCGGGGTTGCCGTCAGCACCGAACGCAGCGCGGCGGTTCGTTCGGCAACCCACGGGCCTTCGTACAGCAGGTGCGCGACCTGGAGAAACAACGCCATATCGACCGGCGAGGCGCCCAGGAACGATGAAGCATCGCCATAGGCAGCGGCAACATCGGCATCGCACAGTGCGCCCACATCGCCCATCGCCACACGGCCAGCCGCCAGGGCAGATCGGCGCAGATGCGGGAACGGCGCCTTGCGGGCATAAGGGTCGTCGCCATCGAACACAGCGATAACACGCTGGACAGTAAGGGCTTCGTCCACCGACCGGGCGAAGATCGAGATGGTATCGATCGAGCGGCATGCGGGCACCATCCCGCGGGCCGAGATGCTGCCGATGGTGGGCTTCAAGCCGACGATGTTGCCGAATGCGGCTGGCACCCGGCCGGACCCGGCGGTGTCGGTGCCCAGCGAAAACCGCACGATGCCGGCGGCGACAGCGCAGGCGGACCCGGACGACGAACCGCCCGGCACCAGCGCGGGATCGAACACGTTGCGCGGTATGCCATAGGGGCTGCGCGTGCCAACCAGACCGGTTGCGAACTGATCCAGGTTGGTCTTGCCGATCAGCAGGGCGCCGGCATCCAGCAGGCGCCGAACCGCCGGGGCATCGGTTTCCGGGGTATAGGCGAAACCCGGGCAGGCCGCGGTGGTCGGTATCCCGGCGACATCGATGTTATCCTTGACCGCGAAGGGCACACCCCACAGCGGGCGGCCCTTCGGTCCCTCGGCCTCCAGGGCCGCGGCATCGGCCAGGATTGCTTCGTCGGGCCGGCGTGCGATCCACAGCGCCGGATCGGCATGGGCGCGGTCGGCGGCAATGGCCGCCTCCGCCATTTTCACAGGCGTCAAGCGGCCTCCGTGGCGTGATCGGCGTGCAGCAGGGCTGCCAGACGCCGGCGGATATCGTTGAATTCGGGGGATGACACGTCGCGAGGCCGCTCCAGGGCGATGCGTTCCTCTGCCACGATTCGGCCGGGACCGGGAGACATCACGACGACACGATCGGCGAGGTAGATGGCTTCCTCCAGCGAGTGGGTGACGAACACGACAGTCAGACCCGTGGCGCGCCAGATCGTCAACAGTTCTTCCTGCAGGTGTTCGCGGGTCATGGCGTCCAGTGCGCCGAACGGTTCGTCCATCAATGCCATCCGAGCATCGTTCGCCAGCACACGACCGATGGCGACCCGCTGCTTCATGCCGCCGGACAGTTGGTGCGGGTAGCTGTCGGCGAAACGATCGAGTCCCATCATCGAAACGAAGCGGTCGGCGACCGCCATCGCCCCGGCTTTGGGTTTGCCGCGGGCGATCGGGCCGAACGCGATGTTTTTCCGGACCGTCAGCCAGGGGAACAAGCCATAGTCCTGGAACACCATGCCACGGTCCGGTCCAGGCCCGGCGACTTCCTTGCCGCGCACCACGATCTGGCCGGAGGTGACGGTTTCGAACCCCGCGATCATCCGCAGCAGGGTGGATTTTCCGCAGCCCGATGCACCGATCAGGCAGACGAATTCACCCGGTGCGATCGTCAGGTTGGCGTTGCGCAGGGCTTCGATACCGCCTGGATACACCTTGCCGGCGTTGATGGCGGACAGGATGGGCGGGGTCATGAACGGGTGCCGGGATGGGGTGTGGCATCATGATGGGCGCGGGATTCAGGAAAGGCGTGGATGGCGGCCCGGCGCCCGTCATGACGGGGAGGGGCCAATGCCGATGGCCCCGCCATTTTAACCTGAACCACCCTACCCATGCCGCGGACTCCAGGCCAGAAGTTTCCGGCCCAGCATCAGCACGGCGTAGTCCGACAGGAAGCCCGCCACGCCGATCACCGCCATGCCCGCGATCACGATCTCGGTTCGGGACAACTGGCGGGCGTCCATGATCATCGCGCCCAGGCCCGTTTGTACCCCGGTCATTTCGCCGACGACGATCACCACCCAGGCCAGACCCAGCCCCAGTCGCAGCCCGGTGAATATCCCCGGCAACGATGCGGGCAGCACCACTTTGGGGAACAGCCTGGCCGGGGAAACGCCCAGCATCTGCGCGGCCTCGAACAACCTGGGTTCCACGCTACGCACGGCAAAGATCGTGTTCAGCAGGATGGGAAAGAACGACCCCAGCGCCACCAGGAAGAACGCGGATTTCGGCCCGATGCCGAACATGATCATCGACAGCGGCAGCCAGGCCGTCACCGGCACCGGGCGCAGAACCTGCAAGGTCGGCTCCAGCATCTCCCGCACCAGGCGCAGCCGGCCGATCAGCATCCCCAACGGCAGCGCCACGGCGGCGGCCAGGACGAACGCGCCGTACACCCGGCTGGCGGAGGCGATCAGGTCGGGCAGCAGCATCTGGCTGAACGCGTCGTCGTTGATACCGCCGAACGCCAGATCCCACAGTGCCACCCCAACCTCCGACGGGGCGGGAATCAATCCGCCGGGATGCAGCGCCGTTTCAGCCCACCATCCCACCAGCAACAGCACCGGCACAACGATCCGCAGCAGCGGCGTCGCGTCGATCCGAACGGGCGCGGTTTCGGCGGGAAGTGGTTCGACGGCCTCGCTCATACCGCGAGCTGGTCCGAGATTTTCGGGTCGAAGAAAGTCCCAAAGTCCGGCAGCGCCCGGATTTGCTTCAATTCCAGCATGTGCTGGGCATAGGTTTTACCCGCCTCCATCATCGCCGGAGTCATCTGCCAGTTCAGCTCCACGTTTTGGACGGACAGCGCCACCGCCTCCCGCTTCATGCCCAGTTTCGTAACCGCCATATCGACCATTTCGGCTGGATGGGCGGTCGCGTACTCGCTGCCTTGCTTTTGCAGGTTCAGCACCATCCGAACCAGGTCTGGCTTCTGCGCAATCGTGTCGCGATGCGTCCCCATGATCATGTTCAGGCTGCCCATGGGGGTGGAGTAGGGATACTCCACAATCTTGCCGACGCCCGTGAACAGCGAAAGCCCCGGCCCGGGTTCGGCGCCGACATAGGCATCCACGTCACCGCGCGCCAGCGCCGCCGGCATTTCGGAGAACGACACGCGGACGGATTCCACGTCGCGGATGGTCATGCCCTCCATCCGCAGCCGTTCCAGAATGAACACCTCCTGCGTGGAACCCGGCCAGATCGCGACGCGCTTGCCCTTCAGATCCTCTAGCGTGGCGATCGGGCCGTCCTTACGGGCCACCACCGCCATGCCCTTGTTGCAGGCGGACCCGAACACCACCACGGGTTCATGAGCCGCGGCGCCCAGGATTCCGGCGGCGATCCCGAACGTGCCGAAATCGATCGACCCGGTAACGACAGCCGATTTGCAGTCGGTCGGGCTTTCGAACGGGACGATCTCCACCTTGTAGCCGGCCGGCACGAAGCGCTCATAGAACCATGGCGTGATGGAATGGATCAGCTTCAGCGCACCCATCCGAACCGTCACCGTATCCGCCCGGGCGCGGCCTACCCGCAGAATCGCCGGGGCCGCCAACACGGACCGGCGGCTCAGAACGGATATGCGACGGGACTCCATGGACCACTCCTGCTCGTCGTCTGCTCAGCACTGAGCCGATCGCCGCCCATCTTCTGGGCAATCGGCGCGGGTTGCGCGCCGGGGATCGGATCAATCGGTTCAGACGCAGCAAGAACGGGGCCAAGAGCCTATCCCCGCAAACCCTCCGCCGCCTCCCAGGCCGGTTCGGCGATTACCGGTCCGTCCGGCCTGTCCACCCCGCCCGGGGCAAACCGAGCGGCCGACCATCCCGCCATCTCCTCATAGGTCCGGTATTTCTCCAGAATCGAGGCCTGTGCCGCATCCAGAAGGCGGGCGGAATCCGCTGGGCGGGTCTGTGCCAGCGACCTGTACCGCATCTCATTGCCGGCATAGTCGCGGAACGGCAGCGTCGGCCGCGGGCTGTCGAGCACGAAGGGGTTGCTGCCCACCGCCCGCATCGCCGGATTGTAGCGGAACAGCGGCCAGTAGCCGCTGGCGACCGCCAGATCCTGTTGCTTCATGCCGAACCGCATGTCGATCCCATGGGCGATGCAGTGCGAATAGGCGAGGATCAAGGAGGGCCCATCATAGGCCTCCGCCTCCCGGAACGCCTGCAGGGTCTGCTGCGGATTGGCGCCCATCGCTACCTGGGCGACATAGACGTTGCCATAGGCAATCGCCTGCAACGCGAGGTCCTTGCGTGCCACGCGTTTCCCGGCGGCGGCGAATTTGGCCACGGCCCCCAGCGGCGTTGCCTTCGACGCCTGCCCGCCGGTATTGGAATAAACCTCGGTATCCAGCACCAGCACGTTCACGTCGCGGCCGGTCGCCAGCACATGGTCCAGACCGCCATAACCGATATCGTACGCCCAGCCGTCGCCGCCGACGATCCAGATGCTCCGCCGCACGAGATGATCGACCAGCGACAACATATCCGCGGCGTCGGGCCGATCGCCCAGGGCGCGCACCCGCCGGGTCAGCTCCGCCACCCTTTGCCGCTGGGCACGAATATCGGACTCGCGCACCTGCGGGGCATTCAGGATCGCCTGCACCAAGTCGCTGCCCACCTCGGCCTCCAGCTTCAGCAGCAGCGACCGCGCCAGTTCCAGATGCTGATCGGCGGCCAGACGAAAGCCGAGGCCGAATTCGGCGTTATCCTCGAACAGCGAGTTCGACCACGCCGGCCCCCGGCCCTCCCGGTTCACGCCCCACGGGGTCACGGGCAGATTGCCGCCATAGATCGACGAACATCCCGTCGCGTTGGCAATCTGCGCCCGATCGCCGAACAACTGCGACAACAGCTTCAGGTATGGGGTCTCACCGCACCCGGCGCATGCCCCGGAGAAAGTGAACAGCGGCTCCAGAAACTGCACGCCCCGCACATTCGCAAAGTCCACCCTGGCCCGGTCGTTCACGGGCAGCGTCTCGGCGAAGGCGAGATTGGCCCGGGCATCCGGCAACAACGGCATCTTGTCCCGCATCGCCAGGGACTTCGCCGGTTCGGTCGGGCACGCCTCGGCGCACAACGCACATCCAGTGCAGTCTTCCATCGCGAACGATAGGGTAAAGCGGACGTCCGGGAAGCCGCGCACATTGATCGGCGCAGACATAAAGCTGGCCGGGGCTGCTTTCAGGCGCCCCGCGTCGAAATACCGGGCCTGGATCACGCCGTGCGGACAGACGAAGCTGCACTGGCCGCACTGGACGCACAGATCCGGGTGCCACAGCGGGACCGTCTCGGCGATATTGCGCTTTTCCCACGCGGCGGTGCCGGACGGCCAGGTGCCATCCGCCGGCAGCATGCTGACCGGAACCTCATCGCCGCGGCCTTCCAGCATCAAGGCGGTGACACGGCGGACGAAGTCCGGAGCATTCGCCGGAACCGGCGACTGACGTTCCCGGGTAGCTGTCGCGGCATCCGGTATGGCGACCGGGAACAGCCGGACCAATGTCGCATCGACGGCATCGAAGTTGCGCTGGACCACCGCATCCCCGCGCTTGCCGTACGTCTTCTGGATCGCGTGCTTGATCTGCTCGATCGCCCGTTCGCGCGGCAACACGCCGGACAGGGCAAAGAAACAGGTTTGCAGGATGGTGTTCGTGCGTCCGCGCAGCCCAACATCCGCGGCGACTTTCGAGGCATCGATCACGTAAACTTGCAGTTTGTCGGCGACGATACGGGCCTGCATGGCGCGTGGCAGCTTGTCCCAAACGACATCGGCCGCGAACGGCGCGTTCAGCAACACCGTCGCACCCGGCGCCGCCAGCCGCAGCACGTCCTGCCGCTCGATCATCGCAAACTGATGGATGGCGACGAAACTGGCTTGCTGGATCAGGAACGGCGCCCTGATCGGCGCCTGCCCAAACCGCAGGTGGGAAATCGTCTGGGCGCCGGATTTGTGCGAATCATAGACGAAGTAACCCTGGGCGTGCAGGCCGGCATCCTCGGCGATGATTTTGACCGTGTTCTTATTGGCGCCCACCGTCCCGTCAGACCCCAAACCGTAAAACACCGCGCAGACGGAACCCGGCGGATCGCACGGAAACGCCGGATCGGGCGGCAGGCTGGTGTGACAGACATCGTCGTCGATCCCCAAGGTGAACCCGGTCTTCGACACCGGCTTTTCAAGCTCATCGAAGACCGCCTTCGCCAGGGCTGGCGAAAAATCCTTCGACGACAGCCCGTACCGCCCGCCGACCACACGCGGGAGAAAGCTGCGTTCGCCGATCGCGACCGCCCGGGCCAGTGTCGCGACGACATCCAGATACATGGGTTCGGCCGGCGCGCCCGGTTCCTTGGTCTGCTCCAGCACCGCGATCGAGCGCACCGTTTCCGGCAGCATGGCCAGCAGCGCGGCCGCATCGAACGGGCGGAACAGGCGAACCTGCGATACGCCCACTTTCTCGCCCCGAGCCTGCAAGATTTCCGCCGCGATGCGGGCGGTTTCGGAACCGGTGCCCATCGCCACGACTACCCGCTCCGCATCGGCCGGGCCAAAAAAGTCGAACGGATGGTATTGCCGTCCGGTCAGCGCCGCGAACCGGTCCATGTGCTTCTGCACGATTCCGGGCAGCGCCGCATAGAACGGGTTCACCGTCTCACGCGCCTGGAAGAACGTATCCGGGTTATGCGCCGTGCCGCGAATAAACGGATCCTCCGGGTTCAGCGCCCGCCGACGATGGGCGCGGACCAGATCGTCGTCGATCATCGCCCTGATCTGCGCGTCGGTCAGCAGGTCGATGGTGTTCAGCTCATGCGAGGTCCGGAATCCATCGAAGAAATGCAGCACCGGAATCCTGGCCTCCAGCGTCACCGCCTGGGCGATCAATGCCATGTCGTGCGCCTCTTGCACGCTGGCCGAACAGAGGAAGGCAAAGCCGGTGGAGCGCACCGCCATTACATCGGTATGGTCGCCGAAGATCGATAACGCCTGGGTCGCCAAGGCGCGCGCCGCGACGTGGAACACCGCCGGCGTCAGCTCCCCGGCGATCTTGAACATGTTCGGAATCATCAGCAGCAATCCCTGCGACGCGGTGAACGTCGTCGTCAGCGCGCCGGATTGCAGGGCGCCGTGAACCGCGCCCGCCGCGCCGCCCTCGCTTTGCATCTGCTGGATGATCGGGATGTTGCCCCATATATTCTTGATCCCCAGCGCGGCCCATTCATCAGCGAGTTCGGCCATCGTGGAGGACGGGGTAATCGGATAGATCGCGCAGACCTCATTGACCCGGTAGGCCACATGCGCGACCGCGGTGTTGCCGTCCATCGTCGCGTGGGTTTGGGACATCGGAGTCTCCTTCAGGCGATCCGTTGTTTGGGTGCGGCCACCATCTGGATCGCGTGGCAGGGGCACTGGTCGAAACATGTCGCGCAACCGGTGCAGCGGTCTTCGTTCAGGCGATAACCGTTCCCCGGCCCCAGCTTGACGATCGCCTGCTCCGGACAGGCCGCGAAGCAGTTGTCGCATTCGAAGCAGACACCGCAGCTCAGGCAGCGTTGGGCTTCATGCCGGGCGGCGGGTTCAGGGAGGCCGGTGAGGATTTCGGCGAAGCCGGACAGGCGGTCTTCCGCGGCGATCCGGGGCTGGGTGGCGGGATCGACGTCGCTGAACACCGGCAGATGCAGCATGTCGAATGTAACAACCGACGCTTTGTCGGGCGGCACATAGACCTGGCCCCGAAGCCAGGCGTCGATATTGCGGGCGGCCAGCTTGCCGTGGCCCGTGGCGATGGTGACGGTACGCTCGCTGGGCACCATGTCGCCGCCCGCGAACAGGCCTGGATGCCCGGTCATCATCTGCCGATCGACGACCACGGTGCCGTCGGGTTTGGCCTCGATATCGGGGATATTCCGCAGAAACCCGCTATCGGTCTGCTGCCCGAGGGCGAGGATGACACTGTCGGCTTCCAGCGTGTCGAACTCCCCGGTGGGATGCGGACGGCCCTTGTCGTCCAGTTCCATGCGCTCGACCTTCAGGGACGGCCCGACGACCTCCTTGATGCTGGTCAGCCAGCGAATTTGCACGCCTTCCTCCAGCGCCTCATCCGCCTCAAATCCATGCGCGGGCATATGCGCTCGGTCGCGCCGGTAGATGATCACCGTTTCCTTGGCACCCAGGCGCCTTGCCGTGCGCGCGGCGTCCATCGCCGTGTTGCCGCCGCCATAGATCACGACCCGCCGCCCGAGCGCGGGTGTACCGCCGGCACCGACATCGCCCAGCAGGGAAACCGCGTCCAGAATACGGGCGGCGTCATTGGCCGGGATTTCAGCATGATGGGCGATATGTGCGCCGATCGCGACGAACACCGCGTCGAATTTGCCCTGGATCTGTTCGGATTTGACGTCGGTAACGGGGTGGTTGAACACGATCTTGACGCCAAACCGCTCGATCCGCGCTATTTCGGCGGCCAGTTCGGCCCGTGGCAGACGGTAGGCGGGGATTCCGAACCGCAGCATGCCCCCGGCGACGGGGCCGGCTTCGTGGATTTCGACCTGGTGGCCAAGCCGCGTCAGGTGATACGCCGCCGACAAGCCGGACGGACCCGCGCCGACAACCAGGACGCGTTTGCCGGATGGCGGTTCGGCTGGGGGATAATCCCATGCCTCGGCGGTGGCGCAATCGCCCAGGAAGCGCTCGACGGCGTGGATCGACACCGCCGCATCCATCTCCCCACGATTGCACGCGGTTTCGCAGGGGTGATAGCAGACGCGGCCATGCGTGGCGGGCAGCGGATTATCCGCGACCAAGGTTTCCCATGCCTTGCGGTAGTCGCCGGCCTGCGCCAGAGCGAGCCATGCCTGAATGTTCTCGCCGGCCGGGCAGGCATTGTTGCAGGGTGGGCGAAGGTCGGACCAAACCGGATGACGGGTGCGGAACGGTCCGGTACCTCGGTCCAGCGTCAGGTCGATGACCGGCGTCAGGTCACGCGAAGGGCCTTGAGCCATACGGCGAGGTCTCCCGGTTTTCTGGACCGCGAGGATGCACGATCAGGATGCGGCAGCGTTGACGCCGATCAAACGATGCTGTTCCGCCGAGAGCGCCGGGTTGGTTAATACTCCACTTTATCCGGCTTGCGGTCCCACTCCTCGAACGCGGCCCAGCCCTCGGCCCGCAGCAGCGGTTGGATCGGGATGGCGCGCTGCTCCAGCGGCAATGGGATTTCGTGGTACAGAAAATCGTCCCGGAAGCCGATTTTGGCGGCGTCTTCGCGATCGTTGGCATAATAGATCCGGCCGAGGCGCGCCCAGTAGATCGCGCTGAGGCACATCGGGCAGGGTTCGCAACTGGTATAAATCTCGCAGCCGGTCAGATCGAACGTGCCCAGTGCCTGGCAGGCCAGCCTGACAGCAACGACCTCGGCATGCGCCGTCGGATCGTTGGTGGAGGTAACCTGATTGAACCCCTCGGCGACGATTTTGTCGTCCTTCACGATCACCGCGCCGAATGGGCCGCCGCGGCCGGAGCGCATCATTTCCAACGACAGGCCGATGGCCCGCCGCATGTGGTCCTCGGCCGCCATCAGCGCGGCGCTCTTGCATTCACGGGCGGACAGACGCAGTCGCCGCAGCTTCGTTCGATCTTTGGCATTTCGGCGACGCTCCGCTGGGTCGTTGGAAAGGATGGTTGAAGTCGCAGTATCTGCGCGGCGACCGACAGCGCGACGACGGCGGGTTCCTTGCCCTCGATGCCCGGCAGGCCAATGGGGCAGATCAACCGGTCGGCTTGGATGCCCTGGCGGGCCAGACGGCCGAGGAAGCGCGCGCGCTTAGTGTCCGATCCGATCAGGCCAACCGCCGCCAGATCGGGGCGTTGCAGCGCCGCTGCGACAATCTCGAAATCCAGTTGGTGGTCGTGCGTCATCACCAGAACCACGCTGCCCGGCGGCAGGCCGGCGATAACCTGTGCCGGTTGGGCGGTTCGCACCGGGGCGATGTTCGGCGGCAGATTGGCCGGCAGGGCCTCCGGGCGAGGGTCGATCCACTGCACGCGGCACGGCAGGTCGGTCAGCAACCGCACCAGCGCCTTGCCGACATGCCCGGCGCCGAACAAGGCGATTTGCAGTTTGGGCGGACGCAGGACCTCGAACAGCACCGTCACATGGCCGCCGCAGCATTGGCCCAGGCTTGGCCCCAGCGGGAAATCGCGCGTCGAAGGCCCCTCCCCGCCCGAGGCCAGCAGGTCCCGCGCCGCGGCCTCGCACTGATATTCCAGGTTTCCACCGCCGATGGTGCCGGCCAGGCCGTCGGCGGATACCACCATTTTCGCGCCTTCTTCCCGCGGCGTGGAGCCTTTGGCGGCCAGCACCGTCACCAGCACCGCCGGCTGGTTGTCGCGTTCCGCCGCGGCCAGGGCATCCAGCCATGCGGCCATCAGTCAGCTGCCTGTGCTTGCGGGATCGCAGCGCGGGCTCTGACGGTCTCGATCGCCATCAGCACCCGTTCGGCTGTGGCCGGTGCGTCGAAACGCGGCACCGTCCAGCCATCGCCGCAAGCCGCGACCGCGTCGCGCAACGCCTGGAACACCGCGATGCCCAGCATCAACGGCGGCTCGCCCACCGCCTTGGAGCGATAGACCACGTCCTCCTTGTTGCGTCCCGCCTTGAACAGCGACACGTTGAATGCCGCTGGTATGTCTCCGCAGGCGGGGATTTTATAGGTCGAGGGCGCATGCGTCCGCAGATGCCCTTTGTCGTCCCACCAGAGTTCCTCGGTCGTCAGCCAGCCCATGCCCTGAACGAAACCGCCCTCCACCTGCCCCAAATCGATCGCCGGGTTCAGCGACTGGCCGGCGTCGTGCAGGATATCGACCCGCCGCAGCCGGTATTCGCCGGTTAGGGTATCGACCTCGACCTCCGACACCGCCGCACCATAGGCGAAGTAGTAGAATGGGCGGCCCCGATGAATTTTGGTATCGTAATGAATTTTCGGCGTGCTGTAGTAGCCGGTGGAGGAAAGGGAAACCCGAGCGCGATGTGCCAGTTTGGCGACTTCGCCGAACGGGAGTTCCTGGCCTCCGCCGCTCACTTTGCCCCCGGCGAACAGCACTTCGGCCGGTTGGACCCCGAACGCGATAGCCGCGACGCCGGCCATACGCTGCTTGATCGTTCGCGCCGCCGTCTGCGCCGCCTTGCCGTTCAGGTCGGTGCCCGACGATGCGGCGGTTGGTGAGGTATTGGGCACTTTGGCGGTCGTGGTGGCAGTGATTTTCACCCGGTCCAGGCCGATGCCGAACTCGGCGGCAACGATCTGGGCGATTTTCAGGTAAAGCCCCTGCCCCATTTCGGTGCCGCCATGGTTCAACTGCACGCTGCCATCTGTATAGACATGCACCAGCGCCCCCGCCTGGTTCATGTGCGTCAGCGTGAACGAAATCCCGAACTTGATCGGCGTCAGCGCCAACCCACGCTTGACCCATGGATGCGCCGCGTTGAACGCTTTCACTGCCTTGCGGCGTGCCGCGTATCCGGATTCCCGTTCCAGCTCCGCCACCAGTTCGGCGATGACGTTGTCTTCCACCGTCATATGATACGGCGTGATGTTGCGGCCGCGCTTGCCGTAGAAGTTGCGCTTACGCACCGTCAGCGGATCGATGCGCAGATGGCGGGCGATCTCATCCACCACATGCTCGATTCCCACCATGCCTTGCGGGCCGCCGAAGCCGCGAAACGCGGTGTTGGACACCGTGTTGGTCTTGCACCGATGCGAGACGATGCGAACGTGGTCCAGATAATACGCATTATCGGCATGGAACATCGCCCGGTCGGCGATCGCACCCGACAGATCGGGCGAGTAGCCGCAACCGATTGCGTGCATAAACTCGATGCCCAGGATGCGACCGTCCTTGCCGAAGCCGACATCGTAGTCGATACGGGCGTGGTGACGCTTGCCGGTCAGGATCATGTCGTCGTCGCGGTCCAGCCGGTGCTTCACCGGCCGCCCGGTCTTCTGCGCCAGCAGTGCCGCCGACACGGCGATCAGCGAGGCCTGCGATTCCTTGCCGCCAAAACCGCCGCCCATCCGTCGCGTCTCGCACACCACCGCGTTGTCGGACAGCTTCAGCGCCCGGGCAACGAGATGCTGCACCTCGGTGGGATGCTGGGTGGAGCTGTGGACCAGCATATCGCCATCCTCGCCGGGGACTGCCATGGCGACTTGGCCTTCGAGGTAGAAATGCTCCTGGCCGCCGACATCGATCCGGCCCGACAGCCGCAGCGGCGCATTCGCCAGCGCGGAGCCGGCGTCACCGCGCTGCATGATCTGGGTCGGCAGGACGAAGGATTGTGCCGCCAGCGCCTCATCGATCGTCAGAATGGGCCTCAGGATTTCGTATTCGATCACCGCCTTGGATGCGGCTTCCCGAGCGAGGGCCATACTGGTGGCGGCGACGCCGAAGAGGGATTGGCCGTGGTACTCGACCAGCCCGTCGGCGAAGATTGGGTCGCCTGGAAAAGCCGGACCGACATCGTTGACCCCCGGGACATCCTTGGCGGTCATCACCGCGACAACGCCGGGCGTGGCGATCACCGCGCTCAGGTCCATCGACTTGACGCGCGCGTGGGCGTGGGGGCTTAGCGCGAGATAGGCGTGCAGCAGGCCGGGCGGTTCCGGCATGTCGTCGATATAGATGGCCTTGCCGCTGACATGCTTGGGCGCGCTGTCATGCGGAATGGGGGCGCCGAGGACGGGCACGACCGCGTTCATACCGGTGCCAGCCGGGTCACGGCTGCCTCCTCGCTGGTTTCCAGGAAGCACTTCAGCAGCAGGTTGCGCGCGACGGTACGGCGATACAAGGCACTCGCCCGCATGTCGGACAGCGGCGACATCGCGCTGTCCATGACCGCTTGCGCCATGCGGATAGTTGCCTCATTCCATGGACGGCTGGTCAGCGCGTCCTCCACGGCGCGCGGGCGTAACGGCGTGGCCGCCATACCGCCGTAGCCGATGCGGATATCGCGCACGATGCCGCCCTCGACCCGCAGGCGAAATGCCGCGCAGACCGCCGAGATATCCTGGTCGAAGCGCTTGGAGACCTTATAGCAGCGGAAAACCTCCCGCGCGGCCGGTAGCGGCACATCGATCCGTTCGATGAATTCCCCTTTGGTCAGAACCGTCTGCCGGTAGCCGGTGAAAAACGCATCCAGCCGGACCGTCCGACGCACGTCACCGCGCCGCAGCACAACGGACGCATCCAGCGCCAGCAGGGCCGGCGGCGAATCCCCGATCGGCGAGGCATTGGCGATATTGCCGCCGATGGTGCCGCGGTTGCGGATCTGGCGGGAGCCGATGCGCCGGATCATCGCGCCAAAATCCGGAAAGTGCGTTTCCAGCAGCGGCAGCGCATCCTGATACGTCGCGCCCGCGCCGATCCTGATCGCACCGTCGGTTTCCTCGACACCGCGCAGGTCCGCGACCGCATCCAGCGACACGGTCACCGGCAGTGTCTTATGCTGCTTGGTCACCCACAGCCCAACATCGGTCCCGCCGGCCACGATCGTCGCAACTGGATACTCCAGCAGAATGCCAGCCAGTTCGTCGGCGGTCCGCGGTGAGAACGACCGCTTATCGCCATGCGACAGCGCCAGGGAACCGGCGGGTGACGGCAATGGCGCCGGCACCGGGGCTTCGTGACCGGTGCAAACATCCATCGCGGCATCGACAATCGGGCGGTAGCCGGTGCAGCGGCACAAATTCCCCGCCAGCGCCTCGTTGACCGCCGCGCGATCCGGTTTGGCCTCGGTGCGCAACGCGTAGAGCGACATCACGAATCCCGGCGTGCAGAACCCGCATTGCGAGCCGTGGCGATCCACCATCGCTTGCTGCACCGGATGCAATGCACCGTCCGGCCCGGCCAAATGCTCCACCGTCAGCAGTTGCCGCCCATCCAGGGCCGGGACGAACAGCACGCAGGCATTCACCGCATCGTGGCGTCCGTCTGCGTCCACCAGTACAACCGTGCAGGCACCGCAATCGCCCTCCGCACAGCCTTCCTTGGTGCCGCATATGCGTTCGGGGCCGCGCAGATATTCCAGCACGGTCATGGTCGGATCGACGTCCCGCAACGTCCGGTCTTCAGTGCCAAGGCGGAAGTGAATCGCGTCGCGCATCGCGCTGCCTGTCCTTTCAGCCGTTTCGCGGAGGCGAAGCAAAACCGACCCGGCTATCTAATGCCCACAAGCTGTTCAAAACATGGCACGATGAACATTCTGTAAGCATATTGTCATGCATCTGTCTTGACCATACGGGCGTCATTCGGCTCCCTCGTCAATTCAGCCGCGCACCCGCCTCGATCCACGATCCTAACATCCCACGTTCGGCATCGGTTATCTCCGTGACGTTACCCAACGGCATTGTATGAGTTTTGACCGCCTGAGCCATGATCTGCTGCGACTGCCGCTTGATCTGGGCCGGCGTATCGAACATCACACCCTTCGGCGGTTCGGCAAATCCGGGAAATTGCGGCTTGGCGGCATGGCATACATGGCACCGCTGGTCGACGATCTGCCGCACCTCCGCAAAGCGGACCGGCGCCGCATCGGCATCCGCGACCTGCACGGCCGGTCGCCCCAGAATGCCAAGGGCGATCGCGCATGCCACGGGCACCGCCGCCGCGGGCCACAGCCGCCAATCGGGCTTCTTTCCGGCGTGCATCGTGTTGAACCAGTGTCGCACCAGGAAACTGGCGATGAAGATGCAAGCCAGGATCAGCCAGCTCCATTTCGGCGAGGAATAGGTGAACGAGTAATGGTTGCTTAGCATCGTGAACACGACCGGCAACGTCAGATAATTGTTGT